>NZ_CP033169.1:926812-1235749 GCF_003691585.1 Biomaibacter acetigenes | reverse complement strand
CCGACCCCGGACAAAAAAAATACAGCTGCAAAAAGAAATGGGCGGTACATATGTACACCCCTTTACAAAACCTTATTTCATTCCGCCAGCCTTAGCCCAGCTCTCTGGCAAATTTAAGTGCTTCCCCGTATTATCCGATACCCTTCCATCAGGTTTTTACACAACCGCCGAAATCCGGTTCCGGTGTTACTTTTCGGTAATTTCAGTCATATCTAACAATTTTTTCCTTATGGTTACAGCCCTTCCCTCATCGGCAAGCACCACAAGATAATCTCCCGGATATATCCTGGTATTGCCCCTTGGTATGATCTCTGAAGTCCCCCTGTTTATGCCTACCAGCAGACAGTGAGGGTCCCATTCCACATCCTTAATCTTTTTCCCGTCCAGTTCGGAACCCACGCAAACCGGTATCTCCATAAGAATTTTCCTCCCCGCACCTGGGATATTTTTTTCGGATTTGTTCCCGGCCAGCATCCTTTCCAGCAAAATATCATAAACGGGCTCACCTTTTAACAGGTCCGCCGTAAGATATGATGTTATGGAAATAAGGGTCAATGCCAGCAGGTGGACAAAAGACCCGGTCATTTCGGTTATGAGTATGCCGCCGGTGATAGGGGCCTTTACTATGGCGGAAAAATAACCTGCCATGGCCAGGACAATAAAATTATTTACATAGGCGGGGTTTAGGTGCAATACATTTACTATTAAGGAGCCATAGAGATTACCGGTCAATGCTCCTATGACCAATAGAGGTAAAAATATACCCCCGGGAACGCCCGAACCGTAACTTACCATCGTGAATAAAAATTTCACAGCCAACAATATCATTATAAAACCCACGGAGTATTTCATTCTATCCAGGGAATTTATCAGGGCATTGCCTCCGCCAAGCACCTGCGGCAGGATAAACCCCAGTATACCTGCCACGGTTATAGGAATGGCCGGTTTTAATTCGGGCATTACGAACTGGAGTTTTTTAAAACCTTCCTGAGTTTTTACCAGGGCCAGGTTAAAGGCCACCCCGAAGGCCCCGGTTATTATTCCCAATATGAGCACATAAAAGTAATATTTTAACGGTAGTGGATTGAGCCTCCCAAAATTAAATACCGGTACCTGTCCAAAAAACTGATGGGAGATGAAACCTGCGATCATTGATGCTACCATAGCAGGCACCAGTACCAGCGGTGAGAAGTTCTTGTGCAGTTCCTCCAGGGCAAACATGGCTCCTGCCAGAGGGGCGCTAAAAGCTGCAGATAGCCCCGCGCTGGCACCGCAGGTAATAAGGTACTTTTCTTCTACTTTAAGTCTTCCAAGCATCCTGCTTACGCCCTGCCCCGCTGCAGCTCCCAACTGGACCGACGGTCCCTCCCGGCCCAGGGAAAGACCCGCGCCCAGAGCGATGATGCCGCCTACAAATTTATATATGATGACCCTGAGCCATTTCATGTGCATCTGGCCGGATAATACACCCTTTACCTGAGGAATTCCGCTGCCGCTCACCAATGGTTCTTTTTTAACCATCATGCCGAGAATGTAGGCCGCCACCAGCAGAAATACAAACCAGACAAGAATTACGGCATAACCGCTGGACCGTAATATATGGTATATTTGTTCCCGAAAAAGATCGGCTTCTTTTATAATAAACCTATACAGGGCGGCAATGGCTCCCGCAAAAATGCCAACGACAAGGCCTTCGGCTATGATTTTCTGTCTAAAATCCCTCCAATTTATCAAAGTATTATAAATTCCACTTTTTTTGACTCTCAACTTTTTAAACCCCCTTTATCTGTAAAAAGTCGATTTATTATTTTAGAATGGTTTTAAAAATAAAAGCTCTATCGATATTTATAGCTTTTTCCGGGCAGAGTTCATGGCAGCAGTAGCATCTTATGCATTTGTCTAAATCCACTACTGGTCTTTTATTCACCATCATTATGGCCTTTGCAGGGCAGGTATTGAAACACTCTTTGCATCCAATGCATTTTTTATGTATAAATACCGGTTTGGGTGTAAGCCATGCTTTAAAATAGTTTTCAAGCCAAACTGGCAGCAGCCCTTTCAAAAACAAAACATCTTTTTTCTTAGGAAATTTAAAATCTTTTACATTTATTTCTTCTAGCCTATCTCCAACAACTTCTACTCCGTCTTCCCGGAAAAGCCCCCTCTTTATGGCACACTTCAAAAGTGGAAAATCGTTTATATTTAAGCCAATAATTTTTGAAGCCACAAAATCAGCCGCAATTCCATCTTGCGATACTATAAGCACGCCCAGTTTCCTGGGTACTCCGGCCGATGGTCCGCTGCCCTCCATGGCAACAATTCCATCTATGACCGAAAGCATGGGCCTTGATGCTAGATATATGTCTAGGAGCATGTCCATAAACCGATCCATTTGCTGCATTTTAAAGTGGAGTTCCACCTTTTGGCCCCCCGGTATAAGGCCGTAAAGGTTCTTTACCGCCCCGGTATAGACAGCCATGCCGTGAGTCTTGAGCTTGGCCAGGGATATGAGGCCATCACAATCTTTTAGCGGTGATATAAAGGGTATCTTTTTGAGCATGTATCCTTCTTCAAAATTTTTTTCAAACCATGATGTATCATAATTTAAAAAGGCTCCGGTATTGTCACATATCCCCTTTATACCGGTTGCCTCATATATTCCTTCAAGCCTTCTTTTGGTATAGGGTCCTCCGGGGCTTTCGGCCACCACTGCTTCCACGCTGAATCCTTTTAGTATTTCGATCATGGCCTGTACCACTGTTGGATGAGTAGTAACGGCATCTTCGGGCTTTTTTCGCATGAGGAGGTTTGGTTTTAAAAGGATCTTTTTCTTATCCGCAAAATCCACCTTTAAAATCCTTAAGGCATGTTCTATCTTTTCCCGTATTTCTTCAGGATCATAATCAGCGCACTTCATCAATACAACTTTTGACATATTTATCCTCCAAAGGATGTAGATAGAGATGAAAAGGCCGGTTCAATTTTGATTTTAGAATCCTTTTATATTTTACCAGAGACATCCGTTAGATTCAAAAAAAAATTTTTCAAATAAAGCATGATTGTAATGTAGAAACTAAGTCCGCTGCCGGAGATAGCCAAAAGCACCGTTTAGCGAAGCCGTCGTAAATTGTCACACCAGATTCAATCATATATTGCTTTTAAAATATATTATGATATATAATAATTTTAATCACGAGATTTTCGGGGGGATAAGGATGTTCTTCATCGGAATCTTCGGCATTCAAAATAAAGAAAAAATGATTCGAGAGTTCGAGAATGTGGTGTGTCCCAGCTGTGGCAGGCTATCCAGGGCTGAACTCGTCGAATCCTATACATATTTTCATTTCTTCTTTATACCGCTCTTTAGATGGGGATACAAGTATTTTCTCAGGCTCCGATGCTGTGGGAGCATCTATGAAGTTGAGAAGGAATATGCCGATGAACTTAAGCGCACCGATGCAGTTGACTTTACTAGATTGAAAAAGCTGGGCGCTGCCGGTGGTTTTTGTCCTAATTGCGGAGCCTATGTCCATCCGGGATTTAATTTTTGCCCTCACTGTGGCACAAAATTATAGCGAAATCTCAGGAAAGAACTTGCCCGCTGAGGGCAAGTTCTTTCGCAGTCGTCATAGCCCAAGGCTTTTCACCAGGTCGGCCATGGTATAGTATCCGGGAGATTGTGTGACGATAAACCTTGCGGCTCGCAATGCTCCCGCTGCCAGGACTTTTCGCGACGTGACGGTATGAGAAAGCTCTATGGTCTCATCTTCGCCGCCGAATATCACGCGGTGTTCTCCTACCAGATTTCCTGCCCTGATGGAATGAATGCCTATCTCGTTTTTCTCCCGCTTTTTGCTCTTATCTGCCCGTCCCAGTATAAATTCAGCATCTTTTCTTACTTCTTTAATAGCATCGGCAATCATCAAAGATGTGCCGCTGGGTGCATCGATCTTCTGGTTGTGGTGTCTTTCCACTATCTCTATGTCGCTGTCGGTAAGCACTTTTGCCGCCTGGCGGGCCAGGGTAATAAGAAGAAATACCCCCAGGGACATGTTGTGGGAAACAAATACGGGAATACTTTCAGAGGCATTTTCAAGCATCCTCTTGTGTTCTTCGGTTAGCCCTGTAGTGCCGACCACTATAGGGGTTTTCTTTTCCGATGCAAATCTTAAAAGATCATTCAGTGCTTTAGGGTTGGAAAAATCCACGATAACATCTGCTTTTTCTGTAATGTTGAAAACACTATCATAAATGAGAAAGTCTCCTTCTCCTCCGGTAATGTCAACCCCTGCTACAATTTTTAAATCATTATATCCTCCGGCCATCTCTGCGATAGTCCTTCCCATTTTACCTTTTGCCCCGCTAAGGATTATTTCCAGCATATGTACCCCTCCAAAAACTATTTAAACATATATTATTCTATAAAAAATTAAGTGTTCCTCTTTACACAAAAATTTTTAACATGACACTAAATCCTGTAGATATAAAAAGATCCTGGCAGGTCTTGAATACTTGGATGACGGGACCAGGATCGTAGATTTGGACCTTATATGGAAAGATGAAAAGGTGGATTGGCCACAGTTACTGGATAAAGATACGCGCGGTTTTACTAAAATTCAAGTTTCAAATATTCATAGAAAAAAATACTGGAAAAGTTGAGCCTCCAGGACAGGAAAAAGATGCTGGCCCTGGAAAGTGAAATCTTAAAATCCCTTTATTAATTACTACTTTATTATATAGTAACACGCTTCCAGTTCATCGTTATCGGCTTTTGGAAGTCTTACCCTTAACTCATCTATGGCTTCATCGTTTATACCCATGAAACTATCACCCAGTATTCTGGCACAGACGGTGCGGCTGGCATGGGAACTCTTGTGACGGCTAACAAAATCTAGGATTTCCTGGATTTGCTTTTCCCTTTCCAAAAAAACACCTCCTAAAATAGCGTGAGGAAGGTTTTGTATCCTTCCTCTTTATTTTTCGCTCCGGGAAAGTTTTTTATTCTACAACACTTTTTTGTAATTCTGCGACACGCACGTCAATTAATCCATATTGATTCTCCGGCGTCTTCTCGTGCCTTACCTCCTGTATTTAAGCGACACATCACCGCTCAAGACCCTCTCAAACTTGCCATCGGTCTTTTTTACTATAAGTGCTCCCTGTTCATCTATGTCTTCTGCGATTCCGGTAAAGCTCCCGTCCCTTGTGACGATCTCCACCGGCTTTCCAAGATTGCAGCAAAGTTTCCTCCATTCATTAAGAACAGGTTCAAACCCCCGGGCCATGGCGGTCTTATAATGATATTCCAGCCTTTCCAGAAAACCCGCCAGAATCTGGATACGATCAACGGCATTTCCTGCTGCAATTTTTAAGGAGATAGCGGTATCTTTTATCTCGTCGGGGAAAATATCGTTATTTACATTAATTCCCGTCCCTATGACCACATAATTTACTACATCAGTTTCGGCACTCATTTCGGTGAGGATGCCGCAGACCTTTTTGCCATCGATAAGCACATCATTGGGCCATTTTATGCCGGCAGATATACCGATTTTTTCAGTTATGGCTTCGGTTACCGCTACTGCCGTGAGCATTGTAAGTTTCGGGGCTTCCGAGGGCATTATTTGTGGTTTCAATACAATGGAAACCCATATTCCTGTCCCCCTGGGTGATGTCCATACCCTCCCCATGCGCCCCTTGCCTCTTGTTTGTTCCTCGGCGATGATGAGAGTGCCATGCGAAGCACCTTCCTGAGCGAGTCTTTTTGCTTCGCTGTTAGTGGAACCGATGGTGGAATAATAATAGATCCTGTCGCCCAGAAATGAAAGTTCCGCTTTTGACCAGATTTCCTCGGGAAACAGCAGGTCCGGCGATTTAAAAATGCGGTATCCTAGACGCGTAGACGATTCCATCTCATATCCCATCTCCCGCAGATGGTTTACCTGTTTCCAAATAGCCGAACGGCTCACACCGAATTTCCGGCTTATCTCTTCTCCGGAAATATAACCACCTCTGGCAGCCAGCATCATCATGAGGAGCCTGTCAGGGTTTTTCTTATCACGGACTATTGCAATGCTTTTGTCTGCAGACATGATCATCCTCCGTTGATTTTATATCATCATTATTATAATGCTTTCTTTGATAGGGGGCAAGGCACAACCAATGAATCATTTACCTCCGTTTCCACAAATTGTCCGTCGCTTGCAACTACTATCTATGTTAACATATGTTATGTAAACTATTATTCCATTTATGGGAGGGTTAAAGTTGTTTAAAAAGTTAAGTTTAATATTGGTCTTAGTAATTGTTTTAGGTGTTGTTTTTTCGGGATTTGCCGCTGCTTCCCAGAAAGATACACAGAATAGCATCAAATCCCGAATCATGACGGACATCCTGAAAGACAACGACAAGACGGATTTTATCACATGGAAACAATTGAGTTCAATGTTTGCAGATTATTCAAAAAACCGCCTGCAGTCGGACTATATCGTTGACTATGATGTAATTGTCAAAGATTTTACCGGCGACGGAAAAATCGATGTCGGCATCATCTCTAACAATGACAGGGGACAAAAGTATCTGGACATTTACACATTTTACGGCAACAATGCTTACCGTATTTTCTCCGGCAAGGGAAAATTCATAAAGATAAACAAGTATTCCTTTGATATTACCAATATAGGTTATGATGGTCGCTACTACCACGAAACATATACCTATCAGTGGTCGAAGGTTTACTGGAAATTCTTGAGGATTGGCTATGCCAGGACTTACATTAAAAGTGGAGATTATGACAAATCGGTATATGATGATGAGAGGATAGTCACAGTAAAAGCACTACTTTCGGCAAGAATGAATGGCAACTATGACCTGGCTGAAAAATATCTTTCCAAGTCCTATAGGGAAAAACTCGGGAATGACGGTATAGCGTCTGTAATACCTTACGGATGGGTTAGCGCTGTGGATATTTTCGAATCTCAACGCGGCGACTGGGTGGTAGTCGTCATGAAAGATCGGTGGAACCAAAGCCGGGTCTTCAAATTCGTTCCGGTACCTGAAAAGGACAATTACGGCAACTACAAGATAGACAACATTATTGAGATACCAGAAGCAAGATAGTAAAAATAAAATAGTATCTGTATCAAAACGGCGCGTGGCTATTTGCAAGCGAGGGAACCACGCGCCAAAAAAATGTTGATTATTTATTTACCTTCGATTACATCATCGCCATAATACCTCGGCGAACTTTTTTCATTGCCCAGATAGTGAAGGCTGGCATATATGTTTATGGTGTGGGCATTTCTGTTGTGCTGTATTTTCACATTCTGCGGTATACCATCATCCTGATGGTAGTTAAGATACTGCTTCAGTATGTCCATTGCATTGTCTTCACTGATATTTTCATAGAATGTCTCATATGTCTCTTCAGGTATTTCCAGTATTATATTGTGGAGCCCCCCTTTTACACTACGGGTTTCCCGAATGGAATTGAGCATATTATCCCCGCCTTTTATTTTTCAACCTTTTTCCTCGGTTTCTTTTCCCTTGCCGGTCAGGTTGTTGGGAGGTGTTTTAAGAGGATTTTTTCTGGCAAATTCTTCGGATAACTCGTAGTTTTCCGGACGCTCATCATCCACCAGGTCACCTTTGAATCTCATCTTCTGCATTTGAGGAATGAGCTTGTTTTTCTCCCTTCCCCTCGGCATTCTTATTTTGGTCATGACATATTCCTCCTGACATTTTATTTTCAGGAGTATTATTTCCCTAACTTAAATAATTTAAAATATATCGGATTAATTTAAAATAATTAAATCTGAACTCTTTATGGTTATAGTTCTGGCGTTAAACTCCAAAAGAATATCTTTCCTCATTTTGTTCAACGCTCTGCTCTACGTAAAAACTCCAAAATCAGTTCTTTTTTCAACAGTGGAAGGGCAAAAAGCTGCTGAAGTAGCATCAGAAGTTCTAGCAGAAGAATAAGATGTCGAGACAGATTGGTTAATCTTTCTAGTGCTTTTAACCTTTTTGAAGGCGGCAGAGAAGGTACGGGTATAGTATTTTATGCAACTCGGAAAGATCTAAAAGAATCCATTTTGATACCATATACTATTGATATTCCAGAGAAAATCATTATCGATGGAAAAATAATCGAAATGAACTCTATCGATAAAATAATTGAAAAAACTATCGATGTTGTCAGCTTCATTCTCTAATATCTCCTGAATAAAACGGTTAAGACCGGCTAAAAACCGGTCTTGATTTTATTTTTATCTGTTCGGAAAAATACATATCAAATTCATCTTTATATTCCTTCATATAACTTCGCGCCCCTCCTGTGATTTTTGGGATTCCAACAATTTCTTTAATGTGTTTTTTGCTCTATGAAATCTGCTTTTAACTGCCGCTGCAGAAATACCCAAAACTTCTCCTATGTCTTTAAATGGGAGGTCATAATAGTATCTTAATATTACAACTTGACGGTAGGATAAATTCAGCTTATTTAAAGCATTGATTATCTTCAGCTTATTTTCTTTATCAAGAATTAAGTCTAACGGATCTTCAAAAGAATATTTTTGCTGTAAATTATCTATTTGGTCCGAGGGATATATTCTGGAATTTTTTCTTATCATATCGATAGCTTTATTCGAAGCTATAACGGCAACCCAGGCATGAAATTTTTTTATATCTTTTAATCTGTCAAAGTTATTGAATGCCGCAATAAAAGCTTCCTGGACGGCATCTTCGGTGATGGAATCGTTGTACGGTCGCTGCTATTAAACCTATGTGCATGGGGTGGTTTTACCGCCCCGTGGTCCCGGAAATCTTGAAAGGGCCAATTAAAAAGAAGAAAGGTTTTGTATAACCTTTCTTCAAAAAGAAAAGTAACTACAGTAGAGATTATATGCCAGGACAGTAACTTTGTAAAGTAAAAATAAAAGGAGGTCATTGATAATGAAAAAATTTGATGAGGATTACGACTCCTCACTAAGTGTAAAATCTGCAATAACAGTTAATTATGATCATTATTATTGGGATGGTGATATTGAATATGATTTTTATGATATAATTAAATCGGGTGGGAAAGTTGTACAGATAGATGATTCACAAGTACATGTATCAAGTTTGGAAGTTTGGGCCAGTAATTATGGTAGAAGATATAGTGATCCTAACCCTGATACCTATATTCGATAGTGATAATCTTGTTGCTATTATCAATGAAATCCGAAAAAAAGGAAAAATAAATCCACCACTTCGAGTCTTATAATTCTACAAAAGTAGAGATAATCCTGCAAAAGTAGATGTCAAAATGCCTGACTTGTACTTTTGCGGTTATAGATACACTCTATTTGATCATACACCCGAACCTTGAAAACACAGTATGGAATGTAAATGCCGTTAAAGTAGCCTCGCAACAAGGCTATTAAAAAAGCCCTCACGGTCATGAGGACTTTTTATTAACATAATTAATATAATTATATGCGGGTTTACGCGCCCCTCGCCCTTGCCCTTGCTCTTTCCTGCCTGGAAAGAATGGTTTTGCGCATTCGGATGTTTTTCGGAGTCACTTCCACCAGTTCGTCATCCTTTATGAATTCCAGGCATTTTTCCAGGGTCATTTCCCTGGGCGGAGTAAGCCTCAAGGCCTCATCAGCGGTGGATGATCGCAGATTTGTCACATGCTTTTTCTTGCATACATTTATGTCAAGGTCGCCGGGCCGGGAATTTTCTCCCACTATCATTCCTTCATATACTCTCACTCCGGGCCCGATAAATAAGGTCCCCCGGTCCTGTGCATTATATAGGCCGTAAGTGTTGGATTCTCCGCTTTCAAAAGCTACCAGTGCTCCACGGCTTCTGGTAGGGATTTCTCCTTTATAAGGAGTATAACCTGAAAAAACGGCGTTTAATATACCTTCTCCCTTGGTATCTGTCATGAATTCCGAGCGGTAGCCCAGAAGCCCACGGGTGGGTATCTCAAATTCCAACCTCAATGCGCCGTTACCCATGTTCTCCATATTTGTGAGCTGTCCCCGGCGGGCGCCCATTTTTTCCATAACCACACCCATATACTCTTCCGGAATATCTATGACCACCGATTCCATAGGTTCCATCTTTTTGCCGTTTACCTCTTTTATAATAACCATGGGCCTGGATACCTGAAATTCATATCCTTCCCGGCGCATGGTCTCTATCAGCACTGAAAGGTGCAGTTCACCGCGGCCGGAAACCTTGAAGCTGTCAGGGCTGTCCGTTTCTTCCACGCGAAGGCTCACATTACTTTTGGCCTCCTTGAACAGCCTTTCCCTTAAATGCCTGGAAGTGACATACTGCCCTTCCTGGCCTGCGAAGGGGCTGTTGTTGACACTGAATATCATGGAAAGGGTCGGCTCATCTATATTAACATATGGCACCGGCTCGGGATTTTCCGCATCGGCTATAGTTTCACCTATGTCTATATCCTGGATGCCCGTCACTGCTACAATATCGCCTATGGTAGCTTCTCTGGCTTCCTCCCTTTTCAAGCCCATGAATTCATAAAGATTGCTCACTTTTGTCATTGAAATACTGCCGTCTTTTTTGCAGATGGCATATTCCTTTCCCGAAACAATGGTGCCCCGGAACACCCTTCCTATGGCAATCCTTCCCACGTAATCATCGTAATCCAGAGTGGTGATAAGTACCTGCACTGGAGCCTCCGGGTCTCCCGCTGGAGCCGGGATGTGGTTGACTATGGTGTCGAATAGGGGCTTTAAATTATCCGAGGGCTCGTCCATAGAATATTTGGCAATGCCGTCTTTGGCCGATGCATAAACCACCGGAAAATCTATCTGGGAATCGTCGGCCCCCAGTTCTATGAAGAGTTCCAGAACTTCGTCTTCTACCTGTTTCACCCGGGCATCGGGGCGGTCGATTTTATTTATGACCACTATGGCCGGTAAATCCAGTGCCAGGGCCTTTTTCAGCACAAAGCGGGTCTGGGGCATGGGGCCTTCAAAGGCATCTACCAGCAAGAGAACACCGTCCACCATCTTCAATACCCGCTCCACTTCACCGCCAAAATCAGCGTGGCCTGGAGTATCCACGATGTTTATCTTTATGCCGTTATAGGTAATGGCAGTGTTTTTGGCCAGGATAGTAATGCCCCGCTCCCTTTCCAGGGCGTTGGAATCCAGAACCCTTTCTTCCACCTTTTGGTTCTGTCGAAAAATTCCGCTCTGTTTTAACATGCCGTCTACCAGAGTAGTCTTGCCATGGTCCACGTGGGCTATGATGGCGACGTTTCTTATATCGTCTCTCTTGGATATCATTAATACCTCTCCTAGCTTATTCTAAACGTAAAAATAAAGTTTTCCGTCTATTATGTCGGTGTTTATGGATTGTTTTTCCAAAAGATATGTCAAAAATGCGCTCACCGAAGTCAGGGTGATAAAATATTGAGGCACATTCATTATTATATTATACCGCTTTATTACGAGTTCTGCCAGGTCCTCCCGTGTCAGAGGCTGGGCCAAATATTCCAGGATCATGTTGATGTTGTCGTTTAAGTTGTCGATATTTTTTTGTATAAGGGCTTTCGGGTCATCTATGAGTTTTTCGCTGTGGGAAATAATATAATAATCGTAGTTTGAAGCCATCAAAAATTCAAGGGTCTTGAACTGTTCCAGAATGTCAAACAGAAACGGAAACGGGTATTTTTCAAGCTTTTCCTCACTGAAAAAGGCATCTCCGCAAAAGATTACATTATCTTCCGTAACGACACCTATTTGATCCAGAGTATGGCCTTTGAGAGGAACTATTTCAAACTTCTTATCCCCCAGCTCTACCGTCCCTGCCGAAAGCTCTATATCTACCGGAGTTTCTCTGGCTTTTACAACTTTTGCCGATAGGCCCTGCATGGGGCTTGCACCGTAAAAAACTGTACCTTCCAGAGAGTTGTTTTCCATAAAGAGTTTTTCAACCCTGGAAGCGGCTATGAGGGTCCCTGTGTGATTTTCCTTTATATAATCGTCGGCGCCGAAATGGTCGGGATGTGCATGGGTGTTTACTATATATTTAACCTTTAATTTTTCTTTATCCAGCGTCTCCAGGATCTTTTTGCCCACCGTATTGTCTATACCGGTATCTATGAGGGTGCAAAACCCGTTTTTATATCTGTAAACTCCTACATTGGTGGCGCCGGGAATATAATTGGTATGACCTCTGAGTTTTATTAGTTCCATAGTGGATTCCTCCGGAATTGGTTTTGTATTAAGCTTGTTTAGAAATTTACTCATCTATTATACAAAAATTGTACAAAAAAAATCAATCAATGACAATAATATTGATAAGAAGTTAAGTCAAGATGTGGATGAATTTTAATAAATAAAAATTCACTACCCTATAAATTGCTACATTTTTCAGGGTAGTGACTTATTATCAGATTTTGTACCATTCGATGAAATCCTTATTTTTATCCATGACCGTAATTTCGACGTTCGGCTTGAGCCGCGGTTATATCGCCAGCAATAGCTTCCATGTTTCTTACCTCCAAAAGTTTACACCCGAATCATAATTTTATCCGAGCATCCGCCATGCACGTAAATCTAACTGCAGCAACTGCCCGTCTTTCCGCTCACCGCTTCGTAGAGTTTTTTCTTCCAGTAGTCACATTTCTCCCTCATATCTTTTACAAGCCTTAAATCCTGTTCGGTATGAAATCCTTCTTCCACCTTGCTTTCGGCGGTCTTGATCCCTTCTTCAAATGTGTCGAGGGCTTTTTTGAATAATTGTTCTGCAAAGACAGCTCTTTCCTTCTCATGGGGCCATTGAGATTTTTTGGAGTCCCTTATAACGGCTTTTAACATGTCGAAAAACTTCTCGCCTTCGGTGTAAAGGTTGATGCTAAATTCTAGATTCCCGAACATTTTTATAACCCCCCGGCATGTGATATATTTAATAATTCCACAAAAGATTGAAAATTCCTGCCCGGGTCGTCAAAAACCAGGAAGTGAGTTTATACCACCGCGCTGAGGCCTGCCAGGGCTACTATGAGCATCCATAGGTTTCTGTCCGGAGGGATTGTATGGAAAATGGGCTGGAAAAAGGGCACATATATTACCATAAGGAGCATTCCTGCGGAAAGTAATGCTGCCAGGGTTAGATATATGTTTGAAAAGGGGTTCTGCTCCCATATCCCGCGCCTTTCGGTCCTGCACTCGAACACAAAAATGAGCTGCGCCAGTACCAGGGTGCTGAAAGATGCTGTCCTTGACAGGATGAGATCCCCCTTGCTGTAAAGTCCTGTCAGAATGAAAGCAGCTACCGTGGCAACACTTATTAATACCCCCCTGTATATTATTCTTTTTGCAAGGCCACCGGAAAATACATTTTCACCCTTGCTCCTGGGCTTTCGGTTCATTACATCCCTTTCGGGAGGGTCCATACCCAGGGCCATGGCCGGGAGCCCGTCGGTCACCAGGTTCATCCACAGGATCTGTATGGGCAATAACGGCAGGGGTAAGCCCAGAGCCGATGTCCATATCATGGTAAGAACCTCTCCTATGTTGCAGGATAGGAGATAGCGGATGAATTTCCTTATATTATCATATATAATTCTGCCCTCTTCCACCGCTGCCACTATGCTGGCAAAATTGTCATCCAATAGAATCATGGAAGATGCCTCTTTTGTTACATCGGTGCCGCTTATGCCCATAGATACACCAATATCGGCCTCCTTGACAGCAGGAGCGTCGTTTACCCCATCCCCTGTCATGGCCACCACATGACCTTTTTTCTTCAAAGCTTTTACTATCTTAAGCTTGTGCCGGGGGGTCACCCGCGCATATACGGCTACATCATCCACGCATTTTGTAAATTCCGGCTCGCTCATGTCATCCAGTTCCCGACCGGTGAGAATTTTACTGTCCTTTGTTATCATCTTGAGTTCCCTGGCAACAGCCCAGGCCGTAGCCTTATGGTCACCGGTTATCATCACCGGACGGATACCAGCGGAAAAACACTTCTGCACAGCCTCTATTGCTTCAGGCCTCGGCGGGTCTATCATGCCCATGAGCCCTAAAAAAACGAGGCCATGCTCCGGGTCTTTATCATCCATCTCCTGTATGGTTAATTTTTTATATGCAAAGGCCAGCACCCTGAGGGCTTCCCTTCCCATATCCTCATTGATGGTGAGTATTTCATCCTCATCTTTTTTAAATAATTGCCGCACCTGACCATCTTTTTCTATCCGGGTGCACAGAGATAAAACAACATCCGGCGCACCCTTTGAGAATAGAAAGATCTCACCCCTGTGGTTCTTAACCACCACCGACATTCTTTTTCTATTGGAGTCGAAGGGTATTTCCCTAATCCTCCGGTAAGTGCTGTCTACATTTTCTTTTTGTACCCCGCCTTTTAAGGCGGCTACAAGTATGGCCACTTCCGTGGGGTCTCCGGAGGGCGCAAGCTCTCTGGTTTTAATAAAATCGCCAAAGAGCCCGCCTTTTTGACGTGAAATCACCGCATTGTTACAGGAGGCTCCGATTTCCAGCAAGCGTTTGAGTTCACCCTCAGGTTTTTTGAAAAGCCTGCCCTCGGAAGAAATGAAATCCCCTTCGGAATTATAGCCAGTGCCGGTAACCATTAAAGTCTTGCCGTTTATATAGATTTTCCTTACGGTCATCCGGTTCTCCGTTAAAGTGCCGGTTTTGTCGCTGCAGATGACCGTGGCACACCCCAGGGTCTCTACCGCCGGAAGTTTTCTTATAACGGCATTTTTTCTTATCATTCTCTGGACTCCAAGGGTCAAGACGACCGTTACAATGGCCGGAAGGCCTTCGGGGATGGCAGCCACGGCAAGGCTGACCCCGAAAAGGAACATATCATAGGCCTTTTCCCCCCGGATGATGCCGAGGATAGATACCGTGGCGCATATGAAAAGGCTGGCGGTCACCAGCTGCTTTCCCAGTACATCCAGGCGCTGCTGCAGTGGTGTCTCTTCATCTTCTATCTTGCCCATCATGCCAGCAATCTTGCCCATCTCGGTGCCCATGCCGGTTTCGGTCACCAGCATCCTGCCGCGGCCTGAGACCACCAGGGTGCCCATAAATGCAAGGTTTCTCCTGTGTATCTTCATCTCGGCTTCTTCCCCTGGCTTTGTGGACTTTTCCACCGGCACCGATTCTCCTGTGAGAATGGATTCATCTATAGAAAACCCCTCAGCTTCAATGAGCTCTCCATCGGCAGGCACCCGATCCCCGCTTTCCAGGAGTACTATATCCCCCGGAACAACATCCTTAGCCGGAACCACTTTGATTTCCCCATCCCTCAAAACCTTTGCCGTAGGTGCTGCCAGTTCCCTTAAGGCCTGAAGGGATTTTTCGGTCCTGTATTCCTGGATAAAACCCAGGAAGCCATTAATGATGACGATGGCGGTGATGGCTATGGCATCCGCCACCTCTCCGAGATACGCGGATATAGCCATGGCCCCTATGAGGACAAGGGTTATGAAATCCGTAAACTGAGCTATGAAAATTGAAAGGGGTGATATCTTTTTGACTTCCTGAATCTGGTTTTCTCCGAAGAGCTTTTTCTTCAAAGGTATTTCCCGGCTGGACAATCCTTTATGAAGGTCCGTGCCAAAGTATTCCATAAAAAAATCCCCTCCGCCCGGTTTGTATTACACTTAATTACTTATGCCCGGTTTCTGGGGATTATGTCTAAAACATCAGTTTCAATTATGAAATCATTTGTATCCCAGGGCTTCCAGGAGTCCTTGTAAGCTGCCCGCCTAGGTTGTATTTTTATAATTATTTTGGTCTTATATATCCAAAAAAGTTTATATGTAATATAATATATCTATCATCCTTGGGGTATATATCAAACTTGTTCAATTGGAGGGTCTGCCGTGAATCTTTCATCAATTTTTATTACCGCCTTTCTTGTAGGATTATCCGGAGCCATGATGCCAGGACCTCTAGTCACCATAGCCCTCAATGAGTCGCTAAAAAGTGGCCTTGGAGCCAATCTACTGGTGTCATCAGGCCACGCCCTCATGGAAGCCCTTCTGGTACTGGTGCTGGCTTTAGGCCTAGGAAGTATGCTTAACCAACCTTTTATTATGGGATTTATTGGCATCATAGGCTCCCTTTTTCTTTTCAAAATGACCTTTGATATGATCCGGGATGTACACCTGGGTAAAATAAGCCTTGATATGAAAGCATCCCCCGGTTCATCCCGCAACTTCGGCCCTGGCCTTTCGGGGATTTTTGCCACCATCTCCAACCCTTACTGGTTTCTGTGGTGGGTGACCATCGGGTCAAATTATGTGGCTCTCTCATTAAAAAATGGCATGGCCGGAATTTTATCTTTTTATTTCGGCCATATCCTCTCGGACTTCTCCTGGCTTTTCATAGTCGGCATAATGGTAGTTACCGGAAAAAAATTCATAAGCGATACGGTATACCGTAGTCTGATATTAATAATGGGCGTCTTTTTGGGGATATTGTCAATGTATTTCCTGTACTCAGGGATAAAATTCCTGTCCTGACTTTACTTCCGGCAGGTTTCCACGAGCTGCTTTAAAAGTACCATGGTGGTGACAGAACCGACTCCCCCTGGAACGGGTGTTATGGCAGAGGCCAGTTTCTCCACTTCTTCATACAGGACGTCTCCTACCATCCTGCCATCTTTGAAGTTTATGCCCACGTCTATTACTACAGTCCCGGGGCTAACCATATCCTTTGTCACCATTTCGGCTTTTCCGGCGGCGGCTATCAAGATATCCGCCCGCTTTGCCTCTTTTGCAAGATCTCTGGTCCTGGTATGGCATATGGTGACTGTGGCATTTTGTTTTAGAAGCATCATGGAAAGCGGCCTTCCTACCACCATGCTCCTGCCGATGATGACCGCCCGCTTTCCTTCAATGGGTATTTGATAAAAATTCAATATTTCCATAACTGCCCGGGCGGTACATGGCGAAAAACCGGTATTATCGCCAGCAAAGACTTTAGCTATGTTTTTAGGGGTCATACAGTCTATGTCTTTTGCAGGGTCAATAATTTCTGCAATCCGCTTTTCATTAATCTGAGAAGGCAGGGGCTTCATGATGATGTACCCGTGAATATCCCTGTTTTCATTTAATTCCAGTATCTTTTTTTCTAAGTCATCTTGGTTTATGCCCGCCGGAAATTTAAAGATATTGCAGCCCGCTCCCAGAGTCTCGCAGCGCTTTTTTGCACTATTGGCGTAGGAAAGAGAATCTTCCTCGTCCCCCACCAGCACGATACCCAGGGTGGGAATAACACCCTTTGATTTTAATATATCAATTTCAACCGTTATATCCTGCTTCAGTTTTTGTGCCACAGCCTTGCCGCTCAGAATTTGCACCATAGAATCACCCTTTATTTTAAAATTACATGTAAAACCGACAGGTAGAATTTTATTACGCGCTGCCTGCCGCTACAAATATTATCCGACATGTTGGATAAAAGTCCTTCTGCACAGGAAAGACCACTTGCAGGAGTAAGAAGTTCATTTGTTTATATCAATTCAAATTTGATGGTTGCACCACCGAGTTGAATTTATTTTGGCAAGTTTTTCTTGTCCTTACTCCATTTTACTATATTATTCTTGTTTTTTCATCAGTTTTTATATATTTTTTATTACTGATCCGGGTTATACTTTGTTTAGTATATCCTACTACACAATTCTTCCCTTTATTCTTTGCAGCCAACAAAGCAAAATCCGCCGCTCTAATTATGTCGTTAATAGTGTAGCCATCCTCAATATTGCTTGCTACTCCCATTGAAACAGTAATATTAGGAAAAGGCGAATTATCTAAAATGCTTATACTGTGTCGAATCTTCTCGCTAATACTTATAGCATTATTTTTATTACAATCTCTTAATATAATTACTATTTCTTCTCCTCCATATCTATACACCTTATCTTTACTTCTTATATTGGACTTTATAACTTTACAAACATTTTGCAAAACAGCATCACCGACTTGGTGACCAAACTTATTGTTAAATTCTCTAAAATTATCTATGTCTACAAAAACTACTGAATATAATTCACTTTTTTCAATTCTTTTGATATCACTATCAAATGCTCTTCTATTTAATAGACCTGTTAGTTTATCAACTTTAATATTATCCCTCAAAATAATATTTTCTTCTTTTAACGAAGAATATCTTTTATAGTACTTATGCGCAATAGCATAATTAATAAAACTAAAAATAATTCCCATAAATATGCAGTGTAATAATTGTCCGTTAAATAAAGGCATAACTATCGCATGGAATATTACACCATACGCTATCCCTATCATTAGCATATATAAAAGCAGTCCAATCATTACCCTATTTTGCACTTGTTTATCACTCCTTTCTCAATATTCCATAAAGAGGCTTTGCCCAGTAGGTTTTTGAATAGCTGTTCAAATTTCGATCTTGTAGGTGTATTTTTTTATCCTTACTCTATTTTACTATATTTTTCTTCTTTGTACAACTGTTTTTTGTTATTATTTGTCACGGATTCAGGTATCTTTTTGAGTTCTTCTTCAAATTCAGGATTAGGTAAATTCCCCATCCAACTATAATGGTACCATAAAGTTGGAGACAAAAAAGGATAAAATAAGATAGAATATATTTATTGAAAAAAGAGAATCGTATCTCTTGAATAGATGGAAAGTGGAGGCTATTGAGCTGATGCCCGAATTATTCAATAAGGGGACATCGGAGATGAGAAACTAAAAGGTAAATCAAGGGCTAACGGAGAATTTGGCAGAAAAATAGTACTGGCAGAGTCGGAAGAAGGTCTTATTATCTGTAACCAAGTTGCTAATACGATAGCGTTCCGGCGGCGAAGCCACCATCGGTCTATTATATTAAACTATAGATGAGAAAAATCGGTTCCATAATTTACCATAAACAACCTTATTACAAAAAATTAGAGACAAATGCTCACTTTCGTGTTTTAATAATGTTATCAACACAACACTAAAACAGGAGTGAAGCAAATGTCTCATAAAAGAATCATATCAGAAAACTCACCAATTTTCCAGTACCTTTTGAAATTAAATTTTACACTTTACTTCACTATTCCTGTTTTACGCCATATAGTAGAATTCGTGTCTGCATCTGTACAAAAAGGCTATAATGGAACCGTTAAAGATATTGTCACCTTAAGTTTAACAAATTGCCATAGAACTACTTTTGGTAAATTCTTAAGCCAGGGCGTTTGGAATATAGAATATGCATGGAGAGCCATTAGGAGAGAAGTTGTTAGTGTTATTTACCGCTACTCCCAACATCAATCTACCCCTATATTTGCAATTTTTGATTATACTATTGCTGAAAAGACCAAGCCTTCGTCACGGGCAAAGTCTCCAATTCAAGCAACAGGTTATCATCAGTCTCATCTTAAAAGAAAAAAGGTTTGGGGGTATCAGCTTATTGCTGTGGTTCTCTCCTGTGGTGAAAGAGTACTGCCTTATTGTATTGAGCGTTACATCAAAGGTTACAAAACCAAGATAGAAAGAATTTGCGAAATTGTAGCTACCTATCCAATACCTAAAGGACCAGCTTATGGTCTTTGCGACTCTTGGTATACTAATGAAAAAGTAATTAACGCTTACTTTAAAAGGGGATATCATCTCATTGGTGCACTAAAAACAACCGTATTATTTATCCACAAGGCATTCGTATCCAGATAAAAGATTTTGCTGCAAAATATATTGAAAAGAACAATGTTCACCCCGTTACAGTGAACGGTTCTACATATCTGGTATATCGATACGAAGGGGCCTTAAATGATATAGATAATGCTGTAGTTTTACGATGCTGGCATAAAAGCGCATTTAAAAAACCTGGTGCCTTACACGCATTTTTGTGCACCGATACTGAGTTGGATACCCAGACGATCCTTGAATACTATAGCAAACGCTGGCCGATTGAGATTTTCTTCAGGCAGACGAAGAATAACCTTGGCTTGAATACTTACCGGGTACGATCTTCCAAGTCAATCGACAGGATTCTGCTTCTAATAGCGCTAACGTATTTGTTCTGTACTATGAGAACAGGTTCTTTCTGCTATCTTGGTGAAAGTCTCATCTCTATCAGGAAAGAAACCAAGAGGCACCGTGTGGAATGGATTTATCAAAGTGCTCAAAATAAGGTTCCTATTGAGGTTATTTTTGAACAGTTAAATATTGCATAGTTATTGTGGCAATGAATTACCAATATCTGTAATTAAATTTTCTCATCTATAGTATTAAATAAAAAGGAAATATGGTCTTGATGTATGCCCGTTCCACTGTGAAATTACAGGTAGATGGGTCAATCTGTCCGTTTTTTACCCACAATGTCAGCAAGTAATAGTAATAGTAGCCCTCCATTAATGGCGGGCTACTATAGCTGATTCTCCTTTCTTAGATTTGATTATCGTGGATTGTTATACCATTCTTTTTATCAACCACCGTACAGCGACAGCAAAACTCCTGCCACTATAGCAGTCCCTATAACCCCCGCCACATTGGGACCCATGGCGTGCATCAGTATGAAGTTGCCGGGCTTATCTTTCTGGGCTACAACCTGGGAAACCCGGGCAGCCATAGGCACTGCCGAAACTCCGGCAGAACCGATCAAGGGGTTTACTTTCCCTCCGGATAATACATACATGAGTTTTCCCAGAAGCACTCCGCCTGCCGTCCCCATGGCAAAGGCTGCAAGACCTAAGAGCAGTATTTCAATGGTTTGTATTCTCAGGAAGTTTTCGGCACTGGCTGTAGCTCCGACGGTAGTGCCCAGGAATATGGTGATGATGTTGATAAGCTCATTCTGGGCAGTCTTTGAGAGTCTCTCAACGACTCCACATTCTCTAAAGAGATTTCCCAGCATGAGGCAGCCTATTAGTGCGGTAGCCGGCGGGACCAGGAAGCTGGCAAGAATTGTAACTATTATGGGGAATATTATCTTTTCGGTTTTGGAAACGGGTCTTAATTGTTCCATGGTTACCATGCGCTCTTTTTTGGTGGTTAAAAGGCGCATGATGGGAGGCTGTATTATGGGTACCAGGGCCATGTATGAATATGCCGATACGGCTATGGCTCCCAGCAGGTGGGGGGCAAGTTTGCTTGAAAGGAATATGGCGGTAGGGCCATCGGCTCCGCCTATTATTCCTATGGATGCTGCCTCTTTGAAGTTAAACCCCAATAGTGTTGCTCCCAGGAATGTGGTAAATACGCCAAACTGGGCGGCGGCTCCAAGAAGCAGGCTCTTGGGGTAGGCGATGAGGGGGCCGAAATCGGTCATGGCACCTACTCCCAAAAAGATGAGGGGTGGGTAAATATCAAGTTCTACGCCCTGGTATATCCAGTACAGAAATCCTCCTTTTTGCATGAGGTTGGCCAGAGGGATGTTGGCCAGGAGCATGCCGAAGCTTATGGGCACCAGCAGCAGCGGTTCATATTTTTTTACTATGGCAAGGTAAAGCAGGATACAGGATATTAATAGCATTATTGATTGTTGGATGGTTATATTTACAAATCCGGTGGTTTTAATGAAATTTATTATTTGGTCTAGCAAGGCTCTCCACTCCCGTTTAATTATTTATTCCATGGTAGCCAGTATATCGCCGGTATTTACGGATGCTCCTTCGGATACGTCTATGGAAGATATAATTCCATCCTGGGGAGCAAGGATTTCGTTTTCCATTTTCATGGCTTCCAATATCATTATTACATCGCCTTTTGATACTTTTGAGCCTTCTTTTACTTTTACGGAAAGTATGGTTCCGGGCATTGGGGCAGTGATTGTTGCCTTACCGGCAGGTGCAGCTTTTTTGGGTGCCGGTGCGGTAGCAGGTGCTGGCTTTGGAGTTTCCTGTTTCGGCGCTTCTTTTGGCTTTTCTGTTGTGGCCACAGGCGCAGGTGTCTCCTCTTTAACCAGCCCGGTACCACCTATCTCTTCAACTTCTACTTCATAAGTCTGGCCATTTACGGTTATTTTATATTTCTTCATAGTTTTTATCTCCTTTCATAAAAAAGCTTTCATTATTATATTTTAATTGACAGCGGTAGCTTTTTTGAAATGTGCTTTTTCGTATCTTGCTGCCCTTCCCCATTCGGGAGTAGTTTTGTGAATCTGGCGTATGGAACCTATTCTGATATGTGTTATGGGTTTTTGCAGGTATTCACTCAATGCTGCAGTAATTACTGCTACCAGTTCCCGGTTATCCTGTTCATGGGGTGGTTCCGGTTGTTTTATTTCTTCTACTGGTTCTCCAGTTTTTTCATTTTTTTTTACCTGTCTTGCCTGGGGATAAAATATATATCTCATAAGATCCAGAATTAAAGAGAGACTATACAGGGCTACCATTACTATGCCCATGCCCAGTAATCCTGTTTTTTAGTGATTCCATGAGGTCCTGTGCAATACTATTCAATCTGGTTCACCTCTTTTATACCGGAATGTTGCCATGCTTTTTGGCAGGTCTTGTTTCGCGTTTTGACATCAGCATTTCCAGGGCGGAAATGAGTTTTACTCTGGTGGCGGATGGTTCTATTACATCGTCCACGTAGCCTCTTGCTGCGGCTTGATAGGGGTTGGCGAATTTATCCCTGTATTCTTCTATTTTTTCATTTCTCGTGGCTATCGGGTCGCTGGATTCTTCTATTTCTTTTCTGAATATGATATTGGCCGCTCCTTCGGGGCCCATGACTGCTATTTCTGCTGTGGGCCATGCAAAGACCTGGTCTGCTCCGAGGTGCCTTGAGCACATGGCTATATATGCTCCTCCGTATGCTTTGCGGGTGATGACGGTTATCTTCGGGACGGTGGCTTCGGAATAGGCATAGAGCAGCTTTGCCCCGTGGCGGATTATTCCTCCATGTTCCTGGGCTACTCCGGGAAGGTAGCCGGGGGGTGTCGGTGAAGGTTATCAGGGGTATGTTGAAGGCATCGCAGAATCGGATGAATCTTGCTGCTTTGTCGGAGGCATTTATGTCAAGGCAACCTGCCAGAGCTCTGGGTTGATTTGCCAGGATTCCGACGCTGTGGCCGGATAGTCTCGCAAAGCCCGTTATCATGTTTTGGGCATAAAGGGGCTGTACTTCGAAGAAATCGCCTTCATCCACCACCATTTTGATTATTTCTTTCATGTCATAGGGTTTGTTTGGGTCGACGGGCACTATATTGTCAAGTTCCGGTAGTATCTTTACAGGGCTGTCTCCCGTTTCTTTGAAGGGTGCATCTTCCAGGTTGTTGGATGGTATGTATGACAGCAGTTTTTTTATCTGGTCAAAGCACTCTTCTTCGTTTTGGCTCATGAAGTGGGCGACACCGCTTTTCTGGTTGTGGGCTTTTGCCCCGCCCAGGTCTTCGGGGCTGACTTCCTCTCCGGTTACGGCTTTGATTACCTGTGGGCCGGTGATGAACATTTTGCTTGTGCCGGAGACCATGAATACAAAGTCGGTGAGCGCTGGGGAATATACGGCTCCTCCGGCGCAGGGGCCCAGGATGACCGAAATTTGAGGTATTACTCCGGATGCGAGGGTGTTCCTGTAAAAGATTTCTCCATAGCCTTTCAGCGCATCCACGCCTTCCTGGATTCTGGCGCCGCCGGAATCATTTAATCCTATTAAAGGAGCTCCCATTTTCATAGCCATGTCCATGACTTTTACTATTTTGGCGGCGTGCATTTCTCCCAGGGACCCGCCGATGACGGTAAAGTCCTGGGAAAATATGAAGACCAGCCTGCCGTTTATGGTGCCGTAGCCGGTGACTACGCCTTCACCCGGGGCTTTAGTTTCTGCCATGTCAAACTGGATGCAGCGGTGTTCTACAAAGGCGTCGATTTCGACGAAGCTTCCTTCGTCAAGGAGTTTTTGGATTCTTTCCCGGGCGGTGAGCTTGCCGCTTTCGTGCTGTTTTGCTATGCGCTTTTCACCTCCAGCCTGCTGGATGGCTTTTCGCTTTTGATTTAGGGTGTCAAGTTTAATTTTCAGTGTAGACATGATTTCCTCCTTGTCTAAATGATTTCATTATTCCGGAGCATGTTAATTTCGTTTTCATTCATGTTTAATAATTCTTTTAAAATTTCATCAGTATGCTGACCTAATATTGGAGCCGGGTTAAAAATTACTTTTGCATTGTTAAATTTTAATGGACTGCCCGGAATTTTAATTTCTCCGGCTGTGGGATGATGGATTTTTACTATCATATCCCTGGCCATTACCTGTGGGTGATTTACGACTCTATCAATAGTATTTATTGGAGAACAGGGAACACCGGCTTTTTCAAGAATCAATATCCACTCATCCACGCTTTTTTGGGCCATCACCGACTGTAAAATGGGTTTGAGAGCATCATAATTTTCAACCCTTTGCGGGTTTATCTTAAATTTAGGTTCGTCTATTAGCTCGGGCTTATCTATTGCCTGACAAAATTTTGCCCATAGGTCATCATTTCCTACAGCTACCATTATTTCCCCGTCGGAAACTCTAAAGGACTCGAAAGGTGTAATTGATGGGTGGCGGTTTCCAATAGGGCCGGGGACCTTGCCTGTTATCTCATACCGGGCAATGGCATTTTCCAAAACAGCAACTATACTATCGAGCATGGCAATATCAACCATATCTCCTTCGCCGGTAGATTTTCTTTTTACCAGTGCCGCCATAATTCCGATTGTAGTGAATAAACCCGCTGTAATATCTGCAATGGAAGCTCCTACTCTGGTAGGTCTTCCCTCGGGAAAACCGGTAATGCTCATCAATCCTCCCATAGCCTGTATCACTGCATCATAAGCAGGTCTATCCGTATAAGGTCCGGTTTGGCCGTAACCGGAACAAGCGGCATAAATCAACCCAGGATTTATTTTTTTTAACACATCATACCCTAACCCTAAACGTTCCATAGTCCCCGGTCTAAAATTCTCCAAAACTACGTCAAATTTTTTGACAAGATTTTTAAAAATCTCTTTTCCTTTGGGGGCTTTTAAATTCAAAGTTATACTTTTCTTATTGCGATTAATGCTCATAAAGTAAGCGCTTTCACCGTTTACAAAAGGTCCGAAAGCTCTGGAATCATCCCCTTTTTTCGGCATTTCCACTTTTACTACATCAGCTCCCAAATCGGCAAGAATCATGCTACAATATGGGCCCGCAAGAACTCTGCTTAAATCCAGAACTTTAACTTCAGATAATGGTAACATAATTAAACCTCCTCAATTGATTTTATGTTTTATTAATATTTTAACTTTTGAACTGTATACTCCTTTGTTAGCTTATAACAAAAAAATCTCCGAAAAAATTCGGAGATTATTTAGCACTAATAAAATTCTTCAATTTTAATGCCATTTCAATGTTCAACCTATCATCAGGGTTATTAAAGTCAAGCTTTAAAAGCTTTTGAATTTGTTCCATCCTGTATATTGCGGTATTGTAATGTATATATAGCTGTTGTGCAACCAGCTTTATATTTCCATTATATTTAAAATACGCCTCAAGGGTTTCCATTAAATTGCCTTCTCTTTTTTCATCATATTCCATTATAGGAAAAAGTATTTCCTTTACAAAATTTATTCCTTCATGACTCAAGTTATGGAACAACTTATACATGCCTAAATTTTCATAGTATATGACTTTGTTGTCACAATACATCGCTTTCAATATCTGCAAGGATTTTTTCGCTTCTTCATAACTCTTCGAAAAATCCGCACATGAACTATAAGTTTTTCCTATGCCAATATTTATTTCAATTTGAGAAAGTTGCTGAAGCAGTAATTTTTTAATATAATGTCCGAGTTTTATTAAAGCGTTGGAAGAAATATCCGAAAAAAACAAGTAGACTTTCTTTACCGGGATTAGTAAAATTATAGTTGAACCTAATGTTCCAATTATTGGATTTTTATTAAATCCTTCAACAATGGTTTGTACCATGCTATATACCTTATTTATAATACTTTCTATTTGCGATGTCTCGTTAGGGTATTTTTTCAAGAAGTTAATATCTATCAACATTACGCTCATTTCCTGATTCAAATCCCATTCCAGCTGCAGACCGCGTTTTATTATATATTGTTCATCCACCATATTGCCATTTAAAAGTTCCATTAAAAATTCATTTTTATAACGTTTCGCTATTACTTTTATCTTTTCCCTGTTCACCAGTTCCAAAGTTACAAGAGCGGCAGCCCTGTGAAGAGACATTAAATCAACTTTTGTAAGACCATGATACATCTCATAACAGTATATATGCCCTAAAATCTCATTTTGCGCTATTATAGGCAGTTTTGTTATCTTTATACTTTCCTCTTCTTGGGCCGTTTCTCTTCTGTTAATTTCTTTGTTTTCCTCTTCGTTTAAAGTTGATGCCAGTATATTTCCGCAAATATCTTTGATTATTACTGGGTTACCTACTAACTTTCGCATTGTTTCCGCTATCTGGGGTATATCTCCATTATTGACAAGTATATCCATTATTTTATTATGGGCGTACTCAATTTTATTTAACACCATTGCCTGGTGATTTATAATTGTATTAAGGATAGGTAAAATTAAATCCGAATAAGACATATAAAAGGGGAATTCCATCAGGGGAAAATCAAGGGCATTAGCAATATCGATTATTGTCTTGTTAATATCGTTTATATATCTTTTTGGTTTTATGGCAAGGCCCGCTAAATTTTTTGAATTTAACAGCGGAATTAATTTTTGCTGCGCATTCAAATCATCTTTTATGGCAAAACCCGTAGTAAGCAGCAATTCTCCTTCTTTTATCCAATCTCCTATATCCGGCACTTCCATAATATTTACATTTTTTACCACCCGATTTAACCCTTTTTCACCGGCAATTACTTTAACATCCTTCATTTCTTGTAAACTCAGGATGTCTTTTAGCATAACTCCGTTCACAATAATCCCCTCTTGGAATTTTACTTTTTCGTTTAATATCTGCTTTAATTATACAATACCGCTTACATTGCATTCAATATGCGAAAATAGGGGAAAAGAATAATTAACTTTTTCTTTTCCCCAAAAATAATTTTAATTTTTAAATACTCTAAATCCTACTTAAATATTATACGTCTTCTATTTCCTCTTGGTTACCTTTTAATATAATATTCAATATGATATTTAACACAATGCCTGTTAAAACAGCAATAACTACGGTATTGGTCAAAAATAATTGAACCAATGGAGAAAGGGATTTTGTCCACTGTCCTACAACATATGTTGTATAGATCGGAAGGCCTATTGCAAGTATTAATGTCGTTCCAACCATAAAAGTATTGGCTGTTGTGGGTTTGGCCGAAGCTACCAGTTTTATACCAGACATGGCTATCGAACCGCAAACTACTACAAATACTGCACCAATAACTGAACGAGGAATGGCCACCAATAAAGCACCGAATTTCGGACTCAGGCCGTAAAGCATTAAAATCCCTGCTGCTACCTGTACCACAAAACGGGAGGCAATTTTGGTTGTTGCAATAATGCCAATATTTTGGGTATAACTGGTGCAGGGAAGCCCACCGAATAAACTTGCCATAACACACCCCAATCCTTCTGCCATTATTCCTTTGTTCATATGCTTTACCCTGTAAACTTCTCCGCTAACAGCGCAGGTGGCAGCATAATCGCCAATAGATTCTACTATCGAGCCAAGATATCCTACTAAAGCTCCGATGATAGCTCCCACGGCGAATTTCCATCCGAATCCAGGACCACCATACGGGAAAAATGTCGGCAAGGCAAACCACGGTTTTGCAGCGACTATATTCCAATTCACCTTTCCCATAAGACCTGCTAGACCAACTCCTACAATCCATATAGAGAAAAATATGGATCCTCTTGAAATTATTCCACCGGCAATGTTCTTTGTGGTAAACTGAAGAATAAATATCATTAAAATTACCGCTGCGGCCAGTATAAAGTTGGAAGGATCACCATTTCCCACCATCCAGCCAACTGCCGTCCTGCCAAGGGAAAAACCTATTGTTATAACAACGGTACCCGATACAGCCACCGGAAATACTTTGCGTAAAATTCCCAAAACCCGTGAAAAACCTACTAATGCCTCGACTATACCACCGGCAAAAACCCCACCCCACATAGCTTGCATCCCAAATAAACCTACGACGGAAGAAAGGGCTCCGGTTAGAGTGGCGGATGGCCCCTGAATAATCGGCAATCTATTGCCAAAGATGGTCATAATCAGTGTGGCTAGTCCCATCGCAAACAGGCTGCGGCTGACCCATACCGCACCGTCAGCCTCAGAAAGCCCTGCTGCCCCCGCTACTACTAAAGGCAATACGAAGGGCGATA
Organism: Biomaibacter acetigenes; assembly: GCF_003691585.1. Lineage (GTDB taxonomy): Bacteria > Bacillota > Thermosediminibacteria > Thermosediminibacterales > Tepidanaerobacteraceae > Biomaibacter > Biomaibacter acetigenes. The sequence continues at coordinate 1,207,440 of NZ_CP033169.1, read as the reverse complement.
TATCAACCAATGTATGCTGCCATCCGTAAAGTAAACACTCCCACCACGTCTTCGGCTTTTCGTCTATTTTTAGAAGTGGTTTAACTATTCTGGGATTTTCATCCCATACGGGCTGTTCTTGAGGGTCTAAATTTTTATCCACTGTTGAATTTACCGCCATTTCTTTATTTACCATATTATACCTCCTTTAATTCTTCTATAAATACCGACCACTAACAGGAAACTGACTTTTACTTTCTTTTAGGATTCCTTCGTAAACCTTGACATTTCTATCTTCAAGATGGTTGAATATCATAGGCTTTTTAATACCGTAACTCATATATTTTAAAGGATCGGGATCCAATTTGGCACAAATAACATTTTCACCGGCGGTGGCTAAAGCGAGGCGCTGGGCAATTGGACTTACTATCATACTGTTTCCAAAATAGTAATTTCCGTCCGCATCAGGACCTGTTGCATTTACCCCGATCAGATAAACATGATTATCATAAGCTCGGGCACAATTAGTGAGGTTCCAAATTTCAAAACTCCTTAGGAGCGCCGAAGGCCTTACTATGATTTCCGCCCCTTTTATGGCAAGGGCCCGACTTAATTCAGGATAATCTCCATCATAGCAAATTATCATTCCTATTTTTCCAAAGGATGTTTCATAAACCTCCGCTTTATCTCCCGGTATAACCCATTGTCTTTCCGTGGGATAGACATGAGTTTTACGGTAAACGCCAATGATATCACCGTTAGGTCCTATTAAAACACTGGAATTATATATATCTCCCCTGTTTTTTCCTCTTTCATAAGTGGGAAACACGACATATACTTTCAAATCCTGGGCTTCTCTGGAAATTTGTTCTGTAAATCTACCCGGTACGGTGTCCACTAAATCCCATAGCTTTTCCTTTGTTAGGCCTGTAGCAAAACCCGTAGTAATCGTTTCCGGAAAAACTACCAGATCAGGATTGTTTTCTTTCACTGCATTTCTCAACCATTTTATAATTTTTTGCATATTTTTTTCCGGGTTGTTGGGTTCTATGGCAATTTGAACACCGGCTACGACCGTCTCTTTCATGTATAATCCCCCTATGGCAAGCAATATCTTTAAATAAGCCCCTTTCAAAAGTAAATTCAAAAGGGGCTTTTTAACTTGAAGGTTCAATAATTTATGTTTAATCTTCAACAAAAGCGACGACTCTGGCAAATGCAGCTTCTCCGCCTTTGAATTTCCAGGGGAAGCAACCAATTGTAAGTCGTCTATTCTGAAGTTCAGGTGCGCCGATATCACCACCTAAATTCTCAGCATGAATACAATTATGTTTGAACAACGCATTGTGTGTCAACTGGTAATCTTCGTCAGGGAATAGCTTTGCAAGGTTTTCCTTGCCAAATTTTTTCTCGGCCAGGGCACGAACCCTATCGCATTGTCCGAAGGTCCCCTTTCCTAAAAATCTGCCTATGGGCAGGTTCATCGGATGATCTGTGGAAACTGCGTCAACACACCACAGCTTAATTTTCTTTTCTATCAACCACGGTACCATTGACGGGTGAGCCCCGGGATGGCGATGGATATAACGTTCTTCATCGGGTTCTGATCCGAATGTAGCGTATTTATACCAGCCTGTATGAAGAACGAGGATATCTCCTTCGCGGATTTCTGCACGCTTTTCAATCATTTCCGGCGTATATACGGCGAGGTCGTCCATTTCATCTGTAAGGTCAACAATTACACCGGGACCATAGAGCCATTCGAGTGGTATTTCATCAATAGTCATAGCATCCGTAATAAAGTGACGCGGAGCATCGAGATGCGTTCCGATGTGATTTGAAGTTTGAATGTATTGAGCGTTGACACCATGCTCGGGTTTCCGTTTGAAGTATTTAGCCTCAAATGGGGGATAGTAAGGCCAGAACTGCACATCGGCATTCAAAGGCTGAGAAAGGTCATACAATTTCATAATTTGTGATACCTCCCTAAGTTTTTAATAATGTTTTAACTATTTATTTTTAGAACGTTTTACGTTGTCCATTCTCACCTCCTAAAAAAACTAATAAACTATTTTGTCATTTTCACAGAACTTTCCAGTAAATACTTATCTCTTTTTTTCACAAGTAATTTTCTATTATTATTCAATTAAAACCTTTGTTTTTCGTTAATAATTATTAGTTGGGCCAATATTGGGTTTTTGTTATCGAACAACAGTGAAAAAGCAACTTATATTAACAGACGCAGGTCCCGGTATTTCCGCAAATAGCGTCAACCAATTTATCCAATTTTGCTATAATAGCTTTTCTTCTGCTATTTTCGACAAAACTGATGGCAGCCTCTACTTTGGGTTTCATGCTCCCCGTTCCAAAATGCCCTTCCAGCAGATATTGCTTGGCATGCTGAGTACTGATTTTGTCAATTTCTCTTTGATCGGGTTTATTGTAGTTAATACACACTTTTTCTACATCCGTAAGTATTAAAAGAATTTCAGCATCTAACTCCGAGGCCAAAAGTGCACTGGCTAAATCTTTGTCTATAACTGCATCTATACCTTTTAAGTTTCCTTCTTCATCTTTTATCACTGGTATGCCTCCACCGCCCGAAGCGATTACGATAACCCCGTCAGAAACAAGATTTTTGATAACATCTTTTTCAATAATTTCAAGCGGTTTTGGTGAAGGAACAACCCGCCGCCATCCTCTTCCGCCATCCTCTATCATTTCTATATTTTGCGTTTTTTTAATCTGCATTGCTTCTTCCCGGTTGTAAAATGGACCTATAGGTTTTGTCGGTTTCTTGAAAGCTTCATCGTTTTTATCCACCAATACCTGGGTAACCAGGGTTACGACTTGTTTGTCGATACCGTTTTTCGCTAACATATTCTTTATCGATTGCTGCAGCATAAAACCAATATACCCCTGACTTTCGGCACCACATGCATACAGTGGCAGCGGGGGAACCACTTCTTTGGAAATTTGGTTCTGCAAATATATATTACCCACCTGGGGGCCGTTACCGTGCGATACTACAACATGATATCCTTTAGATATCAAGGAAATAATTTGCTGAGCCGTTTTATTGACATTATGCAATTGTTCTTCCCAGAAACCCTTTTGCCCATGACTTAAAATCGCATTTCCACCTAAAGCTACTACAACGGTCCTTGACAACGCCTTCAACCCCTCCTCATAAAGTTTTTATTATTTTAGGAAGCACATACAGAGATTTCTATATGCGCTTCCCGAACATTTTCTTTTAATTATAGACGATTTTCAACCATATATCTGGCGGCTTTCTTAAAGCAATCCATAGGTGCCGTAACCAAACCTGCTCCTACCTGGCCCACGCCGGGATCTTTATGCGCCATTCCTGTATTAATTCTAGGCACAATACCTGTCTCCAAAACTTTGAGCAAATCTATACCTGTAGGCGTTCCTCTGAAATCCAAAGTTGGGATTTTGAAGTTTTTATTCTCTGCGGAAGTTATTTCATACATTTCCAGCGTGAAGTTAATGGCATCCTTGGGGGTTCCTCCCACAAACTGCACAATTGCGGGTGCACCCGCCATGGCAAAACCGCCTATACCCACGGTTTCCGTTATGGTACTGTCACCAATATCCGGATTTGCATCTTCCTGGGTGAAACCCGGGAAGAATAACCCTTTAGGTGTATTTGCGGGAGCTGTAAACCATTTGTCGCCAAGCCCACTGACCCTTATGCCGAATTCCACACCGTTCCTCGCCATAGCGGTGACGATTGTGCTGCCTTTTATATTGTGAGCTGCATCAGCTATGGACTTGCACATGGCCATTGTTATATTTATTGTGAAATGATCATTGCCATTGATAAATTTGAATACTTCCGATATTTCTTCTTTGCTGGCGCCGGTTTTAGCTATATAAGGAGCTATTTGTTTGGTAAATATGGCTGTTGCGGCTTTATTTCTGTTGTGACAGTCGTCTCCCATCTGCAAAGCCTGAATAACAATAGATTTCATATCAATTCCACCGGATAACTCTATGGCTTCTTTTAAGATTGGATAAAGAACTTTTTCCATCCATTTCAATCTGTTTATAACATCGTCGGAATAAGCCCCAAATCTTAAACAGCGGCCAAGACCTTCATTCATGTTAACATAGGCATAATTACCATATTTTCTGTTTTGAATAATATATACCGGCATGGATGCAGAAGTTACCCCGGCCATGGGACCCACGGCCTGATGATGATGATTTGGTTCAAACTCTATTTCGCCGCTGGCGGCTAATTTCTTTGCTTCTTCTTCATCCTTGGCCAATCCCTCATAAATCAGGGCGCCTATTACCGCGCCTTTCATGGGCCCGCACATTCTTTCCCATTCAATGGGCGGTCCGGCATGTGTTATTAGATTTTTTTTCATACCGGGAATTACATCTTTGGCCTGTCCCATTCCTACTAAAAAAGGTTCTGAGTCCTGCATGCGCTTTAAAGCTTCTTCATTGGCTTGCCTTCTATCCATTTTAAATTCCTCCTTGAATTTGTTATTTTATTAAATTCCGTCATCAAAACGGGAATTTAACCTAAGAGCTTCGAAAGCAGGTCTAAGGTTTCCTGATCGCCGCTGGCTGGCGGTCTCCAATCCAATTGAACGCACTTTATACCCTGCCCTTTTAAATCCAAATAAAATTGTTCCAATCCTATGTTTAAAACCCTAAGTTCTTTTCCAAAGATATAATTTATGGATTTCATTTGGAATCACTCCCAATTATTTTTTATTAGAGACAATCATACCAGCTAATCTTGCCGCAGCGGCATTGCTGGGCATCACTATAGCCCCGGCTTTTCTTAAGATTTTTTGCTGGGACAATAAATTCTGCGGATCTTCTTCTGTGCCGCAAACCGAAGATATAACTATTAAATGCCGGCCTTGCTGTAGTGCCGCGTCTTTGTATTTTTTGATTTTTTTAGCAAAAACTTCTGCCGGATTCGGGTGAGTGCCGTAGCCTATGACGATATCCAAAAGAATTACCGCAACTTCTGGATTTTGCGCTTCGGTTTCAAACATCTCCTCTCTTAGTGCAGTATCAATCATGGGGTGAGCTCTTCCAACCGTAAAAGCATCATCGCCCAAATCAATACAGGTATGTTCCACCGATTTATATGCATCGGATAATTTCATTTTTTTATTAAGAGGCGTATTTGAGTGCACATCACCCACAAAGTCTTTTAGAACCAACATGCTTTCGTAGCACAGGGTGCCGCCGCTGTAGAGTCCTCTGATGTATTTCTGGTCTTCATTTAAAAGAATCGCTTCCTGCCGGGCTAATTTTTTCATCTCTTCTTCAGAAATGAGACCATCGATTTCTCGATTTTCTATCCCCTTTGAAATAGATACGGCTTTCAAAGCAGCCTCTTCCAGCGTAAATGCCGGTACTGCTCCGGCTTTGGCTATTCTTTCCGGATCCCCGCCAATAAAGTTGACAACAGTGGGCTTTTTAATATTTGTTACGTAATCTAAAATCTTTTCTGCTATTCCCGGGGCCGGAGGTTTTGAAATAATTACAATAATTTCTGTATCATCGTCTTCTTTAAGTGCACTTAACCCCTGCAGCATGGTAATTCCTCCAACTTCTGCGGAAAGGTCTCTGCCACCTGTTCCGATAGCTTGAGAAATCCCTGCCCCTTGCTTATGAATAAGGCTCATAACTTCCTGCATGCCGGTGCCGGCAGCCCCTACAATGCCTATATTCCCTTTCCTGACCTTGTTTGCAAAACCCAGAGGTACATTGTTAATCATCGCGGTACCGCAATCGGGCCCCATTAGCAGTAAATTATTTTCCATCGCATATTTCTTAAGCTTAATTTCCTCATCAAGTGTTACATTGTCGCTGAAAAGCAACACATGTAAACCATTCTGTAAAGCTTTCATGGCTTCTCTCCTGGCGTATCGGCCCGGGACTGAAATAATGCAGAAATTCATATCAGGCATTATTTTCAATGCCGAATCAAAGCTTTTCGGCCTGTAATCCGATTCTTCGTCTCCGTCCCTGCGCTGATTTAACAGCGTGTCTACCTGAGATATGGCTTTATCAACAACAGCCTCATTTGAACCCCTAACGCTTATGATCAAATCATCGGGAGAAGCATTTTCGGCTTCAGGGGATAACAAGCCCGTTCTTTTCAGCACATCTTTATTTAGGTCTGTTCCCATCAAAACGGCGGCATTATCTATACCTTCCTTTTCGGATATTTTTTTTGAGACAGTCATCAATTTGACCGAATCGTAATACTCTCCGTTTCTAATCAGCGTTTTTATAATCATGATTTCTCCTCCTCGTTTTTTACTTGCCCGTACATAGCCTTGATTCTTGACTTTTTGATAAAGTTATTTACTTGTTCCGTTGAACGAAATTTGCTGTTATCAAAACTATCAAAATGGACAAATTCATTTATTGACCTGCGCACTCTACCTGATATATTTTTTTTTCGGTAAACCTAATGGAATGCAAGCCAAAACCTCCAGAACATCAGGAATCCCGAGCATATCTTTTAGTTTTTGTTCTTCGATCTTTTCAGGCGTCAGCCAAACGCTTCCCAACTTTTGTTCGGCGGCGGCCAGCATAAGAGTTTGTATTGCTGCACCTATGCTAAAAAAGTAAATGTTATCTTTTTCTCTTTCACTTAATGTTTGAGGGTAAGCTAGTTTAAATCTTGGATCCCCGCAGACTACGATGATGATAGGAACATCTTTTAAATACTTGCGGCTGTTTCCGGGAAAATCGGGATCGAGTTTTTTCTGACGTTCTACCAATTCAATGAAAATGTCCGCAATTGCTTCTATTTTTGATTTATCCCTGACTACAACTAGTTCCCAGGGCTGCGCATTTGCTCCCGACGGAGCCCATCGAAAAGCTTCCAGCACATTTTCTAAAATATTTTCAGGAATCGGATCAGATTTATATGACCGGATGCTTCGCCTGTTTTTTAACACATCTAAAAGATTATTCACACTAACCTCCATTCCGCCGCTACCGCTGGCGGCACAAATAGTAATGAAAAAAATGGTGCGCGGTTTTCACCACTTTGTTATTATTAAACTGAGGGGAAGATACACTACAAAGCACGTTGAGGTGAGTCGTAGACTGCTCTTCTTAGCTTAAATCAGTATACTAACCAGTGTAAGAACCATCTTTCAAGCACAAATAAGTGGTTCTATAAGACCGTAAGCTAATCATTGTTTTAGCTCTTTGTTAAATGTGTGATGGTTCAGTCAATGTCTTCCTCCTCAGCTACAAAATTAGCAAAGAAGGTCGTGCAATGAAAGTTGTTTATCCTATCTGCTGTGGCGTCGATGTGCATAAGTCTTTTCTCGTCGCCACACTCATTACTTCTCAGGGGATAATTCCCCATTACTCTAAAAAGAGGTTTTCAACCTTCAACAATTCCATTCTCAAGTTCAAGCAGTGGCTGATTGATAACAACTGCTATGATGTGTGTATGGAATCCACCGGAAAGTATTGGGTCCCAATCTTTAACCTTTTGGAAGATACCGTCCATATCACCGTCGCCAATCCTAAATGGGTGAAGGCTGTAAAAGGAAACAAGGATGATACAAAGGATTCCAAGTGGATTGGCGATCTTTTCCGTCTTGGTTTAGTCCCGGGAAGTTATATCCCTGAAAAACCAATTCGTATTCTTCGTGAATACACTCGCTATCGATCTAAACTTGTTTCTTGTAGAACCAGTGAGAAGAACCGTTTCCAGAATGCTTTTACTGTCTGTAATGTAGCCCTTGATGCTGTCGTTTCCGACATGTTTGGCAAATCTGCCTCTTCAATCACGGACTACTTGATTTCTTCTGATACCTTCAACCCGGGATACTGTACTTCTCTTCTCCAGAAATCCTTAAAGAAAAAAGCGGATGCTGTGGTTGAATCCATCGAAGGATATCAGATGACTCAGGAACAAAAAGAGCGCATGGTAATGATTCGTTCCCATCTTGAATACGTAACCAAATGTATTGTTGAACTGGATTTAAAGCTTGATAACATGGTCGAATCTTATGAAAGTGCCATCAGACTTCTTTGTACCCTTCCCGGAGTTGATAGGACATCTGCCATCACTATCATCTCCGAGATTGGTACCGATATGTCTCAATTTGCCAACTCCAAGCGTTTGTGCTGCTGGGCGGGTCTAACGCCAGGCAATAATGAATCTGCCGGTAAGAAGAAATCTGTCCGAATTACACGTGCCGGTGTCTACCTCAAACCTGCATTGGTACAAGTTGCCCATGCAGCCGTGAAATCGGATAAATCTTCTTATTACAGAATCAAGTACGAACGCATTTGTAAACGAAGAGGCAAGAAAAGAGCCATAATCGCTATCGCAAGGATGATACTCACCGCTATTTACAATATGTTTGTTACTGGCGAAGAGTGGAATCCAAGCGATTTGTATAAGATTGACATGCCACAGGAAATGCTGGAAAAACAGAAGGAGAAAGCAATTAAACAAGCTGTAAAACTTCTCATTTCCAATGGTGTAATAAAAGCTGCTGACATTTCTGTGGCGTAAACCTAAACTCAATAACCAAAGCTTAATTTTTTGTGGCCTTCAAAGGCCTTAGTTTAGTGCGCCCTTTTTTACCTTATGTTGTGTTATTTTTCAAGCTAATCCTCCTTTCGAGCATAACGAATATTTATTTTATTAATTACTTTCGGTATTTGTATAATTCAAACCTTTAGTATCAGTTAATGAACATTGAAACCCTTCATTATTATCCGTTAATAATAGAATAAGTATAGAAACCACCTTATCCAAAATAAAATATAGAGGCACTTGTTAATTCTGCCTCTATATTTAAAGATGACAAGATAAATTCCGTGATATAACTCAACCTACCACAAAGATCGAATGTTGCTTTTGCATCATACTTTTGAATATCTTCAAGACAGGAAGATAGTTCAAATGCATCCCACAACCTCTTGTATACCATGTATCCCCAGTTTCTGATTGTTGTTTCGGATGAGTCCTCAATATTATTGTATTATTTTTGACTTCATGCAATCCGGATATTTCCAAAAGCTTTTAGGCAAGACCTTTGATATATCTGATTGTTTTCGATTTCATCCTTATCTTCCAAGATTTAAGAGGACTTCATGCCTTGTAACACCATTGACCTTTTTAGATTTTACAATTTGTACATATTCATATTTTCCGGAGCGGGTAATATAAGTGAACATGACTTAATTATACCACTATAATAAAGCTAAAATCAGATGATTTTTATGATTTTTGATTATGCTTTTCATAATTATTTATGTTAATATTTTTGCCTCCACTTTTTTGGCTGCTATTGAATATCGATGCTGAATTTACGCGGGTTTGAAGGGGGGAAAATGGATTTTGAGGCTGCAACTGTCAAAGCCGGGTGACATATCCCGACTCTCAGAACGATAGCTTTACATCATTACCCGAGTATTGATATTTTGATTCCTGCCTATAATGAAGGAAAAGTCATCCGGAAAACTTTGGAGGCTATGCTGAAACTGCAATATCCCGGGAATTTACAAATATATGTATTAAATGATAATTCCCAGGACACACGGGAGAAATTGTGGAAGCCTTTGCAGAAAAGTTTAAAAATATATATCATATCAGGATTCCTGAAGGAGAACTTACATAACCCACGGCACCTACCGTAGCGGGTGTTGTTTCAGCCGTCTCTACCAGCTACTGATCTGGTATGTTTCCTATTTGGTCTATACCATTCGGTTATTTAGTGCCCAGACGGCAGAAAAAACCATTTCACCATTAAATATATTCATTGGTTTTATTTTATACTTCACATATGCTCAGCTCTTTATACTTTTATTTTTTAGAAGCTTATTTTACTATGTTAAAGCCAAAAGAAGGAATATGATTAATTGGAAAAAAACATTCGATTTTGATCCGCCCCGATCTGTTTATTATAAATCGTATTCACACATAGATAAACACCACCGGAAAAGATAATTCTTAATCATCAGTTCCACACCCACTTTATTGCCCGTTATCCTGTCCACAACCTTCCACCATATCCCTAAATATGCTTTTTTGCTACATTCTGATAATGTATATTACTCTTAATCTTTAACTTAATAGAGCTTTTATTATTTCTTCTTTTTCTTCCAGTAGCATTTGATACTCTTTTCGGCTTGTTCCAATGATTCCATCTGGGAATTCATCGAGTTTAACTGTTCTTTAAGCTTTTTCAACTTGCTTGGACGTTTCGTATTTCACCCTGGCTGCAAGGTATTTTTCCTGCTCTTTACTCAATTTTATATCCTTGTTGCCCATTATGGTGGTAAAACATTTGCAAGGCTCAAGTGTTTTAGCTGCTCAACATCCCTTCTTTTTTTATCTCAAACGGCAAGTTCTATCTTTTTTTTAAAAAAACATGGAACTTTTTTGGGTTTTTTTCGTCTATATATATGGGAAAAAATAGTATAAAAAACCGGAAAGGGAAGTGATCTTCTGTGAAAAAATCGATAGCGCTTACTGTAGTTACGGTTACACTGGTATTATGTGCAATAGGGCTTGCCGTGGTATTGTGGACTTATCCTTCATTAATTCCTTCCGGCATCAAAAAATCCACCGATGTGGAGTCGCAAGTCCCGGCTAAAAATGGGCAGGAAAATAAAGATAATACTCCTTCCAAAAATGAACAGGATGGTCAAAAACCGGATGAGAGCAAGGCAAGCAATGGACAATCTCCCGGTGAACAGCAGGAAAAAGAAATTGATACTTCAAAAATAGGCATAGCCGGGATATCCCTGGGAGACCCCAAAGATAAGGTGAAAGAGTATTTAGGTGATGATTACAAAGAAACTTATCAAGAGGAAGGGGGATATTTCGGTGAAGCATATTATGTATGGGATTATAGTAACAAAGGAATCACCTTCATTATAGGCAAGGATTCGGGGAAAGTCCTGGAAATAGAATTAACCGGCGTGGAATTAAGCACAAATATGGGAGATAAGGTAGGGGATACCGCTAAGGATATACTGGAAAAATACAGGGCCAAATATAAGGAACCTACCAGCATTCATACAAATGAAAAGCTTGAGGGATGGTTTGATTTGGGAGATACCCTGCTCATCATATTTGATTTTGATAAAGACGACGGTTCGCTGGTAAACGGCAAGATTCAACCGGATTCTAAAGTTGAGATGATAAAACTCACAAGTTCTATGTTTTTGGATTAACCATTTTCGGTTTTTAAAGAGAAATATTTTATTATGTGAAGAATACTTAATACTGTCATACAAATATCGCTAAAAATTAAAAGGGTCTTGAATATATATATCAAGGCCCTTTCTTTTTCTCTATTCTAACAAAGCTTATATATTGCAGACGGATCATTTTACGATTCTTATTCCTCCAGATATATCTTTTCGCCATCGTTCTTTATGAGTTCTTTGAAAGCTTTAAGAATCTGTTTTGTGACGGGGCCGGGCTTGCCTTCACCTATCACCCTGCCGTCCACCTTTACCACAGGGATGGCTTCAGCGGCAGTCCCTGACAGGAAACATTCATCGGCGGTGTATACCTCGTAGCGGGTAAACAACTTCTCTTCCACTTTTATTCCGAGATTTTGGGCAGCCTCAATAATGGCATTTCGTGTAATTCCTATCAATAAACCTGCATAGGTCGGGGGAGTGATGATTACTCCGTTTTTAACTATAAATATATTATCTCCCGTGCACTCTGCCACATAGTTATCTACATTCAATATCAAAGCTTCAGGGACACCGGCCAGGTTTGCTTCGATTTTTGCCATGATGTTGTTGAGGTAATTCAGAGATTTCATCTGGGGGTTCACTGCTTCTGGAGGATTCCGGCGGGTGGCAGCTGTTATTATCTCAAGGCCTTCCTCATACATTTTATCCGGGTATAGCACTATTTTGTCAGTAATGCAAACGATGGTAGGTTTGTGGCATTTTCTGGGGTCAAGCCCCAGGTCTCCCTCACCTCGGGATACTACCAGTCTGATATAGGCATCTCTTAATTGATTTCTTCTTAATGTTTCAAGTACCACTTCAATCATCTGCTGCTTCGTAAGGGGGATGTCAAGCATTATCGCTCTTGCGCCGTTATACAGTCTATCAATATGTTCTTTCAGTCTGAACACCCTGCCGTCATAGGCTCTTATTCCTTCAAATACACCGTCTCCGTATAAGAAACCATGGTCGAATACCGAAATCCTGGCTTCTTCCTTCGGAAAATACTCCCCGTTCACGTAAACCTGTATACTCATCTGAAGACCTCCTCTTTTGTTTTAAAATTTATAATGTTAATACTTGACCTTTCCACCTTCCGAAAAAGTTGTTAGATTTAACATAATACTTTTTTAACGGCATGTCAATATCAATCTAATCCGAGCATCCGGCTTATGGGCATTCCAGGGGGCACCATGGGCATTACCATCTCTTTGGGATCTATCCTGACATCAATCACCACCGGTTTATTCAGGTCTATGGCTTTACTTATGGTCTGTTCCACCTGTTCCTTTTCCGTTATTCTAAATCCTGCTGCTCCGCAGGCTTCAGCAAGCTTCACGTAGTCGGTGCCTTCGCCCAGTTCCGAGTGGGAAAACCTTCCGTCATAAAACATTTCCTGCCACTGATGTACCATTCCCAGGGTACGGTTGTTGAAAATTACGGTTATCACGGGGATGTTATAACTTGCGGCAGTAATTAGCTCGTGACAGTTCATTTCAAAGCTGCCGTCACCGGCTATATTGAACACTACTTTATCCGGCCTTCCAAGTTTTGCTCCAAGGGCTGCAGGAAGGCCAAACCCCATGGTCCCCAGGCCTCCCGATGATATGAAACTTCTTGGATTTTTAAATTTGTAAAACTGTGCCGCCCACATCTGATGCTGCCCCACTTCGGTGGCTATGATTGCATCGCCGGAAGTTATTCGGCATATTTCCTCAATTACAAACTGAGGTTTCAGCCCTTTATTACAATATTTAAGGGGATAAGTTTGCTTCCAACCGTTGACTGTTTCAAGCCACAGTCCCCGCTTTTTGCAGGATACAAGCTCGATTATCCTTTCCAGCAGGGTTTTTACATCACCCTTGAGCGCCAGGTCGATATCCACATTTTTACCCAACTCCGCCGGATCTATGTCCATATGGATTATTTTCGCTTTTGGTGCAAAAGCCTCCACCTTGCCGGTAACCCTGTCATCAAAGCGGGCTCCTACGGCGATGAGCAGATCACATTCAGTTACCGCCATGTTGGCGTAAGCTGTGCCGTGCATTCCCAGCATCCCCAGGCAGAGGGGATGTTCCGAAGGGAACCCCGTGATCCCCATCAAGGTAGTGGTAACGGGCGCTTCAATTTTTTCCGCAAACTTTAACAACTCATGATTTGCTCCTGAAGTTATTACCCCACCACCAGCGTAAATAACCGGCCTTTGGGCTTCATTTATCATCTCGGCGGCCTTTTGCAGCTGTTTTTGCTGACTTTCAGGAATTGCCTGTTTCGAAGTATATGAAGCCACAAAGCCGTTAACGTCTTTTTTTACGGTCTTTTCATTTACTTCTCCTGCCATGACATCTTTGGGCAAATCCACCACCACCGGCCCGGGTCTTCCGGTAGTGGCTATCAAAAAGGCTTCCTTGACCTTTTTCACTATATCGTTTTTATCTCTCAATATAAAGCTGTGCTTGGTTATGGGAAGGGTAACCCCGGTGATATCCACTTCCTGAAAGGAATCCTTCCCTAAAAGGCTCAAAGGCACCTGCCCGGTAAAGGCCACCATTGGTATCGAGTCCATATAGGCGTTGGCAATACCCGTAACCAGGTTGGTGGCTCCAGGCCCTGATGTGCTCAAAGCCACTCCCACCTTGCCGGTAGCTCTGGCATAGCCGTCGGCGGCATGGGCTGCTCCCTGTTCATGGACCGTCTTGATATGCCGTATTTTTTTGTTACCGTAGAGGGCATCATAGATTGGCAGGGCGGAGCCTCCGGGGAAACCAAATATGGTGTCCACGCCTATTTCTTCCAAAGTCTTTATCAAAAGCTCTGCACCGGTCAAGATCCTCACCTCTTTAAAAATGGTTAATAAAAAAACCCTTCGCCTCCATATGAAGGGGCGAAGGGTTTCGCGTTACCACCCTGATTCATCCATACCTTGCGGTATGAACCTCAGCAGGTACGGGGCTTTTGGCCCGATACCCGGCCGTTCTAACGGTGGCCAATTCCCTGATGGGACCCGGCCAGGATTACTTTCTCTTCACCCTGGCAGCTCCGAGATGATTTTCACGAAAATCTTCCGGCATCGGCTTTCACCTGCCCCGACTCTCTTTGGCCGCAAAGATCTAGCTACTCTTCTCTTCATGGCTTTTTAGTGTTATTAAAAAAAATTATAACATCAAATGCCACTAAATACAACCCTGTAATTAAATATTCAAATAAAATTTACAATAACATCTCCCATTTCAGTGGTGGAAACAACTTTTCCGGCACCAGTTTTTATGTCGGAAGTCCTGTAACCTTCATCCAGAGCCCTGGTCACCGCCTGTTTTACGGCATTCGATGCTTCCGAAGCTCCAAAGGAATACTCCAGCATCATGGCAGCGGACAATATACAGGCGATGGGGTTTGCCCTGCCGGTACCTGCAATGTCCGGGGCGGAGCCGTGAGTGGGCTCGTATAGGTAAGGCTTTTTATCTCCCAGGCTGGCCGATGGCAGCATGCCTATGGAACCTGTCAGCACCGCGGACTCGTCGCTGAGTATGTCTCCAAAGGTGTTTTCGGTGAGGATTACATCAAACTGTCCGGGGTTTACCACCAGCTGCATGGAGCAATTGTCCACATACATGTGGGAAAGCTCTACATCGGGGTATTCTTTCGCTATTCTTTCCACCACTTCCCGCCAGAGCCTGGAAGTTGCCAGCACATTGGCTTTATCCACGGAAGTGACGCGCTTTTTCCTGTTTTGAGCGGCTTTAAAGGCTATATGGGCCACTCTCTTTATTTCTTCCTCGGTGTATATCATTGTATCAAAGGCCCGGACCACTCCCCCCGTTTCCTCCCTGCCCTTGGGAGTGCCGAAATATAATCCCCCGGTGAGTTCTCTGACTATCAGGAGGTCAAGGTTTCCGATGATTTCCTGCTTTATGGGGGATGCGCTTACAAGGGGCGGGAATAAAATAGCCGGGCGAAGGTTTGCGTATAGACCAAAATGTTTCCTCAAGCCCAGGATGGCCTTTTCAGGCCGCAGCTGGCTGCTCAATGCATCCCATTTCTGACCTCCCACCGCTCCGAACAAAATGGCATCACAGTCCTCGCACAGCTTTACGGTGGATTCAGGCAGTGGAACGCCGTAAGCATCTATGGCGGCACCGCCTACCAGGCCTTCATGGAAATCAAACTTGAAGCCGAATTTTTTTTCTACCGTCTTGAGAACTTTTTTGGCCTCGGCCATGACCTCCGGACCTATGCCATCTCCTGCCAGGAAAGCTATCTTATACATCGTAGTTTTCCGCCTTTCGCGCATAGTTTAGCAGGCCTCCCGCCTGAATGATGCCTTTTATAAAGCCGGGGAAGGGCCTGGCGGTATATGACCTGCCTGCCGTCAAATTTTTTATGACCCCGGTGTCGGTATCAATTTCCAGTTCATCCCCGGCCTTAATAGAATCCACAGCTTCATCGCATTCCAGGATGGGCAGTCCTATATTTATGGAATTCCTGTAAAAAATCCTGGCAAAGGACCTGGCAATGACGCAACTTACACCGCAGGTCTTTATGGCCAGTGGAGCATGTTCGCGGGAACTGCCGCATCCAAAATTCTTGCCGGCGATTATTATGTCACCGGTATTTACTTTTTTAGAAAATCCAGAATCTATATCTTCCATGCAGTGGGATGCCAGTTCTTCCGGATTGGTGGTATTCAGATAACGGGCGGGAATGATGACATCGGTGTCGATATTGTCACCGAAAATCCATGCCTTACCTTTATATATCATATTTTTGCCACCTCCTCAGGATGGGCTATCCTGCCCTTAATGGCAGAAGCCGCAGCCACTGCGGGGCTTGCAAGATAAATCTCGCTTTCGGGATGGCCCATACGCCCCACAAAATTTCGGTTGGTGGTGGACACCGCTCTTTCTCCTTTTGCAAGAATCCCCATATATCCTCCCAGGCATGGGCCACAGGTGGGAGTGCTTACGGCTGCGCCGGATTCTAAGAAAATCTCCATGATCCCCTCAATTATCATCTGCCGGTAAACTTCCTGGGTGGCCGGAATCACTATCAATCTCACATCGGGATGTACCCTATGGCCTTTTATAACCTTCGCAGCGGTACGCATATCCTCGAGCCTGCCGTTGGTGCAGGAACCTATCACCACCTGGTCGATGGATATATCCCCCACTTTGGAAACACCGACGGTGTTTTCCGGCAGGTGCGGCAGGGCTATCTGGGGCTCTATTTTTGATACATCGTAGTCGATGACCTGGCAGTATTTTGCGTCATCATCGCTTTTGAATATCTCATAATCCCTTTTCGCCCTTGCCTTTACATATTCAATGGTAATATTGTCGGCTTCCATTATGCCGTTTTTGCCACCGGCCTCAATGGCCATGTTGCTCATGGTAAACCTTTCATCCATGGTAAGGCTTTTTAAGGCATCTCCTGTAAATTCCATGGCTTTATACAGGGCTCCATCCACTCCTATATCCCCTATGGTGTATAATATGAGGTCTTTGCCCGTAACCCAGGGATTAAGTTTGCCGTGATAGATGAACTTTATGGTTTCGGGAACCTTGAACCAGCATTTCCCCGTCATCATGGCAAAAGCTAAATCAGTGCTGCCCACACCGGTGGAAAAAGCCCCCAGAGCCCCGTAAGTGCAAGTGTGGGAATCGGCACCCACTACCAGGTCGCCGGGCAGGACTATGCCCTGCTCCGGAAGCAGGGCATGTTCCACACCCATTCTTCCAACTTCATAGTAATGTACAATTTGTTGTTCCCTGGCAAAATCCCTCAGGGTTTTGCAGAGCTCGGCGGATTTTATGTCCTTATTGGGGGCGAAATGGTCGGGAATTAAAGCTATTTTTCCCCGATCAAACACCTTTTTGCCGCCGGCTTTTTTGAACTCTTCTATAGAAACCGGGCCGGTTATATCATTGGCCAAGGCCAGGTCCACGTCGGCCATGATGAGTTCTCCAGGCTCTACAAATTCCTTATGGCAGTGTCTAGCGAGTATCTTTTGAGTTATGGTCATGCCCATAGGTTTTCACCTTCCGTTGCCGTTGTTCCAAAGGGTTTTGTTCAGTGCATTGGTATAAGCCAGGGCACTGGCCTCTATGATATCGGTGCTCAGCCCTCTTCCGGTGAATAATTTACCATCTTTTTCTATCTTAACTATGACTTCTCCCATGGCATCCTTTCCTCCGGATACCGATTTAATGGAATAATCCACCAGTTTACAGTCTATATTGCAGGCCCGCTCCAGAGCCCTGTAGGTGGCATCAATAGGTCCGTCACCGGTAGAGGCCTCCTCCACGCTTTTTTCTCCTATTTTTACCTTTACGGTGGCTGTGGATATGGTCTGATTTCCGCTGGAAGTCTGAAAGTATTCCAGCACTATAAGTTGAGGTATCTTCAAAACCTGGTCTTCCACCAGGGCTTCAATATCCTTATCGGTGATTTCCTTTTTCTTATCCGCCAGGTCCTTAAACCTCTCAAAAGCTTTATTCAATTCCTCATCGTCTAGTTCATATCCCATTTTTTTCAACCTCTGGGCAAAGGCGTGGCGACCGGAGAGCTTCCCCAGCACCAACCTGTTGGATGAAAGACCGATAGACTCCGGTGTCATGATCTCATAAGTAGACTTTTCCGATAGTACTCCGTGCTGGTGTATGCCCGATTCATGGGCAAAGGCATTGGCTCCTACGATGGCCTTGTTGGGTTGCACATATATACCCGAAAGGGTGCTTACCAGCTTGCTGGTGCGGTATATGTGCTTTGTATCTATGTTGAGGTCAACATTGTATAAATCTTTTCGAGTTACAAGGGCCATTACCACCTCTTCCAGGGCCGCATTTCCCGCCCGCTCCCCCAGACCGTTGACGGCACATTCTATCTGGGTGGCGCCGTTTTGTACCGCCGCCAGAGAATTGGCTACCGCCATACCCAGGTCGTTGTGGCAGTGGACGCTGATTTTTACCTTATCCATCTCGGGGACCCTTTCCCGCAGGGTTTTCACCAGACTGCCAAACTCCTCCGGTGTGGCGTATCCCACAGTATCGGGGATGTTTATGACCGTAGCCCCTGCATTTATGGCAGCAGAAAACAGCTTACAGAGAAACTCCACTTCGGACCTTGATGCATCTTCTGCCGAAAATTCCACATCCTCTACGTAGGATTTTGCCCTTTTAACGGCTTCTACCGCCGCTTCCAGCACCTGTTCCGGTGTCATCTTTAGCTTATATTTCATGTGAATGGGAGAGGACGCAATAAAAGTATGAATGCGGGGCCGTTCCGCCGCTTTTACGGCTTCGGCGGCCCTGTCTATATCTTTAAAGTTTGCTCTGGCAAGGCCCGCTATGACGGGGCCCTTGACATTTTCCGCTATGGTTTTGACAGCATTAAAGTCCCCATTGGATGCTATAGGAAACCCGGCTTCTATGACATCCACCTGCAATTTTGCCAGCTGTTTTGCAATCTCCAGTTTTTCATAGGAATTCAGCGACACTCCTGGTGATTGTTCTCCATCTCGGAGAGTAGTATCGAAGATCTCTATTTTACTGGCCATTTTTCTTGCCTCCTTTCCTCATTTTCCCACCGATCCCACTTCCGACCTCTCACTTCTCACTTCTTTTTAAGCCATGGCATCATGCTTCTGAGCTCTGCCCCCACCTTTTCAATGGGATGTTCTGCTTCCCTTGCAAGAATTGTCTTATAAACCGGGCGGTTTGCCTGATTTTCCAGGATCCACCTTCTGGCAAACTCTCCTGTCACAATCTCATCCAGTACCTTCTTCATTTCCTTGCGGGTATCTTCATTGATAATCCTCTTGCCCACGGTGATGTCACCGTATTTTGCCGTATCACTGATGGAATACCTCATCCAGCCGATGCCGCCTTCGTAAATCATATCCACGATTAACTTCATCTCATTGAGACACTCAAAATATGCTATTTCAGGCTGATAACCGGCATTGACCAGAGTTTCAAATCCTGCTTTGATGAGTTCCGTCAGACCTCCGCAAAGCACGCACTGTTCGCCGAAAAGGTCTGTTTCGGTTTCTTCCGCAAATGTGGTCTCGATGACTCCGGCTCTGGTTCCTCCAATACCCTTGGCATAGGCCAGAGCGATATCCCTGGCTTTCCCGGTATAATCGCGTTCCACCGCCACGAGGCAGGGAACTCCGGCACCCTGCTGGTACATCCTTCTCACCAGGTGTCCCGGTCCTTTGGGAGCTATCATAAATACATCCACAAAATCCGGAGGAACAATCTGATGGTACCTGATGTTGAATCCATGGGCAAAAGCCAGGGCATTGCCCTCTTTTAAGTTGGGTTTAATCTCTTCTTCATAAATCTTTGCCTGCACATGGTCCGGTACCAGTATCATGATGATGTCGGCCTCTTTTGCGGCCTCGCTGACGGTTTTTACGGCCAGGCCTGCCTCTTCGGCGGCTTTCCAGGATTTTGAACCCTCATATAATCCCACGACCACATTTACTCCGCTGTCCTTTAAATTCAGTGCATGGCCATGTCCCTGGCTGCCGTAACCTATGACAGCGACGGTCTTGCCCTCCAGTAATTTTAAATCTGCATCCTTGTCATAATACATTTTTGCCATAATCATTCTTCCTCCTCAATTTTTATTGTTTTTGTTCCTCTATTCACGGCTATAATGCCGGTGCGGACTAATTCTTTTATACCAAAAGGTTTTAATAATTCCTCAAAAGCACTGACCTTATCCTTGTCGCCGGTAAGCTCTATAATCATGGACTTGCGGCTCACATCCACAATGTTGGCCCTGAAAATTTCTGCTATGTGAATTATTTCAGACCTTACCTGGGGCTCGGCATCCACTTTTATTAAGACCAGTTCCCGGCTCACCGACTCTTCGGGGATTATTTTGCTGACCTTTATTACATCTACCAGTTTGTTCAATTGCTTTTTTACCTGCTCGACAATATATTCATCTCCGTCTACCACTATGGTCATGCGGGAAATGTCCGGATTTTCTGTGGTACCCACCGCCAGGCTATCGATATTAAATCCCCGGCGGGAAAAAAGGCCTGCTACCCGGGAAAGGACTCCGGGATGATTTTCCACCAGAACTGATAGCGTTGTCTTCATGGGCTTCATCCTCCTATCATTTCATTGATGGGCGAGCCATTCAATACCATAGGATAAACATTTTCATTTATGTCCACCATACATTCCAGCAAAAAGCATCCCTTTTCTGAAATAAGCCGGTCCAGAGCCCCGGGCAGTTCATCGCGGTTCCCTATTCTCATTCCTGCTATTCTGTAACTTTCGGCCAGTTTTACAAAGTCGGGCACGAAGCTGAAATTCACCTGACTGTAACGCTTTTTACAGTAAAATTCCTGGAGCTGCCTGACCAGGCCTAGCCCCTGATTGTTGAAAAGAATCATTTTCAGAGAAAGGCCGTTTTCAACAGCAGTGGCCATCTCCGCCAGGTTCATCTGGAAACTGCCGTCACCGCATATGTTGATTACGGTCTGGTCGGGTTTTGCAAATTTGGCCCCTATGGCAGCAGGCAAACCGTAACCCATGGTCCCGAGTCCTCCTGAACTGATAAAAGTACGGGGTTTCGTAAATTTGTAATACTGTGCCACCCACATCTGATGAGAACCCACTTCCGTGGTTATTATGGCATTGCCGGCGGTCCTCCGGGAAAGTTCTTCTATAATTTCCTGGGGGCATAATTTGTTTGTTTTGCTGTAGGAAAAGGGTTTTTTTCTTAAGTTCGGCAATACGGTGGTTCCATTCGGTGGGCTGCTTTGGCTGAACTTCCTTCAATATCTCTGCGAGGACCCGTTTTACATCACCCACGATGGGGATATCTGCCTTCACGTTTTTTCCTATTTCTGCCGGGTCTATGTCTATGTGTATTATTTTTGCCCTTGGTGCAAACCCTGCTACCCGGCCTGTCAGGCGGTCTCCGAATCTCGCCCCGGTTGCTATAACCAGGTCAGATTCCGTCACAGCCCTGTTTGCATAGGGCGTGCCATGCATGCCCATCATGCCGAGAGAAAGGGGATGATCTCCCGGGAAAGCGCCGATTCCCATCAGCGTGGTAGCTACAGGAATATGGGCTTTTTCGGCAAGTTCCATGAGTTCTTCTTCCGCACCGGCAGAATTGACTCCCCCTCCCGCGCATATGACGGGACGAAGGGCTTTATTGATGGCATCCGCTGCCCTGGAAATTTGAAGCGGATGGCCGTCGATTTTTGGTTTATATCCCCTCAGCGTAATCTGTTCAGGGTATTTGAATTCTATTTTGGTTTCGGCTACGTCTTTAGGTAAATCAATGAGCACTGGCCCGGGTCTTCCGGTAGAAGCAATATAAAAGGCTTCTTTTACAATGCGCGGGATGTCTTCTGCTCTTTTCACCAGATAATTGTGTTTTGTAAAAGGTGCCGTGGCACCGGTAATATCCACTTCCTGAAATACATCCCGCCCTATCAGACTGGTGGCTACCTGGCCTGTAATAGCGACCACGGGTACGGAATCCATATAGGCTGTTGCAATGCCCGTTACAAGATTTGTGGCTCCCGGTCCCGATGTGGCCATGCATACGCCCACTTTGCCTGACACTCTTGCATAACCGCTAGCAGCATGGGCTGCAGCCTGTTCGGAGCGGGTAAGGATATGTTTTAGCTTTTTGGTATGGAAAAGAGAATCATATACTGGAAGTATGGCTCCTCCGGGATATCCAAATACCACCTCTACGCCTTCCATTTCCAGGGACCTGATTAATGCTTCTGCGGCAGTAATTTTCATTTTGTACACCACCTCGCCCTTTTTTTGTAAAAAATAACCCCCTCGCCCCGAGAAAATTAATTTCCCAGGGACGAGGGGGGAGTTTACCCCGTGGTACCACCCTGCTTTGCCTTGCCTTGCGGCTATAGGCCTCAGGAAGTAGAAAGGCTACTTCTCTTTTTAACGCTAGTAGCGGCTCCGGACTACTACTATTTCGCCCGGGCTGTTCAGGAGCGAGCATAAAACGGTAACCTTCGGCCGGCTTTCACCTTCCCCGGCTCTCTTTTCTCGGGTTTCCCATTTTCCTCTCCATCATTACATTTTTGGATATTGATATGTATTTTATCATCAGCTTTCTAATTATGTCAATACTTCATATGTTAATTTTTTGTTAACTTACAACCTTTTTGAGTTTTTCCCATACATGGGGGTGAGTTTTGCTTATGTTTAAAGGCCTTCCTTCTTTTGACATAAAGGCATGCTCTGTGTATCCTTGGGCCAGGAGAAGGTTATCTTTTGACCGTAAAATCTCGTAAACTATTTTCACCCTTGTTGGTTTCATTCCGGCGACTGCAGTTTTTATCACAATATTATCCCCATAACGGGCAGGATGCCTGTAAACGCAGTGGGATTCAATCACCGGAAAATATACCCCTTCTCTTTCCATATCCACATAGGATGAGCCTATACTGTTGAAATACACATTTCTCCCCACTTCAAAAAAAACCAGGTAATTGGCATAGTAAACCACACCCATCTGGTCGGTTTCGGCATACCGAACCGAAACGGTAGTATCTATAGTATCCATAGAAAATCCCTCATTTCACATCGACTTTTCCCCTGTAAATAAGGCCCCGCTGGGTGTCCATGGTGATTTCATCACCGGTGGCCAGCAGTTCGGTAGCCCCCTTGGCTCCAACAATGACGGGTATATTCATCTCAAGACCTATTATGGCGGCATGGGATGTTAGGCCACCTTCTTCGGCTATGACCGCCGAAGAGCGTCGTAAAACCTGTATTATATCCCTGTCTGTACCGGACACTACCAGGATGGAACCTTCGGGCATTATCATGGCTTCCTTTGCATTCCTGGCTACAAATACCGTCCCGCTCACGGGCCTGCTGCCAATACCGGTACCTCTTAAGAGCACATCGCCTACAATATGCACTCTTATTAAATTGGTAGTACCCGTCACATTTACGGGCGCGCCCGCAGTAATTACCACCATGTCTCCCTTTTGCACCAGTCCTGATTTCAGAGCCCCTTCCACCGCTTCTTTGAACATCTCGTCAGTGGACCGGGTATCCTCAACTTGCAGCGGCCATACCCCCCGCACAATCTGCAGCGTCCTGGTGACCTTTTCCCTCGGTGTCACTGCAATGATGGGGACTTCCGGCCGGAATTTGGCTACAGCCCGGGCAGTATACCCGGATTTGGTGGATGTTATAATGGCCTTGACTCCCAGGTCTCGGGCGATAGAGCATGTAGCATGGCTGATGGCGTCAGTTATGGTTTTTATCACGGAGGGTTCCTTTTCCTTTTTTTAAACTCATGGAATCTTCGGCTTTTCTTGCTATTTTGGCCATCATTTTAACCGCTTCCACCGGATAATGGCCTGCGGCTGTTTCACCAGAGAGCATAATGGCATCGGTTCCGTCAAAAATGGCATTGGCCACATCGGTGGTTTCCGCCCTGGTAGGCCTTGGATTCCGCATCATTGATTCCAGCATCTGGGTTGCCGTGACTACGGGTTTTCCCGCTTTATTGCATTTTTCAATGATGTATTTCTGGACCAGGGGCACTTCCTCAACGGGTATCTCTACTCCCAGGTCTCCCCGGGCCACCATCACACCATCAGCAACACGGATGATTTCATCGATGTTGTTGACCCCTTCGCGGTTTTCCACCTTGGCTATTATGTGGACATCACTGGCACCGTTTTCTTCCAAAATCTTTCTTATTTCAAGCACATCCGAAGCTTTTCTCACAAAGGAAGCCGCCACAAAGTCTATGCCCATACTTATGCCAAATAAGAGGTCTTCCACATCTTTCTGTGTTATTGCAGGTAGGGGAAGGGATTTGTTTGGAACGTTTACACCCTTTTTATCGCTGATTTCTCCACCGTTTATAACGGTGCATAATACCTCTTTTGAATTTATTTCCTTGACTTCCAATTCTATAAGGCCATCGGCCAGCAGTATCTTATCATACCTGGTTACGAGTTTGTTTAGACCATCATAGGTGACATAAACCCTATTTTCATTTCCTTCTATAGGCTCCAGTGAGAGTGCAAATTCCTGGCCTTCCTTCAAATACGCTTTTCCATTTTTGAAGGTGCCAAGTCTTATCTCCGGCCCCCTTGTGTCCAGCATTAGGGCTATATTGGCTCCCATCTCCCGTGCAGCTTCTCTCAGGTTGTTTATTCTTGCCCTGTGCTCTTCATGGGTCCCATGGGAAAAATTCAGTCTTGCTATATTCATCCCGGCTGATATCAGCCGGGAAATTACCTCTTTATTTTCGCTGGCTGGACCAAGAGTGCATATAATCTTAGTCTTGAGCATTAAAGTATCACTCCCCTACATTGAGAGAATTTCGGCCAGCTTATATATATTCATATCCAGAGGTTTGGGTGTAACAAGAATCTTTTCAAGGTCGGTTACCAGCAGTTCTCCGTTGACAAGACCCACCATCTTGTCTCCAATATTATCCTTTAACAGTTCTACCGCCTTTCCTCCCAGCTGGCTGGCCAGGATGCGGTCAAAAGCCGAGGGTGTTCCACCTCTCTGAAGGTGGCCCAGAACGATCACCCGGGTCTCAAAGCCAGTTTTTTCCTTGATCTTGTTTCCAATATCAAAACCGCTGGCTGCGCCTTCAGCCACAATTATGATACTGTGAAGTTTCCCCCTTTTGTAGCCATTTATAATCTTTTTACAGATGTCATCCATATTGAAGGGAATTTCAGGGACCAGTATAGTCTCGGCTCCGCTGGCAAGGCCTGCATAAAGCGCAATATGGCCGGCCTCCCTGCCCATAACTTCAATTACAAAAGTCCTTTCATGGGAAGTAGCAGTGTCTCTTACCTTGTTTACCGCTTCCACCACCGTATTCAATGCTGTATCAAAACCTATGGCGTAGTCGGTAAAAGGAATATCGTTGTCTATGGTTCCCGGAATGCCAATGGTAGGCACACCCTTTCTGGAAAGGGCTATTGCCCCCCGGAAGGAACCATCCCCACCTATTACTACCATACCTTCAATGCCGAAAGCTTCCAGATTCTTTAAGGCTTTCAGTTGTCCCTCTTCAGTCTTAAACTCTTCACACCGTGCAGTTCTTAAAAAGGTGCCTCCGCGGTGGATAATATCTCCCACAGAGCTGGAATCGAGCCTGACGAAGTCCGAATTTATCAGACCCATATAACCTTTTTTTATTCCATAAACTTCCATGTCATAAGACGCTGCCTTCCTCACTACGGCTCTGACAGCGGCGTTCATCCCCGGCGCATCCCCACCGCTTGTAAGTACTCCTATTCTTTTCATCTGCCTCTTCCCCTCTTTTTATAGATTTTTTTCCAGGATTACTTTTTGAGCTTCCTGGGCTTCGGACTCCGGCACCAGTATCTCAATACAGCATCCGTGTTTTTTACTTCTCATGGCTTCCCTGGTCTTAACAAGAATCCCTTCAGACTTTAAAACCTGCTCCACTTTTTGAGCCGTATCTTTATCAGTGGCCATATAAATTACAGTCCACACGAATTCAGGCCTCCTTTGTATTAATTTGTATTAATTTTTCATCACCACAAATACAGTTGGTACCCCACCGATCATGCAAAAGTCCGAGATTCTCTTTAGAGCAGTCTATACCGGTTTGCAGTAAAAAACTTCTGTTTTGCTCTTGAAAGTACAGTACAACCCTGGTCTTGCCCGGGTGAGACTGGATAAAATCTTTTAATTCCTGTAAATTAACCTCATTTTGGGGAATAGATATTACCATTATATCTTTTTGATTTCCACTGGAAGATATATTTTCAAAAGAGGTGATTTCTTCGGCGATTATCTTGGGCAGTTCATCTTCTTTGAAATTTACTCTTCCCTTTATTATAACCTTTGAGTCTTGCTGAAGCAGGACACGGTATTTGTCATAGGTCTGAGGGAACACTATGATTTCCATGGACCCTGTGAGATCCTCCAGAGTTATAAAAGCCATTATTTTTTCACTTTTTGTAGTTTTTGTCTTGACTCCCGTTATAATACCTCCTACCACCACCTGAAGATTATCTTTGTTGTCCTCCTCATATAAATTTTTACTACAAAAAGTTGTAGCGTTCAAGAGTTGTTTTTCAAATTCCCGAAGGGGATGACCGCTGATATAAAGACCCAGCATTTCCTTTTCCATGGCCAGCAGTTCGCTCCTGGGGTATTCGGGGATATCGGGCAAAATATCATCCACAGGAGCGGGGCCATCTACAATTTCGAAAAGGGAAATCTGGTCTTTCATCTGTTTTTCCTGTTTCTGAACCCGGCTTAAAACTTCCTCATATACTTTCAGCAGTTGCGACCGCCGGGCTCCCAGTGAGTCCATGGCTCCGCTTTTTATAAGACTCTCCACAACCTTTTTATTTAGCTCTCCAGAAACTCTCCCGGCAAAATCCCGAAGTGTCGAATATTTCCCCCTGTGTTTCCTTTCATCGATAATGGCCCTGGCCACTCCATGGCCTACATTTTTTACGGCGGTAAGCCCAAACCTTATTTTATCGCCAATGACCGTAAAAGTGTCAAAGCTCTCGTTAATATCCGGCGGCAGAACCTTAATGCCCATATGGCGGCATTCATTCACATAAAAAGCGATTTTATCACTGTTGTCCATAACGCTGTTCAAAAGAGCTGCCATGAATTCTACCGGAAAGTGGGTTTTAAGGTATGCTGTTTGATAGGCAATGACAGCATAGGCTGCGGTATGGGCTTTGTTGAAACCGTAACCTGCGAAATAGGAGATATCATCGAAGATTTTTGCCGCTGTTTCCCTATCGATATTATTTCTTACGCATCCTTCAATGAAGGATGCCCTCTGAGCTGCCATGACATCCTGTTTTTTCTTGCCCATGGCTTTTCTGAGGATATCTGCCTGGGCCAGCGAAAATCCGGCG
Source organism: Biomaibacter acetigenes (assembly GCF_003691585.1). Classification (GTDB taxonomy): domain Bacteria; phylum Bacillota; class Thermosediminibacteria; order Thermosediminibacterales; family Tepidanaerobacteraceae; genus Biomaibacter; species Biomaibacter acetigenes. The sequence goes on along the minus strand of NZ_CP033169.1, from coordinate 1,180,316 downwards.
AGTTCCTGGGCTATTTTCATGGCCTGCTCCTGGTACAATATTATACCATAGGTTTCAGACAGAATGGGTTTTAGAAGGGGATGAAGATAAGATATGGATTTTACGCCATTTTTGCTTCTAATAAAATCTTCCGCTGCTCCGCTGCCAAGGGGACCGGGCCTGTACAGGCCTATAATGGCTATGATATCCTCGAACACCTCGGGTTTCAGTTCCTTCAACAGATTTTGCATTCCGCTGCTTTCCAGTTGAAAAACTCCCGCAGTGTTGCCCTGGCTCAACATCTCGTATACTTTTTTGTCATCGAGGGGCAACCTGTCAAGGTCTATCTCCATATGGCGGGTGTGGCGGATAATATTGAGGGCATCTCTTATAACCGTGAGGGTCCTCAGCCCCAGAAAATCCATTTTTAAAAGGCCCAATTCTTCCAGGGTGGTCATGGTATACTGGGTGGCAACATTTGAATCACCCATTTTGTGCAGCGGCACATGTTCCACCAGGGGGTCTTTTGATATAACCACACCTGCGGCGTGGGTGGATGCGTGTCTGGGGAAGCCTTCCAACGCTCTTGCTATGGTCCAGAAGTTTTCGGACCCTGTCTTTTTCATCATAAAGTTTTTTAAGCTCTGGGTTCAATGCCAGAGCATTGTCGATGGTTATCCCGAGCTCCACGGGAACCATCTTGGCTATGGCATCCACTTCTCCGTAGGGGTACCCCAGGACCCTGCCCACGTCCCGTATAGCTGCCCGGGCGGCCATGGTCCCGAAGGTTACGATTTGTGCCACTTTATCCTTGCCGTATTTTTTTACCACATAATCGATTACTTCCTGCCGCCTTTCGTAGCAAAAATCCACATCGATATCGGGCATGGTAACTCTCTCGGGGTTTAAAAAACGTTCAAACAGAAGGTTATATTTCAGCGGGTCTATGTTGGTAATGTGAAGGCAGTACGCCACAAGGCTTCCCGCGGCGGACCCCCTGCCCGGCCCCACCATGATTTGATTTTTCCGGGCAAAGTTTATGAAATCCCATACAATAAGGAAGTAACTGGAATATCCCATCTTTTTGATTACATCCAATTCGTATTCCAGCCTCTGCTTGATTTCCGGAGTAATATCCGTATAACGCTCCGCCAGGCCTTCATAGCATAATTTTTCAAGATATTCATCCTGGGTATAACCTTCGGGCACCCGGTATGCTGGCAGGTGCATGGTATTAAAGTCCAGTTCCACATTGCACATTTCAGCGATTTTACAGGTATTTTCCACAGCCTCAGGTATGTATGAAAACAAATCTTGCATTTCCTCTGATGATTTCAGGTAAAACTCATCGGTGGGAAATTTAAGTCTTGTTTCGTCTTCCAGAGTCTTGCCGGTCTGGATGCACAACAGGGCATCATGCACCGGCGCATCCTCTTTTAAAATGTAGTGGACATCGTTGGTGGCCACAAGGGGAATACCCGTTTCCCTGCTGAGTGTTACTAAATCGCTGTTTACTTTTTTCTGGTCCAGTATGCCATGGTCCTGTATTTCCAGGTAAAAATTATTTTCACCAAAGATTTCCTGGTATTCCAGTGCTTTCTCCCGGGCTTTTTTATATTCTCCGTTTAAAAGAAGGGTTGGAATCTCTCCGGCCAGGCAGGCGCTCAGCGCTATCAATCCCTCGCTGTACTGCCTGAGCACATGCATGTCCACCCTGGGTTTATAATAAAAGCCCTGGATGAACCCCAGAGAAACAAGCTTCATCAAATTTCTATAGCCTTCACTATCCCTGGCCAGCAGCACAAGGTGATACTGGTCGTCATCTATTCCGGCCTGAGTGTCGGTCATGGTACGTTTTGCCATATATACCTCACAGCCAATTATCGGCTTTATACCATGGGATTTCATGACCTTATAAAAATCCACAACTCCGTACATCACACCGTGATCAGTAATGGCAGCGCTCCTGGCACCAATTTCCGCCAGGCGTTTTGCTAATCTTTCTATTTTACATGCGCCATCGAGCAGGCTGTAATTTGTATGAACATGTAGATGAACAAAATCGGCCATTTATAACCACCTACCTGTCGATAACCTTCACGGAAACTAGAGATTTTGCCACCAGTTTGCCCCTATGGTATACATTTACCTCAGCCTTGCCGGATTTTCTACCCATGTCTATTATATCCGCTGTCACTTCTATCTCTTCTTCCAGTTCTACGGGTTTTGAAAAATATACCGTAAAACTATCGGGCACCGTTTCCAGCCGCTTCTGGCTTCTGAAGGCTTCAAACCCCGCATTGGCCATGACTGTCATCAAAGCTCCGCAGCTGGCCACGCCATAAGGATTTAACATTATAGGTCCCGTCTTGCCCCGCATCCTTATCCCGTTTTCGGTCTTTGACAGCGAAAACCGGCTCATTACTATTCCATCTATGGTTTCCCCTATCTGCGGCTGAAAACTCAAGTTCTGCAGCGCCCTTATGGCATCCTGGCGGGTAATGACGCCTATGAGTTTTTTATCCTCCACCACAGGAATAAGCTCAATCCCTTCCCACACCATGAGATGGGCAGCATGGGCCACGGGTGTATCCTGACCCACCACTATGGGATTTTTACTCATGACATCCTTTATGGGAATGTCATCTTTCAAGCCCGCTATATCATTGGTGGTGGCAATTCCTACCACTTTTTTATCACCATCCACTACCGGAAACTTACTGTGATGGGTTATCTTGAGAAGCCTGCGCCAGTCACCCACAGTGGCATTCATGTCAAGATAGTCCGGGTCTTTTACCATGGCATCTTTTACCCTTATTACATCTTTTCTCACCAGAAGTTTGTAAAGGGCCCTGTTTATAAAAGTAGCCACGGTAAAGGTGTCATAAGATGAAGAAATCAGCGGCATGTTTACACTGTCCGCCAGTTTGACCACTTCCTCATCCACATCGAACCCTCCGGTTACCAGGACTGCGGCCCCCATCTTAAGGGCCAGTATCTGGGCATCCTTCCGGTTGCCCACAATCAGCAGGCTTTCCGGCTCAATATACTGCGCCATCTCTTTGACTTCCATGGCGCCTATTAAAAACTTGTTGAGAGGTTTATGAAGTCCGGTTTTTCCACCCAGTATGCTACCCTCCACAATATTCACGACTTCTGCAAAAGAAAGCTTCTCAATAGCTTCATCGGTTTTCTTTTCTATACGCACGGTCCCTATACGGGGCAAGGTACACACAAAGCCTTCCAGTTGAGCATCTTTTATAGCCCTGTAAGCGGTACCTTCGCTAACCTCGAGTTCCTGAGCCAGCTGCCTTACCGAAATCCTGGAGCCAACTTTTAAGTTTTTTATATAATTGATTATCTGCTCATGCTTTGTCATGATTTCCTCCGCCTACATTGGGAACACTCCTCCGACTACCCCAGGTTAATACCCCAGAAAAGGAGGTGTGTCCCCTAACCTATTATCTAATTTAAAAGCTACCGTCACGGTAGCCTTCAAATTATTCTTCTCCGAATTTGCTTTCTATGAGTTCAACAAGTTTTTCCACAGCTTCTTTTTCATCGTCTCCCTGGGCCGAAAGGGTGATCTTGGTACCCTGGCTCACGGCAAGAGACATGACACCCATTATGCTTTTGGCATTTACCTTTTTCCCCTCTTTCTCAATAAATATATCGGATTTAAATTTGTTGGCGGTTTGTACAAATAAAGCCGCAGGCCTTGCATGTAAACCTGTTTTGTTTTTGACTACAACATTTTTTTCAAACATGATTTTTTCCCCTTTCATTGACTGTAAATTCTCCACAATATTTTCTATTTTTTTCAATCTATAGCTGATACCGGACTTGCCTAAAACAGGATTCATCATCTGACCCAGTTCTTTGAGGCTCAGGTCCGGATATTCTAGCCTTAGTTCCGCTACCTGTTTTAGATTTGAAGGTAAATCATCAAAAAGATTATGCTGCTTTAAAAAATTTATGCATTCAATTTGCCGCACGGCGGCGTCTATGGTTTTATTTAAATTCGCGGTTTCACAATTTACCATGCGGTTTACACTGTTCCTCATTTCCTTTATTACTCTTATTTCTTCAAATTTGAGCAGGCTGTTATGGGCTCCCATTATTCCAAGTAAATCCGCGATATTGTTGCCATCCTTCAAATATACCATGTGGCTGCTCTTTCTTTCCATCACCCTGGAATTTAATCCGAAGCTGTTGATAAGCCTGGAAAGCGCATTGGCCTGCCTTTTGCCTGTGGTAACATATTCCATATGGTATGGTCCCTTAGGGTCGCTAATTGACCCGCTTCCCAGGAAAGCCCCCCTGAGATATGCCCGTTTGCAGCAGCGTTTTTTGACAATGGATGGATTTATTGAGTCTCTGAAACCAATTGTCTTTTCATTGTTGCTCAATATACCCAGTTCTTTAAGCAAAGCTCGGGCTTCCTGCAGGTTTACGGATATTATATACATGCTGTGGTTTTTTAAAAAATTGTTCTTTCTGATGACAATCTCTACAGGAGATTTCACATGTTTTTTGAGCAGTTTAAATGCTTTCCTGGCAGTAGAGGCATGTTCCGTTTGAATTTGAAGCACCGCTTTGCCCAGACCGCCCGTTATCTTTATGCTTCCTGCCATGCGAATAAGGGATGCCAGTTCGGCTTTCTGGCAGCATGTGTCCGAAACAACCCGGGCGAGTTCTTCCTTCACCTCATACGAAAAGGACATAATGCCACCTGCCTTAAATATAAATTGTTTATTCTACAAAAAAATTAAAATACCTTCTATAAAGAAAAAATATATTTGCTTAAGTTGTAATATATCTTTCCTTTATCTTTTAATTATTTTCATAATCACTCTTGCCAGTTTCTCAGGGCTATGGCGGACCACATCGGTATAATTTAAAATATCTGCTTCTACAACATTATAACCTATTTTTTTGATTTTTTCACTATCACAAATTACAGGCACAGCTCCATCAGCCCGGTATCTCTCCAGTAATTCCTCAGGTACTTTTCCGGAATTGATAACTACGTATTCTAAAAGGTCATGGCAGGAGTGTTCTATGATCGCCCGGATATGGTCATAAGCGGTGTAACCGGTGGTTTCTCCCGGCTGTGTCATAACATTTACCACATATATTTTTTTTGCACGGGAACCTGAAATACTTTTTGCCATGTCTTTTACGAGCAAATTGGGAATCACGCTGGTATACAGGCTTCCGGGACCCAATATGATAGCATCGGCTTTTTCCACCGCTTCCAGGGCTTCTTCCAGAGGCCTCGCATTTTCCGGTTTTATGCGGATGCGTTTTATTTCACGCCTGGGCTGGGGAATGTTGGATTCCCCGCAGACGGTACTTCCATCATGGTATTCGGCTTCAAGAATAACGTCATCCAGGGTTGAAGGTAATACCCTTCCCCTGACCGCAAGCACCTTGCTGGATTCCTTTATGGCCAGCTCAAAATCCCCCAGCATTTCCGTCATGGCAGCCAGAAATATATTCCCAAAACTGTGCCCTTTAAAAGAGCCTGAGGTAAACCTGTATTGAAATAGATTTTCCATCAGGGGCTCTGTATCGGCCAATGCCAGCAGGCAGTTTCTTATATCGCCCGGAGGAGGAATCTTTAATTCATCCCGGATTATCCCCGAACTTCCACCGTCATCGGCTACGGTTACAATGGCGGTTATGTTGTCGGTGTATTTTTTGAGACCCCTCAGAAGATTTGGAAGACCCGTACCTCCTCCAATACATACAATTCTAGGATTCACTTGCTTCACTCCGATCTTTGTTAACATCTCTATGGTCTACTATTACTTTATGATGGGCAGCTTTAAGTTGCGCCGAAAGTTCGTTGGCAATGGCAATAGACCTGTGTCTTCCGCCCGTGCAGCCTATAGCTATCACCAGTTGAGATTTGCCCTCTTTAATATAATATGGAATAAGGAACTCTACCATGTCGTGCAATTTTTCAAGAAACTGCTTGCTTTCCGGCCATTTCATCACATAATCTCTCACTTCCGGGTCTTCACCCGAAAGCGGACGGAGTTCATCCACATAAAAGGGATTGGGTATGAACCTCACATCAAAAACCAGGTCCGCATCAAGGGGTATGCCCTGTTTGAAGCCGAAGGATACTACATTTATCAGAAGCGGTTCTTCTCTTTTGGGTTCTATAAAATTTCTGACTATCGCCTCCTTCAATTGTGCCGGAGTTTTGTAGGAGGTATCAATTATACAATCTGCTTCTTCTTTTAACTTAGCCATCTTTTTGCGTTCCGAAATTATGCCTTCAACAATGCGGCCTTCCGGAGCTAGCGGGTGGCGGCGGCGGCTTTCTTTAAATCTCTTGATTAAGACCTCGTCGGATGCTTCTAGAAACAGAATTTTGTACGGATACCCGGTATCCCTCATGGTTTTTAAACTTTCAAAAAGACTGTCGAAAAAACCTCCACCTCTTATATCTATGACAAGGGCTATTTTATTTATTCTTTTTCTGCTTTCCCTGCAGAGTTCGGCAAAGGTAGGTATCAAAGCGGGCGGCAGGTTGTCCACGCAAAAATAACCATGGTCTTCAAATACTCTCAGGGCCAGGGTGCGGCCGGCACCTGAAAGCCCTGTTATGATGACAAATTTTATATCCTCCATTTTTTTACCCCCTTTGAGGCGTGGGAAGTGATGATATTTCGGGAATCCATACAGCATTTATAATATCATTTTCATTCAGACCGGCTTTTTTCGCTATCTCGATACCCCTTCTCAAATTCCCTACATCGGCCGGCCGGTGGGCGTCACTGCCTATGGCGAACCTGGCACCATATTTTTTTGCTATTTTAACATATTCTACTGTCATATACCCGTGTCCAGCATTTATTTCCAGTGCCGTGCCTAATTTTACCGCCGCCTGGGCAAGAGCAGCAGTATCTATGGGCAGGTGCAGTCCGGGATGGGTGATGACAGCTATCTTATGATTTTTTATGGCTCTTATCAGGGCAAGGGTGTTTTGCCTTAGAACCTTTTCTTTCAGGGAATCCATGCGCCGCTGTAGCATGTTCTCCACCAGCAGGTGGTAACCATCCCTTAGGCTTTCAGTCCACACCATGGGATGAAGGCCCACCATGGTATAATCCAGTTGGTCCAGTATTTTCTCGGGAATGTCCAGGTCGCCATCGAGGCTGATGATATTAGCCTCACAGCCCAATAATATGCGTATATCCTGGTAAATTCCCTTTAAATATTCAACTTCATCCCTCATCCTGGCAAAGTCGTCAAGGTCGGTGCCTATGCCGATATTGGCCGGGCCGTGTTCCGATATCCCTATGGCTGAAAGCCCCTTTTTTATAGCTACTTCCACATTTTGCTTTATAGTTCCGGTTCCGTGGCTGTATCTGGTATGTGTATGAAAATCAGCCCATAACTTCATATAATTCCTCCTCTACAAATAGTATAATATATATTTTGGACAAAATCTATTTTTTTGATTTCTTATTGTTTCCAAGCAGGAATTGACAGAAAAACCGTAGAATTATTTATGGGTACAATCAACTTAGGGAGTGATATATTGAAAATTACGAAAATAGAAGCGGCAACTATTGAAGTCCCCATGAAAAAGCCTTTCAGGGTAGCATATGGGACAACCTCGGTGGCCAGGAACATCATAGTATATGTCCACGGTGAAAATGGATTAACCGGCATAGGCGGCACCGCAGGCCCCGTGAAGGTGACGGGAGATACCCTCGCATCTGTAAAATATGTAATTGATGAAGTTCTGGCGCCGGCCATTGTCGGATTAGATTCGACCGATATAGAAAAAATAACTGCTGTAATGGACGGTATCATAGTAAAGAACACGGCCGCAAAGGCTGCGGTAGACATGGCTTTATACGACCTCACGGCAAAATCAGCGGGATTGCCTTTGTACAAGTTGCTGGGTGGATACAAAAACACTCTGGAAACCGACTACACCTTAGGAATAGATGAACCGGAAATCATGGCCAGGGAAGCCATGGAACTTAAAGATATGGGGTTTAAAACCCTCAAGGTAAAGGTCGGAGAAGAGCCGGGCAAGGATATCGAACGCATAAAAAAAATTCGGCAGGCCATAGGTAATGATGTAAAAATACGTCTTGATGCCAACCAGGGTTGGAAACCTAAGGAAGCCATCAGGATTATAAAGACTCTAGAAGAGTATGATATTGAGCTGGTGGAACAGCCGGTGCCTTACTGGGATATAGACGGCCTTGCAAAAGTGACTAGAAGCGTGGATGTCCCCATCATGGCCGACGAGGCATGCCACACCCTTCAAGATGCCCTGATGCTAATTAAAAAGGAGGCGGTGGACCTTATCAATATAAAACTCCCCAAATGCGGAGGGATTTTTAAGGCATTACAGATAGCCCACATAGCAGCCAGTGCCGGCATGGAATGCATGGTAGGTTGCATGGTGGAGACCCGGGCCAGCATACTTCCTGCTGTACACCTGGCCTGCGGAGTAAAGAATATAACAAGGGCCGATCTGGATTCAGCCATGTATTTGAAACAAGACCCGGTAATAGGCGGCGCTACCGTGGAAAATGCCATGTTCAATTTAAGCGATGAGCCCGGTACCGGAGTCAAAACGGTAAATATTTATGGTAATAACCCGGAGGTATCAAGATGATAAATACACTTCTTTTTGACCTGGACGGAACATTGCTTCCCGTTGACACCGATGAATTTATAGGTAGTTACCTAAAACTTCTTTCCTCAAAACTTATAAAATGGATAGAACCTCGTGATTTTATTGAAAAACTTATGTCTTCCACATATGTCATGATGCACGATCTCGATCCTTCAAAGACCAATAAAGATGTGTTCTGGGAGGACTTTTTCCCAAAAATGCCCTTTGATAAAAAGGAAGAATTATTTCTGATTTTTGATGAGTTTTATGAAAAGGATTTCCCCACCCTTTCGAGCATTGTAAAGAAAAACCCCGTACCCGCTCAGGTTTTAGAAACAGCCCTTAAAAAGGGTTATGATCTTGTGATAGCCACAAGCCCTATTTTCCCAGAAAGTGCCATATACGAGCGGCTCAGGTGGATAGATGCACTGGATTTTCCATACAAACTCGTGACCACTTATGAAAACATGCATTTTTCCAAACCCCATGTGGAATATTACGGTGAAATTCTTGAAAGGATTCAAAAAAAGCCAGATGAATGCATGATGATAGGCAATGATGTGGAGGAAGACCTGGCAGCCGGCTTGCTTGGGATGAAGACATATCTTGTGATTGACCATATGCTCAACAGGAAAAACCTTGACATAAAATGTGACTATACCGGATCATTAAATGACCTTCTTGATTTTGTAAAAAATATGAAGGAGGTATAGACTTATGAATGTATATGACCTGGCCCATGAACTGGCCAGGGCTTTAAGCCAGTGTCCCGAATACCGTGAATTCAGCAGGGCAAAGGAGGAACTGGAAAAGGACCCCCAGGCAAAAAATATGCTAAAAGATTTAAGAACAAAGCAGCTGGAAGTGGAAGCCTTAAGACTTTCGGGAAAACCCGTGGATGAAGCCGTAAAAAATCTGGAAAACCTCTACAACATAGTAAGCTATAATTCTTTATTGAGGCAATATATGGAGGCCGAAGCCCGTTTTGCTGTTTTAATGGCAGACATTCAGGGCATAATTGCAAAGGCCATAGGATTGGATTTTAACCTGGATGAACCAAATAAGGAAGAATAACAAAAAAAATCAGCAAGCCTTTATCGGGGCTTGCTTAAAATTTAATTTAATAAGGAGGTAGAAAGCGGTTTGAAATTCAGTGGATGGTTATATATTAGCACGGTTTTATTAAGATAATGTTAAAAATATATTAACTTATTGTTAAAAAAGTAACTTTTATGGTTCATTTAATTCTTTTTCATAAACTTTAAGCTTATCTCTCAAGGTATTTATCACCCTGGCCGCATCATCATCGGAAGCGGCTATCACCGGCTCATCGGCAATGGTATTTTTAATCCTTACCAGGTCTTTGTTGCTCTGATCGATAACATAAGCATCTACGTCTCGGAAATCCGCATAAGTCAATTCCACCGTCTGGTAACCCTTTTGCCGAAGAGCATCCCGTATGCCATGAAGAGAATCATCAACCGCAATCAAAAAGCTCATATCAAACTCGCCTCCTGAGATTATTGAAAGCCATCAATTTTTATTATCCTCTTTTTCGGCAGTTTTATGCCGCTTTCCGGTGGAGGTATAATGTTTTAACATTTTTTTGATCTCCGAAGATATTTCTTCCCTTAAACTCTGAGGTTTTAATACTTCAGCCTGACTTCCATAGCCCAGGATCCATCTCTTTATTTCCATAAGTCCGCTCACTTTAGCCGAAAATATTATAGTGCCATCCTTTTCCTCAATAATCTTCTGGGTGGGCAGCCACTCCATTTCCTTTACCAGTCTTGAAGCCGGCGGGAAAAAGCGCACCACTACATCTGCTTCTTCTCCCCGGGTTATCTGCCATGAATTTTTAAGATAATCCCTCAGCGAAAAACCTTTTTTTATCTTAAATGGTATTCCGGTTTCATCAATCGATTTTATCCGGTCAACCCTGAATATTTTGACTTCTTTGCGCCAGTGACAGAAGGCGATAAGGTACCATGCACCGTTTTTATAAATCAAATGGTAAGGATCTAACGTCCTTCGCTTTACCTCATCCCTGCTCAGTGTATAATATTCGACATCAATACTCTTTTTTTCTGAAATACATTTTTCAATTATATAAAAAAGGTTTTCCCACAGCCTGGTTTTTAATGATTCAATCTCATAGGATATGGAGGAAATTTTATCCGATGATATGTTTATCTCTTCTTTTGCCAGGGTATTTTTTAATTTTGAGAGGGCAGTTTTAAAATCCTTTTCAAACATAAAGCCATTTTTCTTTACGAGTATTTCACCGGCGAAGAACAATACGGCGATTTCCTCCGGTGTAAGTTTAGGAGCTTTAAAGTAAAAATCTTTGGGTATATAAAAACCACCGTATCTGCCGGATTTAGCTTCAATGGGTATATTGGCAGTCCTCAAAGATTCTATGTCCCTGTAAACCGTTTTCAGATCTGTTTCCAGCATATCTGCCAGTTCCTGGGCTTTCACAAGACTGCGGGCTTGAAGATACATGACAATATCCATCATCCGGGAAAACTTGCTCATAAATCGGCGCTCCTTTCACTGTTTAAAAATTCGCTAAAAAATGTCAAATTCCTGCAAAAAGTTTGAGAAAAAATGGTATAATAATAGGGCAAAAATTTTTCCCGGGGGTTAATGCATGGCAAAAGTATTTTTAACAAAAAACCGTTCTAAAAGGATTGAACAAGGACATCCGTGGGTATTTAAAACAGAAATTGAAACAATAGAAGGCGGATTTAATCCCGGCGATATTGTTGATGTGCTGAATTTCAAAGGAAAATTTCTAGGTAGGGGCTACATAAATCCAAGGTCTCAGATTGCTGTGAGATTTTTGACCTATAACAGGGACGAAATTATTGACCGGAATTTTTTTAAGAAAAGGATTCTGGATGCCTTAAAATACCGGGAAAACCTGGGATTTTCCGGAAGTTTCAGGGTTGTATACGGCGAATCGGATTTGCTTCCTGCCCTTATAGTGGACAAGTTTGAAGACATTCTCGTCATTCAGACACTGTCCCTGGGTATTGACCGGTTTAAATCCACCATAGTGGATGTGTTGAGGGAAATTTTCAATCCCAGAGGAATTTATGAGAGAAATGACGTACCAGTGCGGGATCTGGAAGGACTACCCCAGCAAAAAGGGTATTTATACGGTGAGTTTGATCCCATTGTTGTTATCGAGGAAAATGGTTTGAATTTCTATGTAGATGTAGAAAAAGGCCAGAAGACAGGCTATTTTTTCGATCAAAAGGAAAACCGCCGCGCCATCGCACCGCTGGTAAAAGATGCCGATGTGCTCGAATGCTTTTGTTATACGGGATCCTTTGCCCTTTGCGCAGCTCATTTCGGTGCAAGAAAAGTGCTGGCTTATGACGCTTCCAATGAAGCCGTGGAATTTGCGAGAAAAAATGCCGAAATCAACAACCTGTCTCAAATATGCCATTTTTCCGAGGGCAATGCCTTCGATGTACTGCGTCAGTTCTATGATGAAGGGCGGAAGTTTGATGCGGTCATTCTGGACCCGCCTGCCTTTGCCAAAAACAAGTACGCCCTGGAAAATGCGGTGAGGGGATACAAGGAAATTAACCTGAGAGGCCTGAAATTGCTAAAACCCGGGGGGTATCTCATCACATCTTCATGCTCCCATCATGTAAGCGAAGCCCTCTTCCGGGAGATTATCGAATCGGCCGCCTTCGATGCCAGGTTAAAACTGAGACTTGTGGAAAGCCGAACCCAGGCCAAAGACCACCCTATACTGGTGCCTGCGGAGGAAACCAGGTATTTGAAATTTCTCATGCTTCAGGTGCTATAAAAAAGCTCCCGGCGGGAGCTTTTTTTATGCCTTTAAAATCCATGTGGCGGCGGTGAAATATATAAAAAGACCAATTATATCAAGTGCCGTGGTGACAAAAGGGCCGGCAGCTACTGCGGGGTCATGCCCCATCCGATGCCACAAAAACGGCATAAGCGTGCCAAGGATGGCTGCCAGTGTAAGGTTAAACGCCATGGCGATCCCCACCGCAATACCTAAAACGATTTCTCCCTGCCAGATATATGCTATGAGGGCAATAAGGGTTCCATTTATAGCTCCAAGGATTATGCCCACCACTGCTTCCCGCAGTACATTTTTGCCGAGGGAAGCAGGATTAATCTCACCTGTGGCAAGGCCACGGACCACAATGGCCGCCGACTGGGTTCCTACATTGCCCCCCATATCCATGAGCACTGGGATGAAAAAAGATAGGGCTACCAGAGCCTTGATAGTATAGGAAAAATTATTGATGACGCTGCCGGATATGATTTCTCCCATCACTGCCACCATGATCCATGGAAGCCTCCTTTTAGCCCTCATCCACGGGGAGCTGGCCTGGGTATCAAGTTTTTCATCGGAACCTGCCAGTTTTAACATGTCCTCGGTGGTCTCTTCCTCCATAACATCCATTACATCATCTACAGTAACGATTCCCAGCAGCACATCATTGTCGTCCACCACCGGAAGCGCCAGGAAACCGTATTTTTTCATGAGTTTTGCCACATCTTCCTGGTCCATGGAAGCCTTCACTTTTTTTACTTCCGTGGACATAAATTCCCCTATGGGTGTCTGGGCCGGCGCCAGTATCAAGTCCCTTAAAGAAACCACACCTACCAGCCTGTGCATGGAATCCACGGCATACACATAGTATACGGTTTCGGCATCCGGAGCAAGTTCGGAAAGCCTGTTTAACGCTTCCTCGGATTTCAAATCCACGGAAAATGCTATATATTCGGTAGTCATCAGACCGCCGGCGGTATTTTCATCATAGGAAAGGAGTCCCCTTACATCACTTTGTTCTCTGGTTTCCAGCAGGGACAATACAATATTCTTTTTTTCTTCAGGCAATTCCCCCAGAAAATCCGCCAGGTCGTCCGCTGACATCTCATTTAATAACTGAACGGCATAGCGGGGGTTGACATTTGTCAATATAAAAAACTTTTTTTCAGAACCAAGTTCAGCCAGCACCTCCAATGCCACATCAAAATCTATAACCTTAAAAAGTTCTATGCTCTCATGGTGTGACAGTTCTTCAAGAACTTCTGCAAGGTCTACGGGATGCTGGTCCTGAATTATGGTTCTTAGGCTTTTTAGCGCTTTTTTTGATATGAGTTCCTTGACTTTTTTTATGTCTATGGTCACCTGTCTCATGTTTTCCCCCTCCTAGATGCCGGGTCCAAAGCCGGGGCCTAATTTACCGGAAAACCGGGATAGAAATGCCATGGAAAAGGTAAAGTATATAACAAGAGTGCACACATCCACCACTGTGGTTATGAAAGGCCCTGAAGCTACTGCAGGGTCTATTTTCAAAAAATTGAACAACATCGGTATCAATATGCCTATAAAGGCGGAAAACATCAAGGCAATACCCATGGAAATACCCACGGACATGCTGAGATGTATGTTTTTCTGCCATATAAATGCCACAACAGCGAGCACCAGACCGCAAATTATTCCCACATTGAGCCCTGCCAGGGTTTCTTCCTTTATAAATGCAGTCAAATTTTTTGTGTTCAATTCCCCGGTGGCAATACCTCTGACGGCCAGTGCCAGAGATTGGGTCCCCACATTGCCTCCGGTGGCCATAAGCACCGGTATGAAGAAAGCTACAGCTACCACCGACTGCAATATACCGGAATACACATCTATGACCATACCTGATAGAAGATCTCCCAGAAGGCAAACCACGAGCCAAAAAATCCTTTTTTTAGAGGCTCCCCAGATGCTGGAAGTGAGCACCACATCTTCCTCCGGGGAAATACCCGCCATTTTATGAATATCCTCCGTATCCTCCGCTTCCATTACATCCAGAGCATCATCTACAGTAACAATACCCAGAAGGCGGTTTTGTTTATCCACCACTGGAACGGCCAGCAGCGAATATTTTGATATGGTTTTGGCCACTTCCTCCTGGTCAAGGCCCACATCTACAGAAACCACTTTTTTGTGCATGATGTCACAGATTTTTTTATGCCTCGGGGCACTTATAAGCTCCCTGAGGGAAAGCACTCCCATGAGATGTTTTGCTTCATCCACCACATATAAATAGTAAATGGTCTCCGCATCCTGCCCGAACTGCCTGACAACATCTATGGCATCACTTACAGTAATGTCTGAAAAAAGGTAAACAAAATCCGTGGTCATAAGGCCGCCGGCAGTATCCTCAGCCATTTTTAACAGGGTTTTTAATTCATCATAGTAAGAGCCGGGCAACCTTGAAAGCAGCTTTTCCACTTGCCTGTTTGGCATCTCCTGGAATAAGTCGATTATTTCATCCACCGACATGTTCTCCAGGATTTTAACTATTTCAGCCTCGGTCATATCTTCTATAAGCGTCAGCCTCTCGGATGGCTCCAGTTCTTCCAAAACCTCTGCGGCTTTTTCAGTATCCAGCAGCCGCAAAAAAATCTTTTTATTGACATTTTTGATTTCACCCAGCATCTCGGCTATATCCGCCGGATGAAGCTTAGCCAGTATGGTTTTTATCTCCTCGTTTTTCTTGTGGACCAAAAGATGCTTTAAAAGAAGAATATCCTTTTTGGGCAGCATTTTTATCCCTCCTTTTTTGGAGGGCTATCTTACCTGAGGCGGTAAGATAAACCTCTTCCGTTTTATTATTATATATTTTTTGTATTTACTACCTGGGTCCGGGTCCATCTTATCGCCCCCTTTTAATGCGTTTTAAAAATTAAAAAGCCCCTCCTGAAAGGAAAGGGCATAAAAATTTGTCCCCTCGTCACCGGTTTTAGCACTGGGCGACTTTGGAAACCTTGTTTCCAGCCACATTAGATTTGACCTTAATCCGGCCAAGTCTGTTAACCCATTGGTGTCTCTCGACATTTCCGGGCAGTGGCCTGTATTCGCACAGGAGCCTCACCTAACAGGAAGAAATGACATTTTTTTCTTTTATCAATTCTATTTTAATACCATTAAAAAATATGTCAAGAAAAAAATGAGAGGTATGTCTTCTGACAAACCTCTCATTTACCGACGGTTATTACTGAAAGTACCGAGAAGTAGCCTCCTGGGCTCTTTGTGCTATCTGGGCCTGTTGCTGAGCCTGCTGCCCCGCCTGTTGAGCCTGCTGCTGGGTATTTTGAACCTGATTCTGGGTATTTTGAATCTGATTCTGCGTATTCTGGATTTGCTGCATGAACTGCTGCATAGGATTTTGCTGGTTTAACTGTTGAAGCTGTTTTGCAGACTGGTCTAACAACTGGTTCATCTGGTAAAACACCTGGTTTGCTTGAATGCTCTGCTGGGCTTGAGTCAGGGCATTAATGGCCTGCTGGATAGCCTGGCTTACCTGGGTATCTGTTTGCTGTTGCTGGGTTTGAGCCTGACTTTTTAACTGGTTCAACAACTGCTGGAATTGCTGTGGAGCTTGCGTCATTTGAGTTTGAGTACCTCCTTGTGCCGGCTGTCCGGCTCCCACCATGCTCGCATAGTAGGTACCGGTGCTACCGAGTCTATTGTTTAGTTCCTGTGAAACTTCAGCATCCACTTTTTTCTCCAGTAAATACTCGCTTAGGTCTTTTCTGCGTGCCAAATTAGCACCCCCCAAAAAAAATCAACTTCCTGTAATTAATATTCCCTTTAACAAGTAGTTTAATATATGAAATTTTTTCATATGGGGGGCTTTTTTAGTGCACCATATTATCTAAGGACTTGTTTAATTCATAGAACACCTTTCTTTGCTGAAGACCTTGCTGAGCTGCATTTAATGCGTTGATGGCCTGCTGCAATGCCTCTTGCAAATTCTGAACAGCAGGATTTACCGAAGTAGTTAAATCGTTCCGGACCGAAGTTGGAATATTGTTCATACCGGCTTTTAATTGGTTTTCCAGATTTTTATAATTTATAGCAAATTGCCGGGAGGCAGTATTGAACTCATCTATATACCGGGAAAGCTCTTGAGAAAATTGAGTTAAATTATTATTTATTTTTTTGACACCTTCCAGAAGGGCCATGCGCTTTTGAGAAATCTGTTCCTGCCTTAATTTGGTATTGGAACCGTCTACCCACCTTGCGAGCACGCTTCTGTTTTGTTCGATATCCATTTCAATCTGTTTTAATGTGTTATCAATATCATTTTTAAAGGTAAGTAAATTATCCTGTATATTTTTAACCAGATTGGACACATTTGTAAAATTTGTCTGGCTCTGTTTAAAAAAATTTTCTAGACTGGTATTCTGCTCAGAGAAGGCATTGGGAATAGCCTTTAGATTGTCCAAAAAAGACACCTCCATTTTTGAATTTCCGAGATATATTATTGCCATTCTTAATTGTTTTTCTGCATGATTTTTACGCTTCCATATATTTCTAAAAATCAATTTCGTAGTTACAATGCTGGTTTTTAGATAATGCTTCAAAAGTTGATGGTTAGTTTTATTGGTGGGATTTCATTGAATAGTAGCTAGAAAGGATGTGGACGAAGAAACAATACCACAATTGCTAGAGAACATGATACTTTTCGCTTAATAATATAAGATGGGAAAAAGGCAAAGAAGAAATTATTGAATTAAAAGCTGCCGATTAGCCTGGAAAGGAAAAAAGAAGTAAACCCTTTTCTGGCGGCAGTGATAATCTTCTGTTAAGGCCTATTACAGGATATGAAGATAATAACCTTCACCATTCAACCCCCAAAATACGCCAGTTAGGGTGCAAAATACGCCAGTTGCGGTACACCGGCAGGAAATATAAGACGAACAGAGAATACATAAAGTAAAAAATAGCCAAAATATACAAAATTATAGAAGGAGGGGAGAGCCATGATAGAATTAAAAAGAAAAATTATAATAATCGGTGTATGTTTATTCACACTTATCAGTGCGGCCACTACTGCTAAGCCTTTGTGCATAAGATGGTTTTATCAGCCCGAAGTCCCGGAAATACTGAAAGGGCCAATTAAAAAGAAGAAAGGTGTTGTATAACCTTTCTTCAAAAAGAAAAGTAACCAGAGAGATTATATGTGGGGATAGTAACTTTGTCAAGCAATAAAAATTATTAAAATGAGTTATGGTGATGGAAATAGCGAAAGATATTCTACCTCGTACAAGACAGATGTCTACTTTCATCGTTATAATTTAACCGGTAGGCCTTCAGGATATAAATGGTATCCAAAGCTTACTGTATCAAATGGAAACACTGATTATGATTCTGTGGTAGTCGAACTAGATTAATGCAACGTTAGTTTTAACTTGTAGTATATAAAGCAAAACTTACTCCAAGTGGGATTTTATTAATCTGAAACTTAATATGAGCTAATCCAGGAGCATAGTGCCACTTATCTTCCGCCAAAAGAAGCGGGAGATAAGTGGCGTTCAATCGATAAAGACTTCCGGTCAAAGAATAAAATCACCAATGTTTTAAGGTGTGGTAGAATGTTAGCATATATATACAGGACCCTGGTGCATTACAGGATTCAAGCGGCAAGCCTGCTGTTAGGCCTTTTCGCCATACATATGGGCACTTGCATGGGGTTATTTTCATTAGAGCAAACCAGGGTCAGTGTAACACAAGATATCGCTCAATATTCAAGGGATGTTTACGATATTCTGGTCAAGCCGAATGAAACCGGCCAAAATACTATTAGAGCAGATGATCGGGATTATATGGAACCGAATTATGTATGCAAAAATTATGATGGAGACAGCGGAATCTCTATTGAAACCTGGAGAGAAATACAATCAATTCCCGGGGTGGAATTAGCTGCTCCCATCGCCGCCCTGGGGTTTTTTACAAACAGTATTGACAGTGTCCAGATAAAACGCCCCGCAGGCCAGAGTCTTCGGCTGGGCTTGGATTTTTTTACCAGTGACGGATATAAAGAATATAAAATTGGCGAAAGTACAATTGTATCTATTGCATCATTACCTAATTTAAAAGTACCGGAAGTGGCCATTTCATCAATAGATACTAACAACGGTTTTTCAATGAGGAGTAATTCCGAAAGATTATTTTTATACTTCGAATTACCTCATATATATAATTTTCTTGTAGCCATCGACCCGGAAAGTGAAGCAAAACTTGTGGGCTTAAGTGATGCTCTGCAAAAGGGCCGATATTTATCGCCAGGCCCTGTGCCTGTTGAAAAAATAAGTTTTGGAGCAAAGATCACTACAAATGCTTATCAGATCCCTCTTCTTATAAATGAACTAACCCCAATCCCGCTCAGTGTAAAAATCACTGAGGAAAAGTTAGATTTGCCACCGGACTTGATAGATTCCATCCGTCTTTTGAGAACTCAAAAAACGGAGAAAGATTTACTTTTAAAAAAGAATATTGATGAAAGATTGCTGCAGTTGCCGGCAACAACCAAAGCAACGAAAGAGATCGAGCTTACTAAATATCTTAGAGCCTTTCAAACTACCGGGATAGAGATCGACCCTCAATGGATTATTTCTACAACCAGCCAGGGATTATAGCGCATTGCTCCGGCAACGGAGTTTTACACCACCCGGGGAATCCACTATAAAGCTGCACAAGATAATTCTTTAATATTTTACCCTGAGCCGACGTGTACACGTGACGGCCAGGTACAATTTCATGACCTTCAAGCGAAGGGGAAATCCGCTGTTGATCTGGCAACTGAGGGCAAACCCGTATTTCAGCTCAACCCCATTGGTACGGTAAGTTTCCGAGGGCCGAAGCAAAATGAGCTGGCCAAGTCCCCTCTTGGCATATATGGTTCGGAAGAGATGCTGCTTGAAAGCGATATAAATGGAAACAAGCTTTCGGAGCCGGTAAAACTTCATCCCACCATAACACCGGGAACCGTCCAATTGCCTGCGGCCCATGGATTTACAACGCTGGAAGCGGCTAAGATTATAGAAGGAGATCATCCCATCGATGTGATAAGGGTAAGGGTGGCCGACGTCAACCGTTTTGATGAAAAAGGACAGGCCAAAATCCGGCAGGTAGCCGAAGAAATCGTGGCCCGAACCGGCCTTCACGTGGATATAATTGCCGGCACATCGATGCAGGAGGTTAAGCTTAATATCCCGGGATATAAAGACGTTCCGCCTCTGGGCCTGGCCAAGACATCATGGATCAGCCTGGGGGCAGCCACCCGGATACAAAACATCTTCAGCCTTTTTTCCATGGCTCTGACCTTATTGTTTATTGTTGTTGGATTCATATTTGTCCATAACCGGAGCAGCATATACCTCTGGCAGAGAAAATTTGAATTGGATATTTTAAAAACCCTGGGATGGCAGGGCGGTACCATAGCCAAAATGATATCACTGGAAGTTTTGATAATATGGTTCATAGCCGCCTTATTGTCAATGGCAGCCAATGTATTGTTTCATGAAATATTGCATGTTGAATGGAACAGGCTTTTGTTGCTGTGGCTGATAGTTACTTTTACCGGCGGAATGACATTTGCGGTAACGACCCACCGGGGTGTATCCAAATTTTTTAAATCCCGTGAAGGCTCCAAAAACAAACCCTACACAAAAAGCGGTTCCGAATACCGTAAAACCGAAGGTATAAGCACTGTCATAAGAAAGGATTTAATGTATTATGGCGGACGATTGCGGTTTATGGCAGTGCAACTGGTTATCGGCGGAACCATAAGCATTTTTGCATGGCTGGCCCGAGCGGCGGTGGCCCATCAAGCCGTCACCACAAGACTGGGCGATTTTATACACGCCAGGGCGGGGATATGGCTGATGCTTATAGGTGAGGCATCGACGATCCTGGTTGGCCTGACCTGCCTGGATTCCATCCTGTCATACCTGGATCTTCGCCGCCGGGACCTAGTATTGCTCCAGCAGCTGGGTTGGAGATTAAGACATCTGCAGAAGCTGGTCATTCCTCAGATACTCTTTCCTGTAGTCGTGGCGTTATTATCGGCCTTTGGCATGGCATATCTGATGGTAGTGGCCATATACAATGAATATTCCATACCATCAGGGCTTTCAATCAGTTTCATCTTGGCTTTTCCTGCAGCGATCGGAATTTCCACAAACGTCTGGATATCATCCTTATACAATGCACAGGGTTCAAAAACAAACAAAAACATGCGGTCAAGACCAACACAAACCTTACGCTGGATTGCCATCGCTGCATTGGCTGCAAAAAGCAGGCTTGGATGTGCAAAGCGAGCACATAGAGATACCGCCGGTCAGAAGTTTGGGCCCCGGTTCGAAGCTGGAAGTATCGGGCACTTCCCTGGATTTTTCTTATCTTGCATTGGATCTCTCAACGGCTAAAGCCGGTGACAAGTATATTTTGAACGATGATCATGCTGTAATACTAACAGGAGAAAAAACTGAGAATGCAAAAACAAGCGGGCATATAGTCCTGGTAGAAGCTGCTTCATCCGAAGAGTTTCGGAAGTCACTGAAAAATGTATTAAAAGATGATCCGCTGGCGGTGGTGGGCGTAAATCCGGGCACTCTTCCGGAAGAGATCGGCCCTGTCGGTCTCAGCCTTGACGTGATGGAGATAATTCCGGGCTTTCATTCGGAGAACATATGGGTTGACATCCCCGGTACATCACCGGAAAAACAGGATATTTTGATAGCAGCAAATCACGGCAGCATAGGTCCCGGTGCCGGCGATAATGCCAGCGGTGCTGCCGCAGCGGCTTTATTGGCCCGCACATTAAAACAAAACCCGCTGCCCGTCCCAGTCAGAATTCTGTGGGCTGCCGGCGGAGACGCTCAATATAACGGAGGGCTGGCCCTGTACCTTGATAAGCATACTCTGCCCAAGGCTGCGGTAGCATTGAGCCGGCTGGGGTCAAATAACCCGCTGGTCTTCGGTTACAGAGAGGATATTACCTACGGCAGGCCAAGGGATATAAATCCTACAGGAGAAGATTTAACGCCCGAAGACTTAATTCCATTTGTCAGACAACAGCCCCAACACCACTCGGGATTATGGGACCTTGGCTATCCTTCCGTCCGCCGGCGCGTGCTGGCCGAAGACCAGGATATGTTGACAACACCGGATGAATGGATGGCTGCGGCGGAGAAAATAGGCAAAGAGATGAATATGGACTTTAAGCCCGCATTTCCATTGGGCCTGGGAGGCCGTTTACTGGATGCCGGTATACCGACCGCACCTTTATGGAGGCCGTCACCTTTTGCGAATACCAAAAAAGACACTGTTGACCGCATCATACCCCAAACTATGGGTAAAGACATATTATTCATGGAACGCATATTGCGGGAAATCGCCGGGAAGGGGGAACTGCCGTGATTAACAACAAAGAATCCGTTGTCAAGTTAAAAAATGTAACACACATCTATCCTATGGGTAATGGCGAGATAAGGGCACTGCAGGATATAACCCTGGATATTGACGATGATGATTATCTTGCGGTGATAGGCCATTCCGGCTCGGGGAAATCCACTTTGCTGCGCATGATCGGAGCGCTGGAAATACCTACTCAAGGGGAGGTATACATGGAAGGTTTTAACACCTGCGATATCGGCCAGGAAGATCTGGTATCACTGCGAGCCAAGACTGTCGGATTTGTATTCCAGGATTTCCGCTTGCTGCCGCAGCTTACGGCCCTTGAAAATGTGATGGTTCCACTGCTGCCCTACGAAAAATACAATTCAGCCAGGAAAAAGGCCATGGAACTGATGGAGCGGGTAGGTCTTTCAAACCGGGTCTCACATAGACCCGGAGAATTGTCCGGTGGTGAGCAGCAGAGAGTTGCTATCGCCCGGGCTTTGATACGCAACCCAAAGGTGCTCCTGGCCGACGAACTTACCGGAAATCTGGATACTGCTACGCGGGATAGTATAATGGAACTTTTGGATGAATTAAACTGTCAAGGTTTAGCGGTAGTTGTGGCAACCCACGACCAGGAAGTAATGGCTCACGCCAAAAGGCGCATCAGGCTGCGGGACGGTGCGATAATTTAACCCCTAAAATGCAATGAATATTTTGTTGTTTACATATGCGAAAAAAATGTTATAATATAGATAAAGGTAATCGGAACCGCAAAAGTGCGGTTGCCACGGGTTATTAAATAACAATCACCCTATGGCCGAGCAGGGTGATTGTTATTTTTTTCCTTTATTTATTGCCTTAATTAAAACAATAATCAAGGAAATCAGCGATACGGTAAACATAGAGGATACAATCATTAATGACAGAGCCTCATATGTACTTATACCGCACCACCTCCTTCCTTCTAGTATCAAGGAGGTGGCAACCACACCCTGCTTATCCGATTACCTTATGCAAATTATACCATACTTAATACACTGCGACAATAAAAAAGACCGTTTTCAATCAAACCATTACGCCATTCAACCCTCAAAATACGCCAGTTGCGGTACATCGGCAGGAAATATAAGACGAACAGAGAATACGTAAAGTAAAAAAAATAACCAAACGTATGAAAGGGGGCGGGACATAGTGTTTAAAAAAGTACGCACATACTTTCTAACCTCTCTTGCATCTCATCACTGCTGTAGCCTTTATAGGGGCTAGCCCTCAAAGTATGTGGATATTTTATGAGCCGGATATTCCTGAAGATTTAAAGTAATTGCCATATTTTAATAAGGCATCATCCTCAATTATCTAAAATGTTTCGGAGGTCCGTTTGGACAGGCAAAAGAGTATATGATAATTCGGGATCGATGCTTGATTTTTATATTTATATTTTGACTTGCCGGAGGGATGGAAATGTTTCCCATTCCATGGTATGTGACCGTATTTCAATCAATCCCGGAAGGTTTCTTGATAATATTCCTTTAATTTTACTTTTCGCTGAAATATATCGAATCATCTTCAAAAAAAGAGACAGAACTTGAGTTGTTAACGTGTTATTTAAGGGATATCGAGGAGCTTATAAAGACATTTAGGGCTGAAAGGCATGAAAATATGCAAACTATCCAATCCCTCGCTTTTTTGGGAAAATACGAAGAGTTAAAGCAATATTTAAACAAAATAGTTGGAAATTACAGGTCCATAGAAAAAATACTGAGGTTGGGCGATACAGCATTGACGGCATTGATAAATGTCAAAATTGAAATGATGCGGAGAAACAATATTAATTTTGAAGTAAAATACAATGGCTTGGGGATATATCATACCTGACTGGATTCCTTTGAACTTTCCACTGTTGTGGGCAATGTGATCGATAATGCCATAGAAGCGGTCAAGGAAAGAGAAAGTAACAGGATTATATATTTTGAAGTGGCTGGAAAACAGAAATTTTATATAGTTAAAATATCAAACAATGGATCGTCTATAAAAGAAGAGATTTTAAAAAAATATATGAGGCGGGTTATAGTACAAAACATAAAGATACAAGAGGCTTCGGCCTTTATATAGTAAAGAAGATAATGGATAAATATAACGGTACCATACAATTAAATTCCGATGAAAAACTCACAAGCTTTATAGAAGAAATATATACTGCTCGCACAGGAAAAGAAGCGGAGGATATCATCAGAGAAGAATCACCTCAAATTTTACTTTTGGATATAGAGCTGCCCGACATTAATGGAATAAATGTAGCAAAAACAGCAGTTTCTCTAAATCCGGATGTATTTGTGGTTTTTATAACCGGGTACTCAAGTTATGCCACAGAATCTTTTGAAGTTCATCCTTACGATTACATTTTAAAACCCATAGACTTTGAGAGGTTTCACGAAACATTAAATTTCGTGACAATAAAATGTGAAAACAATATACTCAACCGTAAGTTAAAAGCTATTGGAAAGCTTCCTGTAAAATCTGGAAACGGTATCCTGTTTTTAAATCTTAAAGATATAATATTTATTGAAAGATTAGGTGAAAAAACAAAAATACATACAAAAAAAAAGGCATATGAATGCACTGATCATCTAAAAAATCTCGAAGCATCATTAAACGGTAATTTTTATAGAGTCCATAAATCATACATTGTGAACATGGAAATGGTTGAAAAAATAGAAAACCTCCGAGACACATATGAGATAAGTTTTTATGATTATAATGAAAAAGCTTATATGAGCAAAGGAAGATACCAGTTTTTAAAAGAAAAATTCCAAATTAGATTATTACAACCTCAGCAATTCGGAAATTAATAAAAACCCTGCCGTATAAACAGGGCTTTTATTGTACATTTTTTAGTATTATTTTTTCTCGCTGCTTTTTCTTTCGTAAGGGATGGGCACATAGTGGACCGACGGGCGCATCTGCGCTGTCTGAGGATAAAGCTCCATCAATTTGTAGATTTCCGTGGGCAGGTCGGTAGAAACTGTAAGGCCCATGTTTTTCAACTCTTCGGCTGAAATGGGATAGTCGTGGGTCCACCGGCCTTCTGTAAATATACGGGCCAGTTCCCTTGCCTTTTCTTCTTCCATGTCATTGCCCCGTAAAATCTCATACACGTTTTGCTGTACCTGGCGCATGGCCTTTTCCGCCACATCTGCCAGAATGAGGGTCTCATCGTCGATCCTTTCTACCGGCTTTTGAGCCACCACCCTCAGTATGGAAGCAGCGGGATAGTTCCCTAACTGAGGGTCTACAGGCCCTAAGACCGCATTTTCATCCATCACTATCTCGTCACAGGCCAGGGCAATCATGGTGCCGCCGGACATGGCGTAGTGGGGGACGAAAACGGTGACCTTTGAAGGATGTTTATTGATGGCATGGGCTATCTGCTCTGCCGCCAGCACCAGGCCTCCGGGCGTGTGCAGGATAATGTCTATGGGCATATCATCGGGCGTCATTCTTATGGCCCGAAGCACCTGTTCCGAATCCTCGATGTTTATATACCTGCTGATGGGAAGGCCCAGCAAGCTTAAGGACTCCTGCCGGTGAATCAATGTAATCACCCGGGAATTTCGCTTTTTTCAATTTCCCTTATCAGGCGGAACCGCGCTATTTCTATCTGCCTGTGTCTGAATAATGGCATAAATGAATATATCAGGAAAATCAGCCAGATAATATTCCAGAACATAAACGTTCCTCCTATAATAATGATTCTGAGGTCGGATGTGAATGGCTATCTAAGGTCTTCGAGGCTTATTTTCTCCTGAGGAATAATGAACTTGTTTACAATGTTCAACAAACCGTTTTCACAGTTGGTAAGGGTGATGTATTTGGCATACCCTTTTATATGTTCTGCCGCATTGCCCATGGCTATACCCAGACCGGCATATTTTAGCATGGATACATCATTGTAACCGTCTCCAATAGTGATTACTTCAGTGCTATCAATTTTGAACGCATCAGCCAGAAACTTTACGGCACTACCTTTGCTGACGCCTTTTAGATTGACTTCCATATGACTTTGATCGGCAAGGCTTACCTCGAAGTCCTCCTCCAACTTAGAAAGAAGTTCGGCGGGAACTTTTACAGCTTTTGATACATCTCCTACAGCGAACACCTTATAAGAACTCAAGTCTTTTTGTTTAACATAATCTATCATATCATTTACTACATTACATTCTATGCTTTCACACTCATTAATGTACCACCGGGTCCTTTCATTAAACCTCTCCACCTTGATGGTTTCATTTTCGTATATGATTACTTCATATCCCCATTCCTTCAACAGCTTGATGAGTTCCATCAGTTTCCCTGCCGGAATAGGTCTCTCTAGAATGCGATGGCGAGTATAAATGTCTATTATAAGAGCACCGTTGTAACATATAAGAGGAGCATTTATCATAATTTCCCGGGCAATAGATTCCGCCCTTGCCAGCATGCGCCCGGTGGCAATGGTGGTTATAAATCCCCTTTTTTCCCGCAAAATAGCCAGAATCTTTTTGGTTTCTTCCGGCACCTTACCCTCACTGTCCAGCAGTGTACCGTCGATATCAGTCACAAGCATGTGGTACATAAAAAAACCTCCTCAAAAAATGGTTGACAGATTAAGATAATTATATCTATACCTCTTAAGATTTTTTACTGAATAAGTCTTATGCTGTCAGATGTCTTCCAAATCTTTCACCCAGATGCTGCTATCAGCATCGCTAGGCATGCGCCAATCACCCCTCGGCGAAAGGCTTATGCTTCCCACCTTGGGACCGTCGGGCAAAGCCGAACGTTTGAACTGCTGGGAGAAGAACCGGCGGTAGAAATTTTTCAGCCATTTTTTTATTACGTCAGGGCGGTATCTATCTTTAAAAGCCACATTTGCAAGGAATAATATTTTTTTAGGCCTCATTCCATATCTCACTGCATAGAAAAGGAAGAAATCGTGAAGTTCATAGGGCCCCACTTCATCTTCGGTCTTTTGCCGGATGTGCCCCTGTTCGTCGGGCGGCAAAAGCTCGGGGCTTATGGGGGTGTCGATGACTCTATACAACACCTTTTTTGTGCTTTCCTCCACCACATTATCAGCCACCCATTTTACCAGAAATCTCACCAGGGTCTTGGGGACTCCACAGTTTACACCGTACATGGACATATGGTCACCGTTATAGGTAGCCCATCCCAATGCCAGTTCCGATAGGTCCCCGGTCCCCACCACCAGACCTTTTACCTTATTGGCTATATCCATGAGGATCTGGGTCCTTTCCCGGGCCTGGAGGTTCTCATATGTCACATCATGTACATGCGGGTCCTGGCCTATATCCTTCATGTGCTGAAGACATGCGGGTTTTATGTCGATTTCCCGGATGTTTACATCTAAAGATTTCATCAACTCGAGAGCATTCTGGTAGGTCATGTTCGTTGTCCCAAAGCCGGGCATGGTGACGGCTTCTATGTTTTTTCTGGGGATATCTAGAAGATCGAAGGCCTTTGCACTGACAAGAAGGGCCAGTGTTGAATCCAGCCCGCCGGAGATGCCCAATACCACTCTTTTTGATCCAGTATGTTCCAACCTCCTGGCAAGGCCGGTAGTCTGTATGTTAAAGATCTCTTCACACCTGGTGCTGACGGTGGCCGGATCCTCAGGAACAAAGGGGTATGGATCTATTTTCCTAACGAAATCGGCAGCAGTATCGATTGAAATTTTTCTGTTAAAATCAAATTCTACAAATCTATATTTCCTTCGGTCGGTCTCCATGTCATAGTCATCGGCAAAACTCTTGTTGTACTGTCTTTCAGCGAGAAGCCTGTCCACATCTATTTCCGCAAAGATAACGGTGTTTTTCCGGCTAAATCTTTTGGATTCCGCAAGGATTATGCCGTTTTCAGCAATGAGGCAGTGGCTACCGAAAACCAGGTCAGTAGTGGACTCATATACATTGGCACCGGCATATATATATCCGCTTATACACCGGGCGCTCTGCTGCTCTACCAGTTTCCTCCGGTATTCGGCTTTTGCCACCAGCTCATTGCTGGCCGAAAGGTTTGCGATGATATTGGCACCGCTCAATGCAAGATAGGAACTGGGAGGAATGACGGCCCATAAATCTTCACAGATTTCGATACCTAATGTAATATCATATTCCTCATTTCGAAATATGAGGTGGCCGAAGGGAACAGGCCGGCCATAAAGCTTTATCTCCGAGACCACTTTACTTATCTCATGCCCCGATGTAAACCACCTCTTTTCATAGAACTCTTTATAGTTGGGCAGAAACATCTTTGGAACAACGCCCAGAATGCGGCCTCGCTGAATGGCTGCAGCACAATTATATAGCCTGCTGTCTATAGAAAGGGGAAGACCGACTACTGCCAATATATCAAGGTCTTTAGTTTTATCCAGAAGTTCAAAAAGAGCACTTTTAGCTTTTTCCAAAAGTTTTCTTTGCAAAAAAAGGTCGTTGCAAGTATATGCCGTGATACACAACTCCGGAAAAACAATTATAGCTGCACCCTTTTCATCGGCTTCCCGCATCATTTTTTCAATTTCATATATGTTGTAATCGGTATTGGCTACCTTAAGTTTTGGCGATGCCGACGCCACCTTAATAAATCCAAAGTTTTCCATGATATACATCCTCGCATTCTTTTTCGTTTTCTTTAATCTTACTTTAATTATATATTATCCTTTAAATAATAGCTATATTTTCCTGAAACATAATAATGCTATCCCCCGCCTAAAATCATATAAACATAAAAGGCAACGTCACTTTGAGTACGTTGCCCAAATAATCCATTTATAAGTTAAGATATCTGCTATTGTTTCCTTTTGTGCTTGTTTTTATATCCTCACTTTATTGTGGGGTATATTTTTTCTGCGTTATAGAATTTTTAACGATTTCCCTGCCTTGAGAAAGGTCATTTATTTCTCCCAGGGCAATGAGCTGCGCCAGGATATTTCCGAGAGCGGTGGCTTCTATGGGGCCTGCCAGCACAGTCTTGCCGGTTATATTCGCAGTATGTTGACATAAAAACTCGTCCTGGATGCCGCCACCGACCATGTTGATAACATTTATTTTTCTGCCGGTGATTTCTTCCAGGTTCGATATCCTGGCCTTATATTCCCGGGCAAGGCCGTTATATACGGCTCTGGCGATCTCACCTATCTCTCTGGGCTCACCCTGGCCGTTATTTATACAATACTGCTGTACCGCTGTTGCCATGTTCAATGGAGCCAGGAAGCTCTTATCGTTGGGGTCAATTATGAAGCCGTCGTTCTTAACCGCTGCAGCAGCTTTACTTATCTCACCGTACCCCACATCAATCCCATGCTCCTGCCAGTGTTTTTTAAGTTGCTGTATCATCCACAGACCGTTTATGTTCTTTAAAAATCTTATTCTGCCCTCCAGGCCGCCTTCATTGGTGAAGTTGTCTTTTAAAGAATCTTCGTTTACTATAGGTTCTTTGCTTTCTACCCCCAGCAGCGACCAGGTGCCGCTGCTTATATATGCGCAGTTTTCTCCCTCGAGGGGTGTTGCCGCTACGGCAGAAGCGGTGTCATGGCTTCCTACAGACATAACGGGCACATCGGGCAAGCCTGTCTCTTCCTGGATGTCTTTGGTCAATTTACCTATTATATTGCCCGGCATGATTATTTTCTGAAGGATCTTTGTTGGCAAAGACAATTTTTCCAGCATTTCCAAAGCCCAGGTCTTCGAAAATACTTCCAGCATCTGGGATGTGGAGGCAATGGTATACTCATTATATTTTTGTCCGGTCAAGTAGAAATTGAAAAGATCCGGCATAAACAGCAGTGCGTCGGCTTTTTCTAATATATCCGGTCTGAATTTTAAGTCGGCATAAAGCTGATACAGTGTGTTTAATTGCAAATATTGTATGCCGGTGACTTTATATATTTCTTCGAAGGACATGATTTTTTCTATATCGTCTATTATGTTGTCGGTCCTATTATCCCTGTAATGAATAGGATTTGATAAAAGGTCCCCGTTCTTATCGATCAGGCCATAATCCACGCCCCAGGTATCGATGCCGATACCGGATATATCGATTCCTTTCAGCGCCGCTTTTTTTAGTCCGTTCTTAAGCTCATGAAATAACCTTGGAAAGTCCCAGTAAAACCTGCTCCCTATCCTCACGGGGTCATTGGAAAATCTATGGATTTCTTCCAGTTCAATTTTGTCTCCATCGAACTTGCTGAGGATAAGCCGCCCGCTGGATGCACCAAAATCCGCCGCTAGATTATAAATTAGGGTCATATCATATCCCTCCCTTTATGGATTTATAACGACTCTCATACCTTCATGACTTTCAGCCATTTTATATCCTTCGAGGATGTCGTCAAGGCTAAATCTGT
Source organism: Biomaibacter acetigenes (assembly GCF_003691585.1). GTDB lineage: Bacteria > Bacillota > Thermosediminibacteria > Thermosediminibacterales > Tepidanaerobacteraceae > Biomaibacter > Biomaibacter acetigenes. The sequence goes on along the minus strand of NZ_CP033169.1, from coordinate 1,150,040 downwards.
GGGAAATGTAATTGCCTATCTTTATTGCCCCTGTTCCAATGAGCTCCAGGGCTTTCCTATGATGGCCGGGTGATGCCCCGTGGGAGCCGTGGACAAAAATTTCTCTATAGTGGATAATATTAGTATCAAACGTCACCAGGGAATTGTTTTTGGGAAGGCCTCCGAAGAAGTTGACCCTGGCTCTGTTTCCCGCCATCTTCAAAGCATCCACCTGGGCTTCGGGAGAAGAGTTGGCGACTATCACCACATCAGCCCCCTGGTCTCCGGTCTCTTCCCAGACTCTGGATACTGCATTTTCTTCAGAAGAACAGATGTAGACATCAGCCCCGAATTTTTTAGCTATTTCAAGCCTGGGCCTGGACCGCTGGACCATGATAATTTTCGTTGCGCCCATGTGTCTTGCTACTTCTATCATCATACATCCTACGGGCCCGGCTCCTATGATGACCACCGTATCGCCAAGTTTTATGTTGGAAAGCTCCAGGCCGTTTAGCACACAGGCCAGGGGTTCTGCCAGTGCCGCTTCATCATAGGATACATTGGCTGGGATCTTATGCACAGGGCCGTAATTTACCACCAGGCTATTGAGCAATACATATTCGGCAAAACCTCCAGGGAACTGATATCCCAGGGCATAATTTATGTTGCAGTTGTTACCGATACCGCTTTCACAATATTTACACTCGCCACAGGGTATATCTCCCCCCATAGCCACCCTGTCACCAAGTTTGAACTTGGTCACTTTTTTTCCTACTTCCACTACCTCGCCTGCGATCTCGTGACCTAATATCTGCGGAGGTTTTACCCTCTTGTTGCCATGATGGAATATCCTGATGTCCGAACCGCAGATGGCACATGCTTTTACCCGCACAAGAATGCTGTTATCGTCTATTTCGGGCATGGGAACATCTTTTACTATAATTTTCTCAATGTCTTCAAAAACGGCTGCTTTCATTATATAACCCCCTAACCCCGGGATTTCCCCCCGGTTATGTTGTAAGTGACACCGTGGATGTAGCTTGCCCTATCCGATGCCAGGAAGCAGACCAGGTCCGCCACTTCGCTGAGTCTTCCTACTCTTCCCAGAGGAATAGATACTTTTTCATAACTTTTTCTAAGTTGCTCTACGGTTATCCCTCGGGTGTATGCCAGTGCCTCCTCATAGGCCTCTGTCCTCAAAGCGGTTTTCTCCAGGATCCCCGGTGCCAGAGCTACGACTCTTACTCCATATTTTCCCAGTTCCTTTGCCCAGGACCTGGTAAGGGAATAAAGGGCGGCCTTGGTAGCGGCATAGCAGCTCTGGCCTTCGGAACCTTCCAGGCCGCTTTCGGAGCTCATGTTTATTATTACGCCCGAGTTTCTTTTAACCATTTCCCTGGCTGCCGCTTGAGCGCACAAAAATGCTCCCTTTTGATTGATGGCCACCATCAGGTCAAATTCTTTTTCTTTTAGCTCAAACTTTCCTTTGGGGTCTTTGGGGTCTACCAGAAGTCTGGGCAGGTTAACCCCTGCATTATTTACCAGCACATCTAACTTGCCATATTTTTCTATAGTCTTTTGCACCATATTTTCGACACTTTCGGCCTTTGTGACATCAGTCATTATAAAAAGATGCTTTTGGGGACCACCACAGAGCTCCTTTAGAACCTCCTGTCCAGCGGGGTTCACATCGGAAATTACCACATTCATACCTTGTTCTGCCATCTTTTGAGCCACTGCTTTGCCTATGCCCGATGCACCGCCAGTGACAATGGCCACTTTGCCTTCAAGATTAAGCCACGATTTTTCCATGTAAATTCCTCCAATCTGCTATTTGGTTCTAGTTTAAAAAGTCATTCTGGATGACAGTGAAGGCCATGGTGCAGCCAACCTTCACATGTCACCACCCTTCGACTTTCTACATCTGAACCATATTTATTACCTGCTGCTAATACCTAGTTTTTTATATACCTGGATCCTTTCTTCCAAATCAGGATATTTTTGTATGGTCCTTTGTGAAAACATACCGTCTTCTATATCTTTGGTAGCGGCTTTTTCATGCCCTATAAGTGCCCACGTGGAATCGATAAGGTTTTGAAAATCGGGTTTTTTATAGGCGTCACAGATAAAAGATTGTCTCAGGGAATTTATGTCTTCGCCGCTTATCTCAAAAAATCCGTATTTTTTGCAGAGGGCCTTTAGTCTCGTCAGCTGATTTATGCTGTTTCTTGTGGGCATATAAGTGACGGCTTTAAATCCGGTCTCCTTTAATACCTCAAATAGCTCTTCCAGGTAGTCGTCTTCAAATTTCTGGGTCCTTTTATCTCCGGTGACGGAATCCTTCACGTCCCCCAGATACGCATACGCTGAGATAGCTCCCACCTCGTCTGCCAGTTTGATAAAATCTTTTACGTCCGGGCACTCGCTGGTGGCGTCGATATAAAAGGAAGATGTATCGCTCTTTAACACTCCCAATACATCGTAAAGATAATATTCGTTTTCGGTGTCTTGCAAGTATTTTTCGTTCTTGTCGCTTACGGGCAATTTCATTTCTACTTTTAAAAAGTCCAGAAGTGCAAGGCCTCTGCCGAATTTCTCCGCCAATTTTTTTGCCAGAGCAAAAAGTATGTGCCTTTCGGTTATGCTCCCGCCTTCGTTATTTTTAGAAATGGGAACTACATCTTTATCAAAGTCCAATTTAATACCTGATGCGGCAATTAAATCATTTATTTTATCCACCATCAGTCGGTTACGTTTGTTTCTTTCTTCCTTATAAGGTTCTATAAATGCTTTTACTTTATCTATCTGGGTGTGGGGGATGCCATGAAGAGTCACATAGGCGATATCGTCTTGATCGGGGTTGTTTATTCTCCTCCCTTTTAAAGGCGTCCTGGAAAAATCCACCCTGCATTCCATACCTATGGTAGTGGCCATGCCAATGACTTTCCCGGCCTCTATGAACTCCCTGACACCACTTACGGTATCATGATCTACAATACCACATGTGGCAAGACCCGCATTATATGAGGCCCATACAGCTTTTGTAGGGGAATAGGGTGAAAAGGAATAGCAGGTGTGAATATGGTTATTCACACAATCACCGCTCTGGGGCCGCAATATATCGCCATTTTTAATGGCTTCTGCAAGCTTCCTGATACTTTCAAGCCTGATATTAACATCATCATTATTTAGGTCTTCAACATATTGTTGATATCGTTTGTCCATAATTTTTCCCCTTGCTCCTGGTTTTTTTATACATTATTTTATAGGTTTGGCATTTTCCAGCAGATACTTTTCTGCTTCGGCACACCAAAGACCATTGTTATTTTCAATGATCTCGGCAAGTTTTGCAAAAAGTGGATCTGTCTTGCCCTTCTCCTTGAAATCTGCAATAGCGGTAAGTTCCATGTCGATGTTGGTATATATGAGCTTTTTGCCGCCGGGTATCTTGGGGAGGTTTAAGGTGGTTTCAGCCACGCAGTTGAGGCCTCCTACATGGGTGATCATGGCTGCCGGGTTTATGAGGCCTTTTTCCATTAACTGTAGAGATTCAATCATGTCATCGGTGTTGCCGCCGCTGGTGCCCACCACATGGGTAGAGCTGTAGTGCACATTGTAGAAGTTGAATTCTGCAGAAAAGGCCGGATTGGTGGGACCTGCAAAGAAATTGAGGCAGCCGTCCTTGCCCAGGATTCTATCGGCCAGCTCTACCACGGGTTTTACGGGTGCAAATACGAACACATCGCTGTAGCCTTTTCCGCCGGTGAGATCCAGAAGGTATTTATCCACGTTTTCGATGCCGGCGGTATTTACATATTTGAGTTCCACACCGTTTTTGGCGGCTTCCTCCACGGTGATGATCTGGGCAGCCCTGGCAAGTCTTGCATCATCGATATCGGTTACCACTAAGAAGCGAGGTTTTCTCGGACCATGAATGGCATAATCTACGGCACCTAATCCCATGGGACCTGCTGCTCCCAGCATGGCCATGTTGGCGCCTTCCGCAATGCCCATGTGATGCACATAGGAACCCTGGGTAGTATGATAGCTAGCATGAAAGGCTCCCACTATGCAGGACATGGGTTCTGAAAGGGAACCGTAAAAATATGCTTCGCCGTTATAGGGTAGGAGGCAATTCATCTCCATGACTTCATTGGGTATGACAATATATGTGGCATCTCCCCCTATATACTGGAAGGAATATCCCGGTGCCGCAAGAGTTCCTTTGTAGTTTAAGGCCGGCTGAACGGTAAACTTCTGACCGGGTTTGAATTTTGGGCTCCACTTTTTCCCTACTTCCAGAATTTCACCGCAAAATTCATGTCCGATGATGACGGGTCTTTTGTCTATATCTTTCGGAACCCTCTTGTGTTCCGGTCCCTGCACCGCCGCCTTGTATGAAGACATGCAAAGGCTGTCCGATACAATGTGGGCCAGGATTTCATCGTCTTTTATGGGCGGCAGTTCAAATTCTTCAAGCCTGAGATCATTCTTGCCATATAACCTTACTGCTTTGGTTTTCATGAAAATCCTCCTATTTGATTAAGGTTTTGCGGTATTTTTCGCTCTCCCAATTTTTTATAAAACCTATCTCCTCAGGGGTCATGGTTTTTATGGGAAGATTACATTGTTTTATCTTACTCACCACATAGACATATCCCAATAATGTTTCCTCCATGGTCATGGCTTCCGAAAAAGAAGACTTATATATTATCTCACCTGTCTTTGTGTTGATATTGAGCTTATTATCCATACCGTCCACTGAAATGTTATCGTTCAGGTAAACCAGTTGGTCCGGGTAAAGTGCCACTACGTCGAAATAATCCGGGGAAATTAGATTGTTCTTAAAGAAATCGGTAAGAAAAGTAGTGCGACTTAAATAAGTGTTATCATTTACTCTTTCGAGTGTTATTTCTGGATAGGGACTATTTATGTGTAAAAATGTTTTTATTGATTCGTTTACTTCTTCATGTAGCTTTATAACTTCTTCTCGGCTGTCAGAATTAACAATTAGGCCGTGATTTTCCATAAATATAACTTTTGGGAATTTGCCGCCTTTTTCTATATGACACTTTATGCCTTCCTGTATCTTGAGCGTCAGGTAAAAACCCGGATTTACATAGGGAACCCAGAGAATATTATAATGTTTGCCGGAAAATACCTTCCTTATGATTTCTTCACCCTTTTTGCTGCAGCAAAGAATATTTGCATAAACCGAATGAGAATGTATGACATATTTTAGTAAAATGGAGTGGAAACCTGCTTCCACTGAAGGCCTGAGATCCCTTAATCCTTCAACTTTCACTACACTCTTTTTCAAAAAAGCGGTGCTATCTTTTTCATAGTCTATATCGGAATTTAAATCCGCTCTGGCAAAATAATCCTTAATATCTTTATAATTTACTAACACGAATCCTTCACTCCGGGTCACTTGTTTCAATTTATAACCCGAGGCTTTAACTGCCATAAGTTCATCATTGAGTTTTACCGAAGTGTTGCCTCCGCCCCCCTGCACCATGTCAGGGAAGTTGCCCACGGCCTGGGATATGATCTCAAGCTCCTGAAATGCCGCATCATGCATGGTATATACCTTCTTTCTATGGTTAGAACATTCTTGTCATCGTAACAATTTTCTAACAACAAAGAACCGGCATGCACCTTCAGTATTACTCCCAGCCCTTGCCGCCTATGCCCCTTTCGAGTTTCTTTTGTTCATAACCGCTCTCAAGATACGCCTTCATAGGATCTGGAGCAAGTCCCATTTCCTCCCTTACTTTTCCCAAAAGCGGCCTTACATCAATCTCAAAGGCCTCTCTTACCACAGCTTCGGCCCCCAGAACGTCACCGTTCAACTGACGTTCTTTTAGAAGTTCCCTATCTACTAAAAGCGCTTTTGCATAGGCAGTTTGAACATTCAGAACCGAACGTATCATGGCAGGCACCTTGGGCTCAATATTATGACTCTGGTCTATCATGTATGCCACATTTTCAGCGGTTTCCTTCGTCCAGGGATCGCAGGCTCCCGCCACCAGTTCGTTGAAGATAAGGAAGAGTTCATAGGGATTGATGGAACCTACGATAAGGTCATCATCGCCGTATTTCCTGTTGTTGAAATGGAATCCGCCCAGTTTGCCTTCATCCAGCAAAAACGCCACTATGTGTTCCACATTTGTCCCCTGGGGATGGTGCCCTAAATCCACCAGTACCTGGGCTTTTTTACCTATTTTTGTGGCAAAGGTGTATGCCATGCCCCAGTCAGCGATATCTGTATGATAAAATCCCGGCTCGTAAAATTTGTATTCTATGAGCATCCTCATATCGTCGTCCATGGCGGCATCAAGCTCGGCCAGGCTTTCCTGCATCCAGTGTTTCCTGTCTCTAAAGTCCCCCTGCCCCGGGTAATTGGTACCGTCGGCAAACCACAGGCTCAGTATCTTTGAATCAACTGCTCTTGCGATTTCAACACATTCAAGCATATGGTTTACTGCTTTTTTCCTTATTTCCGGATTTGCATTGCAAACACTGCCGAATTTATAGTCATCATCCTGGAATAGGTTGGGATTTACAGCACCGATTTTAAGCCCCAAACTCTCAGTAAATTCTTTCACTTCGCCATAGTCATCTACTTTGTCCCAGGGTATATGTATGGCTACCGAAGGACAGATGCCCGTATACTTATGCACTTGAGCGGCATCTTCCAACTTCTCAAAAAGGCTTCTGGGCACTCCAGCCTGTTTGAACACCTTAAATCTGGTACCCGAATCCCCGTAACCCCAGGAAGGAGTCTCCACTTTGAAGCTTTTGATCTTCTCCTTTACCCGTTCCACATCGATACCTTTTTCCATCTGCCTCTCTTCCCAGACTTCATATCCTTTTGACATGGTCAAAAAACCTCCTTTTTAAATTTTGCCATTTCATTGTTAATGAGTCAGGTGACGGTTCTCTGACTCACCATAACTCACATTGTGGACTTCACCTGGCCCCGGCGCTACTATAACTTCGATACCCAGTTTCTTTAATTTATCCAGGTCCTCTTTCGGTGTTCCTGTATCTGTTATTATTTTATTTACCGCCGTTACCGGAGCCATGGTGGTAAGTGTGGCGGTCCCAAATTTATCGTGGTCCACCAGCAAGATGGTCTCTTTTGCGGCTTTTAACATCTCCTGCTTGACTTTTGCCTGAAGTTCTGTGGATTCGGTTATGCCTTCCTCTAAAGTTATGCCTTTACAGGAAATGAAAGCCTTTCTGATGTTATAGTTGGAAAGCGCACTCTCCACCAGAGGTCCTACGAAGGATAGGGTCCTGGGCTGCAATGTCCCACCGGTGCATATCACCGTAATATCTCGGTTACCTTCCAATGCCATGACTACTTTTATGGCATGGGTAATCACAACAATGTCCTTTTTTTCTTTCAAAAAATATACAAACTGCAGAGCTGTAGTGCTGGCATCTACTGCTATGACATCGCCCGGCTGGACCAGTTCTGCCGCAACCTTTCCAATACTTTGCTTTTCCAGCCGGTTTCGCATATTTCTGATATAAAAAGCGGTCTCTTCCTGACCTATTTTTATATTGTAGGCGCCGCCATGGGTGCGCTTTAAGTAGCCCTTGCCTTCAAGATATTCTAAGTCCCGACGAATGGTTTCCTCCGTTACCTGGAATATTTCGCTTAATTCAGTAACTTTTGCAATGCCCCGTTCATTCAAATGTTTCATAATTTCCTGCCGCCGTTCCTCGGGTCGCATGTTTAGCCTCCCTTAAAGCCTTTCAAAAATGTCTTTTTCATTTGATGCTTTTATTATTTATATATATTCTCTAAACAAACAAAAAATCCTCTTTATTTTTGGGATTTCAAAAAAAAATTTTTTGGTTCCAAAAAAATCTATGCCTAAAAGCGGCACAAGTAAGAATTAGATTTCCGCTCACCATACTTCATATCAATTGAAATAATATTATAGATTTACGTTGAAATTTGTGGCTCTTAATCGATAATATTTTTGTTGTTTTATATATTTTTATAGTTAAAAGTGGGTACAGATTTCTGTACCCACTTTTAACTATAAAAATATGCATATCTTGACTCCATCTTGAGTTCGTTTACATTTGATTTGAATTAGTTTTAAGCATTACTCTAAATAAAATACTTCTCGCATTGGTTTTATAGGCTCCGCTTCATTAAAATCAAACGAACCCTCTACCATCCTGGATGTAATAGCGTTCCATCTCTTACATGCTTCGCTTTTTGCAATATAATCAAACGCAGCTTCTACATCGTCACATTCAAAACAGTAAAAGAACTGATTTCCATTCTGGAATATGGAGTAATTTTTTATTCCGGCTTTACTGTGTTCTTCTAAAATTTCAGGCCATGGGTTAAGATGCATTTTTACGTATTCATCAAGATACTCTTCTTTTATCGTCCAGGTCCATGCAAATTTATTGCTCTTTTTCATGATATACCCCCAATGACATGCCTCCTCCAAACATGAAGTTTGAGGGAGGCAAATTAAACTCAAATTATATTTTAAATCAATATACGTTCTTCCATTCCTCGATATTGCTTTTGTCAAACTTGAAGGGGTCGCCAAGCATGATTTCTGTTCCATCCCCGACCTGGATAACTTCTCTCTCCCCAAGTTTTCCGGCAGTGAATTTTTCTCCGGCCTTACCCGTGATATCTCCCTTCACCAGAGCATTAGCAGCGCATCCGGCTAAATACCCCAAGTCTATAGGATTCCACAAATACATCCATGGGCAAACACCGCTCTCAATATATTCTGCCATTTCACTCGGCAATCCAAGGCCTGTCAGGTAAACCTTGCCTTTAAGGCCTTTGTCTGTAAGCACTTTGCCTGCAGCAGCTATGCCAACTGTCGTAGGCGCTATAATTGCTTTAAGATTAGGGTAGGACTTGAGCAGGCCTTCGGTTTCAGAAACACTCTTATCCCGGAGGTCATCGCCATATGCAACCTTTACAAGCTCCATCTTTGCGTACTTGGGATCCTTTAGTTCTTCCTTCATCCATTGAATCCAGGTGTTCTGATTAGTTGCCTGTGATGTGGCACTGAGAACAGCTATCTGCCCTTCTCCGCCAATCATCTCATATGCCGCCTGTATCTGTATTCTTCCGATTCTTTCCGGGTCTGCCTGCTGGATATGTACCATACGGCTTTCGGCATTAACTGCTGAATCCAGAGAAAGCACCTTTATGCCATCTTTCATGGCCTTTTGAAGAGCGGGCTGAAGAGCATCGGGGTCATTGGCAGATACAGCGATTGCATTAACCTTTTGGGCAATAAGCTCTTCAATCATCTGAATTTGAGCTTCAGCAGTCGGCTGATCAGGCGCTTTTAAAATAGCTTCATTGCCGCCTTCCTCAACAGCAGTCTTGAATCCATCCGCCATTTTCTCCATGAAAGGATTTCCTGTGCTCTTAACTATTAGAGCAATTCTCATTTTTCCTGCTTTAGTTTCTCCCTGAGGTTTGCCCTGTCCAGAGTTTTGTTCCGAGGCTTTTTCAGAATTTTGTCCGGAGCTTTGTGACGCGTTTTGACCACATCCAGCCAGCAAAGACACAGCAAGCGCAAGAACCAGGATGATAACCAGTGCTCTTTTCATTCAATTTTCCCCCTTTGATAATTAATTTTATATACAAACAGTTTTTAACTGTTGTATATCAATTACTAATAATCATTCAAAGCTAAAACTACTTTATAAACTTTAGATTTTTTGTATTTATTTTTAAGTTTGGTATCATTACGGCAAATATGAGCAATAAGCCTATTATTATTAGCAATTCTTGAGAAGGAACATTTATTAGGCCCAATCCATATCGAAGGAAACCGATAAGGAAAACCGATATTATTGGCCCTATGATTCTTCCCTTACCTCCGGCCGAGCTCACACCGCCAAGGACGACCGTGGCAATTACGTCCAGTTCATACCCTATAGCTACGTTCGGTCTTGTGCTTCCCATCCTCGATGTCAAAAACAATGCTGTAACAGCTGACATAAAACCAGTAAGAGTATAGATTATAACTTTTATTTTATCGACTTCCACTCCCGAAAAACGACAAGCAGTTATATTATTCCCCATGGCATAGACACGTCTCCCAAAGGTCGTTTTGTGAAGCAGCAGGCCGAAAAGGATTGCAAAAATAGAAAATACTATTAGTATCAGCGGAATGCCTCCGATCTTTCCCCAGCCGAGGAACTGGTACCATGTCGGAAATTTGCCTGCAGCCTGATCCTTAAGTATTATATAAGCAATTCCCCGGTAAATTATCATTGTAGAAAGCGTGACAATCACCGCCGATAGTTCCTTGAATTTTACTATGAGGTATCCGTTTATAAAACCGCAAACGGTTCCCACCAAAAGGCATATAATCATTGCAAGCACCATAGATACTCCATGGTTGTATGTAACAGCCATAATTACTGCCGACAAAGCCACTGTTGAAGCTACAGATATGTCGATATCGCCGAGTATTATGACAAAGGTCATGGGAAGGACAATGAACGCCTTGTCAAGAAAAGCCATTGTCGCATCAAGCAACTGTGCTGCATCCAGGTAATACGGAGACAAATTTGAATTTATTACATTTATAACAATGAAGATTAGAACAAGCATCCATTCCCATTGGAAGAAAAAATTTCTCAGATTAATTTCCTTTTTTGTAATAATGCTTTTATGCTTCACGGCTTATATTTTCCTCCTCATAAGGTTGTTTCTCTCAACGCTTCTTTTTACAAGGGCATTGATTATTACAGCAATAAGGATGATAACACCCTGGATTGCCTGCTGCCAGAATGGAGAAACGTTAATAAGGGGTAGAGCATTGTTCAATATCCCCAGCAGAAGCGACCCCAATATTATACCGGATATCTTTCCCGAACCTCCCGCTATGTTTACTCCTCCAAGGACGCAGGCAGCGATAACGTTCATCTCATAACCCATGGCTGTATCGCCCTGGGCTGAAGCAAACTTTGAAACCCACAGCACGCCTGCAAGTCCTGCAAGAGCTCCCATTATTGTATAAACCATCCACAGGATTTTTTCATTGTCGATGCCGCTGATTTTTGCTGAATCGGGATTGCTCCCCACGGCATAAATCTGTCTTCCGGTTCTTGTATAATTTATAAAGTAGAAAAATACAACATATATAACGATCGCAATAAATATCAGCGTATTTATTCCAAGGATTTTACCCGTTGCAATCGCTTTAAAGCTTGCCGGCATCTGGTTTGCACTCACCCATCTGCCATTGCTGACCATGAATGTCAAACCTCTAAATACATTCATCATGCCTAGCGTGGCAATAATCGGAAGAATAGCTGTTTTTGATATAAGAAATCCAATAACGCCTCCACATGCCACACCTACCGCAGTTCCAAGCAGTATTGTGGTTACGGGTGACATATGCGGATTGCTGCTTACGGTCAATGCGGATATCATACCGGCCAACGCCAGTGTTGCTCCTATCGAAAGATCAATTCCCCTGGTTATTATTACAAGCATCATTCCTACTGCTAGAATGCTCAATATTGCTGTGTTTTTTATCATATCGTTGAGATTTTCCATCGTTAAAAAGCTTGGATTGCGTAATTGCACAAAAACAGCAAGTATAATTATAAATCCCAGTAATCCCAATTCTCTGAACTTTGCAATACCTAAAATTCTTGATTTCTTTTCTAAAATTATTTCCGCCACAAGCATTCCCACCTTTTATACTTTATACTGAAAAACCACCTTTAACAGAAGATGGCCGCTGGAGTTCAGGAAAGCCGAGCAGCTATACAAAAGCGTGCGCCTTACACAACGCCATAACCCGCTCATTATTTCCATCCAAATGCGAATTGGTTCTTTCCCTGCTGAAGTGTTTTCACGCGTGACGTATATGTCCTGGGCCTTAAGGCCTAGAAAGCTTCCGCCGTTCTCTGCCGAGTCCTTTTTGTTATAGCCGCCTCCATGATCTTCTCCTGGGTAGCCTCTGCCCTATCGAATTCACCGGTGATCCGGCCTTCATGCATTACCAGGATCCTGTCGCTCATGCCCAGAACCTCCGGCATTTCGGAAGAAATCATGATGATTCCGAACCCCCGGCAAGCCAGGTTGCTCATTATTTCGTGTATGGCAGCCTTTGAACCCACATCGATACCCTTGGTTGGTTCATCCAGGATCAGTACCTTCAGCCTGGCAGCCAGAAGTTTTGCCACCACAACCTTTTGCTGATTGCCTCCCGACAGCGAATAAGCCTTGTCGAAAACGCTGGTTGCCTTGACCTGCAAAAGTTCGGCCATTTCTTTCGCTTTAATATATTCGGCCGATCGGTGCAGCCATCCTCTGCGTGAAAAATCCTCTATCACCGGCAAAGTGATGTTTTCCATGATGGAAAACGGCAATACGAGGCCCTGTATCTGCCTGTCTTCCGGCAGATAGCCTATCCCCAGCTTCATTGCCTTTAGTGGATTATCAATGTTTACCGCCCTGTTTTCTATATAGATTTTCCCTTCATCGGCGGGATATATACCGAAAATGGCCTGAGCGACTTCGGACCTTCCTGAACCGATAAGACCCGTAAGACCTAATATTTCACCTTCATGCAGGTTAAAGGATATATCTGCAAAGATCCCCGTTTTGCACAGGCCCTCCACTCTCAATATCTCATTGCCTATCTTCGCTTGCTTTTTAGGAAAAAGTCGGGTTATCTCCCTGCCTACCATAAGTTTTATAAGGTCATCTCTGGTAATATCCGATATGTTCCATGTCCCCACATAACAGCCGTCCCTAAAGATCGTCACCCTGTCGGCAATTTTATAAATGTCTTCGATTCTATGAGAAATAAAAATAATTGATGTTCCCGCTTCTTTAAGTCTTCTGGTTATGGCAAAGAGTTCTTCTGTTTCACGATTGGTCAAAGCCGCGGTAGGTTCATCCATAAGCAGTATCTTTGCATCCTGGGAAAGCGCTTTTGCGATCTCTACCATTTGCTGCTGTGCGACACTCAAACTGCCCATCTTTTCTTCGGGATCTATATTGCTTCCTATCGATCGGAGCAGCTCTCTTGCCTTTTCGTGCATTTTTTTCCATAAGATTCGCTTTGTTCTGTGTTCTACATATTCATGTCCGAGAAAAATGTTTTCAGTGACGGTCATGTCGGGAAAGCAGGTCGTGTTTTGATAAATTGCGGCTATACCCTGGACCCGCGCCACAGTGGGATTGGCAAAAGTTACTTTTTTACCATACAGAAAAATTTCTCCACTATCAGGCTGGTGCACACCTGTTATTACTTTAATAAAAGTCGACTTCCCCGCCCCGTTTTCGCCTATCAGGGCATGCACTTCTCCGGCTCGCAAGTTAAACTTGACTTTGCTCAGAGCCTTTACCCCCGGAAAAGTTTTTGAAATATTGTCGAGTTCCAATACAAAATCGTTCATGACCATTTTCCTTTTTTTTATTATTTTGTTTTTTATAAAATGAAACATTATTTTCGTTAATGTATTGTTTTGTTGTATTGTTTATTTTTATATATTTTATATTCTACAAAAAGTCAAAAATTCCTTCTTTTTATCAAATATTTTTACGTTATTTTTTGTTTATGTTCGTTTGTGTTCTTTTTGAATCCTCCCCGCCCGACGCATAAAACAATAGCTTTTCCTGGGTCGCTTCAGACCTGGAAAATTCCTTTTTTATTTCTCCGTTGTACATTACCATTATCCTATCGCACATCCCAATCAATTCAGGCAGATCCGAAGAGATTAAAATTATAGCCACTCCTGAACGAACCAGTTCATTGATGATGTTGTATATGTCAACTTTTGAACTTATATCTATACCGGTAGTCGGATCTTCAATCATCATAATTCTTGCATTGGCAAAAAGCCATTTGGCAAACAACAGCTTTTTCTGACTGCCTCCACTTAAATTCTGGACTATGTCCGTTTCTTCCGCTCTTATTTCCAGCCTTTTTATAAAATCTCTGGCAGCTTTTAATTCTTCCGTGTTTATAAGAATGCCCTTATGGGAAACCCTATTCAGGTTTGTCAGAGTGATATTCGACGGTACGGCCATTTTCAGTATCAAACCTTCTCCGGCCACTATCCCCGTTACATAGCATAACCCATTTTTAATTGCCAGATCAGGAGTCATGTTTCTAAATACCCTGTCATTTATGAATATTTTACCTTCAAACGGCCTGTTGATACCAAAAATCGTCCTGGCTAGCGTTCTCCTGCCAGCTCCGCTCAAGCCCGTTATTCCAAGGATTTCGCCGCTCCTGAGGCTGAAAGAGATATCCTTAATTCGGTCATTATATCCAAGGTTTTCAACCTTTAGCACTTCTTTACCTAATTTTACATTTAATTTTGGATACCTATCCTCCACTTCCTTACCAGCCATCATTTTTACTATATGATTCAGGTCTAAGTTTTGGGCAATACCTGTTTCCACCACTTTGCCATCTCTTAGAATGGTCAAACTGTCAGCTATTTTCGTAACCTCATCCAACCTATGGGAAATAAAAATAACTGTAACCCCTAATTTTTTTACATCCCTTATAACTTCGAAAAGCTGGCATGTCTCCCTTTCAGTTAGCGCCGTAGTCGGCTCATCCATGATAATGATCTTTGCCTTTTGAAACATGGCTCTTATTATTTCTACGAATTTTTGTTCACCCACGCTCAAAGATTTAACTGAAGTTTGCGGTTTGAAATTCAGGCCCATATATTTCAAATATTTTTCAGTATCCTTATGTATCTTTTTCCAATCTATCAGTTTTAACAACCCAATTCTTTTCAATGGAATTCTTTGAAGGAATATGTTCTCTGCAACGGTCAAGTCAGGAAATAGATTTATATCCTGGAATATCATGGATATCCCCACGTCCTGTGCCTGTTTAGGATTGTTTAAAACTTGTCGCTTTCCGTCAATAAATATCTCCCCTGTATCGGGTTGCATTACCCCTGCCAAAATCTTCATGAGAGTAGACTTTCCGGCACCGTTTTCCCCAACTAATGCATGCACTTCACCCTTGCGGACAAAAAGGTCTACATCCTTTAAGACTATATTTCCATTAAAACTCTTTGTTATTTTTTTCATCTCTAAAAAATAGTTCAACATACGTCCCCCACAAATCACTATTCAAATTCATAGGTGGTATACAGCTTTACCGCATGTTCAAAGAAAAAGCTTTTATATTCATCAGGAATTTGCTTGTTTGTTATGACTTTCCTGGCCATGGTCAGGTCTCCCAGCCTGGCAAAGGCAATTTTATTAAATTTGGTATGGTCTGCGACAATGATTACTTCTCTGGATATCTTGGATACTTCCTGCAGGAATAAAGCCTCTTCATATCTATCCAGAGTATAGCCGGTTTCGAAGTTTACACCTTTCACGCCTATGAAAGCCTTGTTTATATAGATGCCTTCCAGCGCCTGATGGGCAAACCGGCCAACCAGCATGGATGTGGATTGTATGAGATCCCCTCCGGATACTATGACCTTTATTCCCAGGGCATCCTTTAACTCAAGAGCTATGACAAGATCGTTGGTTAAAACCGTGATTTTTTTGTCTTTGATTTTTTTAGCTATTTCAAGGCAGGTGGTCCCGGGTCCAAGGAATATGGCCTCTCCGTTTTCTACCATATGAGAAGCAATACTGCCTATCAATTGCTTATCTTCAAGGTTTTCATCTTCAGACTCATCTTTTGTTGCATCTTTGAAAGCCTCCTCGTTTAAGACCGCTCCACCGTAAGTTTTTATGAGGAAGCCATCCTGCTCAAGCTTGTCCAGGTCCCGGCGGATAGTAACCTCCGTAACTTCAAAAAGCTTGCTGAGCTCTGAAACATCCACTCTTTTTTCTTTAAATAGTATCTCTTTTATCTTATTTTGCCGCTCAATTGCAAACATTCTATTATCTCTCCATAAATCAACAATTATAATCATATTTTAACATAATTTTCGTTTGTGTGCGATTTATTTTTTTGATGAATGTTTAAGGTGGGGCCAAAACTTTCGGTGTGCCCCGCCTTAAAAAGAAAATTACTTACTCATATATGTGTCGTTTACTCTATCTTGAAGAAAGGTTTTAAAATACTTCCCTTCCGGTGTTTCTTTATATATTTTGTATCCTTCGTCAATGCATGCCGGGCAGGCGTCACGCGGTATGGAGACAGCGAATATCTCATAGCCCCAGTCGGAGCGGGAGTGGATGGTATTCAGGCCGGAGCAGTTGGGACAAACTTTGAACTTCTGTGTCTGTTCCTCCATGATGCCGTCGGTGTCATAATATACATTTCTCGGCCTCAATACATACTCCTTACCTTTGAGAGTTTCTCTAGCGATACCCTCTTTTCTGCACCAGCGCTCGTAGATCTTCTCACACAACTCTTTTATATATTCGGTGATGCGGGGAGACTGCTTAAGTTTTGTGGGATCATAGTCCGGCTCCCTTACATGGGAGTAATCAAGCCCCGCCATGGCCAGGATTATGCCAAGATTCACATAAGGAAGGGCTCCTTCTATGGAATACCCGCCTTCCAGGACCGCAATGTCCGGGTTTAACCTGTGGTTTAACTTGGCATAGCCATGGGCGGTAAAGTTCATGTTGGTGATGGGGTCTGTGTAGTGGTTGTCCTGGCCGGCGGAATTGACGACAAGATCGGGTTTATATTCTTCTAATATGGGCATTACGAGGTTATCCAGCACATATAAAAATCCTTCTTCTCCCGTTTCCGGCGGCAGGGGAACATTTATGTTGTATCCGATGGCTGCCGGACCGCCAAACTCATCCAGAAAACCGGTGCCGGGATAAAGTGTCCTGCCATCCTGATGGAAGGATATATAAAGGGTATCCCTGTCATTCCAGTATATGTCCTGGGTGCCGTCCCCATGATGACAGTCGGTGTCTACTATGGCTATTCTCCGGTGGCCAAACCTCTGTCTTATGTTTTCCAGCATTACCGCCTCTATATTTATGATGCAAAAGCCCCTATCGCCAAAGACGACCCTCTGGGCATGATGTCCCGGCGGCCTTACTATGGCAAAGGCTTTGTCCACTTCTTTTTCCATAAGGGCTTCTGCAGCTTTGATGGCACCTCCGGCGGAAATGAGATGGGACTCGGTCACCCGTGACATCACATCAGGCACACAAAAATGCACCCTCTGTACATCTTTTTCAGTGGCCATGCCGGGATTAAAGAATTTGATCCCTTCAATATCGGCTATTCCCTCTTCAAATACCTGGTCCTGAGTATACAGCAGCCTTTCTTCTCTCTCGGGATGGGTGGGGCTTATCGCCCAGTCGAAAGCCGGGAAAAATACAAGACCCAGTCTATTCTTAGCCCTAAGCATAGTTCACACCTCGTAGTTCATATAGTAATCCGGGTTTTACCTGGGCTTTAATCCTTATGTTTTTGCCGCTGGTATAAAACCCCCGCACCATATTGAAGCTCGATTCCTCCGTTATCTCTGATTCGGTTTCACTACCCTCAGCTCCCAGTATGGAAGCCCTCTGCTTTAAAAGCTCCAGAGCTTTTTGCCTGGCCATATCCAGGGTGAAATTTCTGTCAATTCGCTTATACAGACCAATCTCCGGGACCGAAAGCACTCCTGACGCCGTATCGGCAAGAAGGGTAATCTCGGCGGTGGTTTTTGCAAGGGCTGCTCCCACCGCATTGGCCGCTTCATAATTTTCGGGAACGCGGCAGGGAAGATTGAATTTCTTTTCCAGCACCGGAGCCATAGCCCTGGCTGGGCCCCCTATTATGGAAACATATTCAGGTTTTAGTCTTTTTCCGTATAAAAGTTCCTTTACGGTATATACAGGGCGGCTGTTTATATCCTTAATAAGGCTGTCCACCTTTTGTTTTATTATGTCTGCCATCTTTTCATATACAACTTCAGAAGCAGCCCTGGCATCCATACCCAGCTTTTCCCCTAAAAGCTTCATGGCCAAAATAGCCCGGTCCTTATTTCCGAAGTCAAGAAGCCCTAACACTATCATGGCATCGCTGGGAGTCGGCACCTGACCTCCGAGGGCCATGGGAAATCCTTCTCTCTGAGGGCCTATTTTTAATTCGCCATTTTCTATATGAATGGCGCTATCTCCTCCAAGGCCTATGGATACGCTGTATATGGCTCTTACCAGTGTGTTATAAGGACCTATATTTATACCAAGAGGTTCAAATAAGGGTACTCCATCAGCTACGAAGGAAATATCGGTGGTGGTGCCACCAATATCCAGAAATACGGCATCTTTATCGCCGGCATTAAAGGCACAGGCGCCCATGAGACTGGCGGCAGGCCCCGATAATATGGTATTTACCGGATATTGTTGCCCTACATCCAAACTTATAGTGCCGCCATCGGCTTTAAGCACATTCACAGGAACATGGATGTTCTCCTTCTGCATAGCCTTTCTTATGCTATCACAAAACGCTTTAAAGACATGGTATACAGCACAGTTCAAGTAGGACGTAAAGACTCTCCGAGGGAAATTGAGTTTCCCTGAAAGGGTATGTCCCATAGTTATGGGGCAAAACTCATCTTTTAACATCTTTTGAATATTAATTTCATGCAGTGGATTTCGAGTGGAAAACTTGGCTACCACGGCACAGGTTTTAATGTCTTGCTGCTTGAATCGGGACGCTGCTTCCTGAATTTCTACCGGATCAAAGGGTTTTATTTCCCTGCCCCTATGGTCGACATATCCGGTAATGAATATATTTTCACTGCCGCATGACATAAAAGAAGGGTCCATGCCCGGACCACTTTCGATAATCATGCCGACGGGAGCAGTCTTACCTTCTATAATGGCATTAGTCGATACAGTAGTGCTCAAATTAATACGCTCAATGCGTGACACTTTTTTTCCTGAAAGTAAGTTATCTAGGGTCGCCCATATGGAACCAAACAGATCGGAGCGATCGGCGGGGGTCTTGGCTATATCAACTATGTTTCCCCGGTCGATAATTACAGCATCTACATGGGTTCCCCCCATATCTAGCCCCACAATCAATTTATATGCCTCCTTACTTTCATGATTCACCCTGGATTTTTATTTCAGGTTCCAGGTCTATATTGAACTTATCCTTTACCTCCTTTTGAATATGCTTTATCAATTTCAGCACATCTTCACATGTAGCATTGTCTATATTGACTATAAAGCCGGCGTGAAGGTCTGAAACCATGGCACCGCCTATCCTGTAACCCTTGAGCCCAGCCTTTTCTATGAGATATCCGGCATAGTTCCCCGGCGGCCTTTTAAAAGCGCTGCCGGCACTGGGTAAATTCAATGGTTGCTTCTGTTTCCTTCGAGAGATATAATCCTCCATTTTTGCCTTTATTTCATCGCGATTTCCTGGGGTAAGTTCCATTTCCACATCGAGCAAGATCTTATCTCCCTTTTGAAGCACAGAATTTCTATAAGAATACCCCAATTCATCCTTTGACATCTCAAAAATATTTCCTTCTAGATCAAGAACATTTACCTTTTTTACTACATCGGCCATCTCCCCGCCAAAAGCACCCGCATTCATGACCACAGCACCGCCCACAGTGCCAGGAATGCCGCTTGCAAATTCGAGGCCGCTGAGGCTGTTTTCCAAAGCGGCACGCACCGCTGCAGATACAGCCATTCCCGCCTTACATTTTATTATGTTTTTGGTAATTTGTATGTCATTAAAATTTTGAGCAAGTTTTATGACAACGCCTCGGATACCCTTATCCCTCACTAATAGATTTGTTCCATTCCCCATCACAAAAAAGGGGACACCCTCATCCTTGCAGCATGTTATAATTCTTTTTATTTCTTCAGCATCCTGCGGCAAGACTAAAATATCTGCAGGGCCACCTATATGAAAGGAAGTATGGTTTTTCATGGGTTCATTTTGTTTGATTCTTTCTTCGGATATAAAGTTCTTCAATTTGTCGTAAAGTAAATCAAGCTTCATGTTACCTTCCCTTCTTTTTTCCAATTAAAAAGGACTTGCTTTAAGTACTTAACATAGTTTATTTCTATATTTTGAAGATAAATCCTGCATGAATTTTAAAAAACCTTGGAGTTTTTTCTACTATATAATCTATTCATCACAATTGTTACTGACAGCATTTATCATGTCCACAGGATTTTCTCCGGGAATCAAATTGTAAAAACTTATGTTGCCATCCTTATCTATTACAACAAAAGCTTTAGGGCAAATGCTTGCTCCAAAGCCCGCTCCAAAACTTTCGAAACAGCCGAATGTAACGCTCAGTATAGGTATAAAAGTTATATCATTAACGATTTTAGGCGGCCCCATGATGACTTTGTCAATGAGGTCGTTTTTCTTAAGTTCCATGTTTTCCTCCAAAATTATAGCCGGTTTTCGAATAATTACTTACCATATTATTGTTTGCTTTCCTTTTTTTATTTATTCCACATAAAGGTTGTCATTCCATTTTTTGATATCTTCTCTATTTCCCTTGCAGCATCCTCCAAAGCCTGAGCCGGGGTCTTTTGGGCAAGAAGCGCCATACGTATCTGAGCTGTCAGGATCTCATCCTTTTTATACAAATTATTTACTTTTGGCAAAACCCGGGCATCATCCAATATTTTTTCCATCTTTTTCATAAAGGGGTCTTCGATCATCTTTTGCCGCACAGCTTTGATAGCCGGAAACACACCGTATTGTTCTAGAGCTTGTTGCTCCTTTTCAGAGGTTATATAACTTAAAAATTCGGCACAGAGCTCTTTTTTTGCCCCATCTTCTTGCTTGAAGATGCCATAGGCCGAAACAATGGCAAAGGCCCTGGGCTGCTTTTGACCTGCGGGATATTGAGCAATATCAAATTTAAAGCCTTTGCCCGCCCTTTCCCTGTCTTCAAGTACCTTTATGGCCCAGGGGCCGGCGGGATAAACCGCAATCTTTCTTTTTTCCGCAAAGTCTCCCCAGACCAGGTTTTCTTCCAGGGTGCCGTAATCTTCTTCGGGCACAACCTTATATTTTGCGGCAAGGTCCACCATTTTGGCCAGGGCTGAAACACCCTCGGGGCTATTTAAAACAAAATTGCCGTTTTCATCAAAAATATTCGCACCATCCATGGTTAAAAATGGCCATACCGTAAAATTTCCTGGAGATAAAAACAAGTTAAAGCCATAGTAATCCATCTTCCCGTTTCTGTTTTTATCATAAGTCAATTTCTGAAGGGCTGCAACAAATTCATCATAAGTCCATGTTTCATTCCCGGGGTTTTTTGCGCCTCTTGCACTGAAGGCTTCCAGGTTTAAAAAAAGGCTGTGAGTGGTTATGAACCATGGAAATCCATAGATCCTTCCCTGATATGATACCGCTTCGATGGCTTTTTCATCGTATTTGGGAATATCTTCCGGTTTGATATACTCATCCACCTGTTCCAGATATCCCGCCGATATGAAATCAAAGTCTGCCGCCACCGGTGCCATATCCGGAGGTGTGCCCGCCGCTGCAGCGGCTTTTAGTTCTATCAAGCCGTATTCCCATTTAAGCTGTCTTAAGTGGATAAAAACACCCGGATGTTTTTTTTCAAATTCCGAGATCTTCTTCTCTATCCATCCGAACCTGTCCCCATTTTTGTCCCGCCATCGTGGGAAATCCCACAGGGTTATAACACCCTGCCATTCCTTTTTTACGTTAGGCTCCACGCTCTTTTTATCAGACCCACAGCCGTTAGAACCTACCATTAAAAAAACAAAAATTAAACAAAAAAATAGGGTAAATGGCCGCCGGTACACGATATATCCCTCCCGAAGCACCTTTTACCCTATTTATATTAATTTTTTTAAAAGTTTATTCGATAAAATACTACTGATCAATGGTTTTTGTAAGTGCATCGTAAGCTTTCATTATACTTCTGGTTATTTCTCCCGGCACTCCATCTCCAATGATTTTGCCATCTATTTTCACAATGGGCATGACCTCGGTCATGGTCCCCGAAACAAATACCTCCTCGGCTTCAAATAAGTCCTGCAGGGAAAATACTTCTTCAGAATAGTCGATTTTATTATCTCGGGCTATTTCTAAAACAACCCCGCGGGTTATGCCGTGGAGGATAAAGTTATTTGCGGGATGGGTCAGAAGTTTTTTGTTCCTGACTATGAATACATTGCTGCTGGAGGCTTCGGTGACACAGCCTCCCCGGTGAAATATAGCCTCATAGGCTCCGGCTTTTTTGGCTTTTTCCTTGGCTATGCTGTTGGCCAGAAGCTGAACGGTTTTTATATTGCAGCGGTTCCAGCGCTCATCGGGAACCGTAATGCCCATAACGCCATTTTCATAAAATTCCCGGGGCTGGGCCTTGGCTTCTCTTACAATCACAACCCATGTGCAGGAACTTTCCGGTGGGAAGGTGTGCTGGCGGGGATATGCCCCCCTGGTAACCTGGATATATACCGAAGCATCTTTAAAGCCGCTTTCTTTTAAAGCCTGGCGGCAAACCTTCTCCAGATTATCAAGACCAAAATCCATGTCAAGGTATATTTCATCGGCTCCTTTTTTCATACGTGCCAGATGCCGGTCCAGATAGAAAAACCTGCCGCCGTACACCCTCACAACTTCATAGATTCCATCTCCAAACTGAAATCCTCTATCTTCCACCGAAATCCTGGCGTTTTCATAGTCCACCCTTTCGCCGTTTAAGTACACTACAGTTGACATGAATAAACCCCCTCAAGTTTATATTTTTGTATTGGATTTACACTCCGGGACAATATCCCGTCCCTTTGACTTTAAAAAGGCTATCACCTTCTCTATGGAAGTGTTGAGCACATTTTCTTCAGAAATACCTGCTTCTTTTATTATTCTTATGGCCTTGTCAGAATTGCCTACATCATAACAAATATGTGCATCGCTTCCCACCGAGATTTTTGCTCCGAGAGCCGCCGCCTTTTTTGCGATGAGTATGCAGTTTTCCTCACTGCCCCGGCGGCTCACCGTAAAGGAGCTATTGTTTATTTCTATATGTACATTGTAATCCACCGCTGCCCGGACAACCTTATCTATATCTATAGGGAATTCGGGGTTCCCTGGATGTACCAGTATATCCACATGGGGATTTTTCATGGCATTGATGGCGGCCATGGTGTTTTCCTCAACGCTGCCTCCTGGATAGCAAAAGGTATGAAAACCGGCCAGGACTATATCAAGGTTCTTTAAATAGGCTTCCTGCAGGTCCAGGTTTCCGTTATAATCCAATATGTTAGCCTCAATGCCGCGCAGTATGTAAACCCCTTCTATCTGCCGGGGCAACACCTTTATATTACCAAAATGGTAATAATGGGGGCCCCCCGGCAGGGCAGGGCCGTGGTCCGTGATGGCGATCATCTTTAAACCCTTTTTCGCCGCCACATGAGCATTTTCTACGACGGTACTATATGCATGGCCGCTGGCAACAGTATGACAATGGGTATCAACTTCCAGAATCATACGTATTCCTCCAATTTAGCTTTTCAGGCGGTCCTTTAAAGCATTTATAAAATCTATTTCAGTGGGGTCCTTTTGGTTCAGGATGGCAAGATATGCGCTTACATAATCCCCGAAAATTATATGATAAAGCATCCTTTCCAGAGCAGACTCCCCTTTAGGCCATATTTCCGTAACTCCACTTACTACATCCTCTATTAAACTTTTGGTTATATCAATACGTTTTCTAATACGATCATTTTCATCAGGAGACCTTAAAATCACAATCTCCATTTTCGAAAGCAGGTCTTTGTCTCCCTCATAGCCCATTATTTCATTGTGGTTTAGTTCGGGAAACACATTGAAAAAGGCCGGATGCTTGGCGTTTTCATTGAGCTGTCCCTTCCACCTTACCGCAACGATTTCGGTAACACCGGATACTCCGTAAATGACCGGAAGCTTGCCGTGAAGTTTTTAGCCAGAAGTTTTGCAGGGTTGTCGGTTTCGGGCACTTCAGGATACAGGTAATCCCGGGTTTCCTTTAAAAGCTTGATGGTTTCCTCTATTTTAAAATGCTTTCTGGGAACGATGCCCTGCTCTTCAAGAGCTACCAGAAGCGGGAAGAAGGAATATCCAAGAGCCGCCCTTGGAGGCAGGCCATGCGGGATGGTTATAACCGGCACTTCGTCGGCCAGGGCTCTTTTTTTCAATTCACCGCCCGTAGTTATGACCAGCACTTTGGCTTTTCTTTTCAAGGCCTCCTGATAAGAGGCAAGAGTCTCTTCGGTATTGCCGGAGTAGCTGGAAGCTATAACCAGGGTTTTCTCGTCCACAAAGGCCGGAAGGGTGTAATCCCTGTTCACCAGGATGGGTATTACAGAACGGTCCTGGGAGATCATTCGTATAAGATCCCCGCCTATGGCCGAACCGCCGAGGCCGGTGATTACCACATTCACTATGTTATGAAATCTCAAACCCCGGATGGAATCCCTCGCAATTTTTATGGCTTCCTCGCAGTGGTCCGGTAGATGATAGATAAGGTCCAGCATGCCACTTTTATCCAGTTCCTTTATGGCTTTTAAATCATCAAGCATATGTAAACCTCCATTTATTTATTTTTTTCATTGAGTTCTTTAAAAAGTCTGCGGCTAAATTGCAATGGCGGCATTATAGCCCATGTCCTTTAACCTGTGGTCCATGGCCGCAACTTCAAGTATGGCGGCAAGATTTCTTCCGGGCCGTATTGGTATGGTCTTTTTGGGAATGGAAGAATCCAGTATATTGATTTTCTCCTCCTCAAGACCAAGTCTGTCGGTCTCCTTATATTTTTCCCATTCCACCACCTCAATTACCATCTCAATTTTTATATCATCTCTTACAGCACCTGCACCGAAAATGGTCTTGACATCTATGACTCCAGTCCGCGCACTTCCAGATAATACCTTATAAGTTCAGGTGCAGTGCCTACCAGTACATTTTTTGCCACCTGTTTTATCTCCACGGCGTCATCTGCCACCAGGCGGTGCCCCGTTTTATGAGTTCCACAGCAGTTTCGCTCTTGCCTATGCCGCTTTCTCCGAGTATAAGTACGCCAACACCGTATATGTCTACCAGCACCCCATGCATGGTGGTCCTGGGAGCCAGCTCGCTTTCAAGGAAATCGGTAAGTTTACTGATGAACCTTGTGGTAGCTGCCGGAGTGGTCAAAACATACCTTTTATACTTTTTTGCAAGTTCAATGATTTCTTCGGGGGGCGTAAGTTTCCGGGTTATAATAATACATGGTATCTCATAGGATAATAATTTCTCCAGGCGCTCCTGGCGTACCCTGGCAGGAAGACTTTCCAGAAAGGATATTTCGGTCATGCCCAATATCTGTATTCTTTCAAAAGCAAAATAGTCAAAAAACCCGGCAAGTTCCAGACCCGGCCGGTTAAATCCGCTACAAATATATCGGGTGGTGTTTGGCTGCTGACCAGGGTTTCCAGATCCATTTTCATTATTATATCTTTTAAATTTATCTTTGCAAAGTATGCACCTCGACCCTTTTTTACTATTATGCCATTTGATTGATTTTTAAAGTCATTTTCGTCTTATAAATGTTATTCTACAAAAAGAAATGGAATTCCTCCATAACTGTATAAATAATTAAAAACAAATCCTGGGATACTAAATATGAAAAAAATTTTTCAAGGAGGGCATTCCATGGCAAACATAAAATGCAATGTTTCCACCTGCAAATATAACAAAGACAGCGAATGCTGCGCTGAAAGCGTGATGGTGAATTCCATCAGGCCGGGGTGCACATCAAAAGAAGGCACCTACTGCGATGCCTACGAGAAAAAAGACGATTTTGGAAAATGCATAACCACCGACGGTAGGTCCTGCTGGGACTAATCCCGGGAGGCGGCAATATCATCTTGAATTTTCCGGACCGCAGTGTAATTTTGTATATAAGCGCTGCGCTCCAGGAACTTGTCCCAGGGAGTCCAGGAAGTTTCGGGATCGTGATGATTTCGTATGAGCCCTGCAAATTGATTCAACCTTGCGCTTAAAAGGTCCGCGTGAAGAGGGCAAAGGCCTCCATGGTTTTGGGAACTTCAGGGGATCCCCACTCTTTTTCGCCATGGTGTGAAATGATCATGTGGCCGATGGCAAGTTTCAGGTGTTCAGGAAACTCATTGATTTCCCGGATTTTTTCATCTACCATTTCCTTTCCAAGAATGAGATGCCCGACCAGTTTCCCGATATCCGTCATCTCAAAAGAAATACTCGAAAAATCATATTCTTTTATTTTTCCTATGTCGTGCAGGAGAGCTCCGGTTATCAAAAGGTCCCGTTCAATCACATCGGAGTAATTGGCGGCAATATTTTCACATATTTTGGCCACCTCAAGACTGTGTTCCAGAAGGCCGCCTATGTAAGCATGGTGGATTTTCTGAGCTGCCGGCGCGTTTATATATGCCGGATAATAATCCTTATCCTCGAATATGAGCATGAGGAGTTTTTTGAGATATACATTTTTAACCGAGTGAACAAGACTATTAGCTTCTCTACCATCTCACGGCGGTTTTTTGGTGTACATTGCTGAAACATTGCGGGGTCCACAGCTCCTTCATATTTTTCAATCCTGGTTATGTTAATCTGAAGACCATTGTAGTCCGCCACATTGCCCTCTACCAGCACCACCATCTCCCTCATTGAAAAGATCTGAAGCCTCTACCCGCCCCGTCCCAAATCCTTCCTCTACGCTGCCGCTGGAATCCACCAGGTGCAGTTTCATATACTGGCCAGGAGCTTTTGAACTGCTGGATCGATAATTTACCAATGCTTTCTTTGTAACCCCAAATAAACTTTTAACCCTGTCGCCTACTTTCAGGTCTTTTATAAATTGTTTCTCCATGATTACCTCCGAAAAAAAGAATATATGGTATAATGGAATCGGTAACATCGAAGGGGAGATGTTTTAAATGAAAAGGTTTTTACTTAAGAATCAGAAATTCCTGTACAT
Source organism: Biomaibacter acetigenes (assembly GCF_003691585.1). Classification (GTDB taxonomy): domain Bacteria; phylum Bacillota; class Thermosediminibacteria; order Thermosediminibacterales; family Tepidanaerobacteraceae; genus Biomaibacter; species Biomaibacter acetigenes. The sequence goes on along the minus strand of NZ_CP033169.1, from coordinate 1,123,136 downwards.
ACTGCTTCTGGTAAATTCTTTTCACGACCCTGCTGGTTTCAGGTTGTTCGTTTCAAACCTTCCCCGAGACCGGAAAGACGTCTCAAACCCAGACCGGTGACAACCTGCCGGAAGACCGGAGCTTGCCGTCGTCTTCTTCGCTGCTTGAAGTAATTTCATCGATGTGGGTCAGGCTGACAGCATATTTATAAAATTTCCCGAAGGAAAGACTATGCTCATCGATGCTGGAAACAACGACGATGGAGATAAAATAATAGTTTCATAAAAAAGCAGTGTGTCAAAAAACTAGATGTAGTGGTGGGAACTCACCCCATGAAGATCATATCGGTGCCATGGATGATATAATAAACACATTTAATATTGGGAAAATATATATGCCAAAGGTCACGACTACCACCCGAACTTTTAAAGATGTGCTCACATCCATAGCCGCAAAAAATTTAAAAATCACCACTGCAATGGGCGGTATGACTATACCCGTTGAAGATGACGTAAAGGTTGAAATCCTTGCTCCAAACAGCGCTCACTACGAGGACCTGAACAATTACAGCGCTGTAATAAAAGTCACATATAAAAGTACATCCTTACTCTTTACCGGCGATGCCGAGAAGTTATCCGAAGAGGAAATGCTAAAACTAGGCTTCAATTTGCGAGCGGACGTCTTGAAAGTCGGCCATCACGGTAGCAGTTCAGGCACTTCTGAAGAATTTCTTTCGGCCGTATCTCCCAGATACGCCATAATCAGTGTCGCAAAAAACAATGATTACGGCCATCCCCACAAAGAAACATTAAGGCGTCTGGCCGCCTACGGTGTAAAAGTTTACACCCACCGCTGACAATGGAAATATACTAGTGGAAAGTGATGGAAAAAACATCAGGGTCGGCAGAGTCAATTAGTCAGTTGTCAGCCGATCATAATTCATTTAGTTTTAACCGGTGTTCGAGGAGGTATCCTATGTTCGCTGTCATCGACAGGTTCGAAGGCGAATTTGCAGTAGTCGAAACCGATGATGGAAAAACCATGAACATAAAGAGGAATCTGCTGCCATCCAAAGCCCGGGAGGGCGATATCATCGACCTGGAAAGTATGACCGTCGATGAAAAAGAAACTCTTCGCCGGAAAAAATATATATGTAAGCTGGCAGAAAATCTATTTGAAGATAGTTAAAAAATTTTCTCTCCCAGTACCCGCTTCCCTTTCTGGCTGTAATAAGATCACATGGCCTTTATGATTTTTACTCCCAAAACTAATATTTCCGATGAAAAACCTGAAATAGCATATCCACTTTCTGGAAATCTCCATAGTTAATCATTTACATGCCTCCCTTTATGGTCATCTTTGTGATTTTCCATCGCTCGCCTATTTTAAATAATTCCGCCCTGAAGCCCATCTTATCTTCCAGGTAATGATAGTCTCCTACCAGCATGATTTTCTCGCCGGATATGGGGTAATAGCTCACATCGGTCTTTACATTGTTGTTCCAGTTTTCAAGGCCTTTAGCCTTCATATTCCATTTGTAATGAGAAAATTTCTCTTGAAGAAGGGATAGCACATTCTCCGGCTTTAAATCGCTTACATAATAAAGAATCTTGAGGAGCAAATCCAAATCAAGACTTTCAAAGGCTACATTCATCTTCTCCATGATAAATACGGGGTCTTTTTCTCCCGCTGCCGGTATCGTAAGTGCCCTGTTATAGACCCACTGGAACTCTACGGGAGTTTGAGGAATTTTATCCGAAGCATAAAAACCGTATAGATCCTTTTTTCTGGCTGCAGGTCCTAGAAAAACACTATCTTTTTCCGGAGACCAGAGGGTATTAAATTCCGAGTAATCCCTCTTGTCATATATCACTCCTGAGATGCATTTCAGGTCACTGCTTATGGCAAGTACCATACCTCTTTCCACCGGATTCCCCCATATGCCGTCGGTAGCCTCAACTTTGCCGCCGTTCTGAAGGCTGTATACAGCGTTCTCATCCGCCGCTGTCCGTGCCAGTTCAAAGGAAAAATATATGGGTTTAAATCCGGCGGTGATTATTCTCCCCTTGCCCTTGATAAAACCCGGTTTTGTATAAAGTATATCATCTTTTGAAGGAGATAGACTGTCTATTATCAACTTTGCCTTTTTAAAACGATTATGGGGCGACAGCACCAGACTACCTTCAGTCTGATACACACAGCCCTCTCTCTCGATCACAGGATGGTGCCATGGCATCAATACTGTGAAATACCTGTTTTTAGAAATCACGGTGGGTAGCCCCGCTATAAGTGTCATAACCAGTATGATTATAATGGTTTTTAAAAACGATTGCCCATAACCTCTCAGGTGCTCCCTCGGGCTCTCGGTCAGCGGCTGTTTCATGACCAGATCATGATAAAACAGCATTATATCGAATACCAGGCTGGTGCCCATGTATGGCCACACGACAAGGGCTGTAAACCATCCCCACATGCCGGCTGAATTAATAAATGCGTAAAAAACGGCTGAAACAGCCGCCACTTCTGAAAAAAATATGGCAAAATCCTTGAAATATCTTAACAAAAGCATGGGGGCCGCCATTACTGCTTCTATTAACCCATAATCTTCCATAATGATTACGTAAGGCAGTAAAACAAATATAAACCCCATAAAACCTATAGCTGCATTCAACCACCTGGATTCGCCGAATAAAGTGATTAATGAAAGGAAAAGACCCTCAAAAAGAAAAACCAGAAAAAATCTTGGGCCATAATACCATGCAAATTGGAAAAATGTTTTTATATGCGGCCTTCTATTTCTGATGCCGTCTTTTAGCAAACCCAGATAGCCTGCAGTTACAAGGCCTCCGAGAAATAAAAAAGCACCGTATGCCATGATGCCGGCCCAGGAATCGTTGAAGGCACCCGAACCTGCACGGAATACATTTAGTAAGCCCATCTGCTGTATGGAAGGGAGGGGAGAGGGTATAAAAATCCTCAGATTATGGGTTGTTTTTAAGTTTATCAAAACACTGCCGAAGTCATGGTCGAGATACAGATTGTAACCCAGAAAACTGCTCATGTAAACGGCCAGTATTTTTACGAGGTCCCATAAAAACGGGAAAATCACAACAGGCCATATCAACTTTACCCTCTTAAAGCCTGCCGCAATATCCCTGTCAAACATGCTCTCCCCTCCTTAGAAGCCTTTTATTATTTTAAATTCTCGGGATTTAATCCCCGGAGTTCTTCGGGAACAAAAATGCCATCCTTCCTTACCAGTTTGCCGTCGAACCAGATTTCACCGCCGCCGTACTCCGGCCGCTGGATATACACCAGGTCCCAGTGGATGGCGGATTTGTTGCCATTGTCGCACTCATCATAACTCTTGCCGGGGGTAAAATGTATGCTTCCGGCAATTTTTTCGTCAAAAAGCGTATCCTTCATGGGCTTCAATATAAACGGATTCAATCCTAAGGAAAACTCCCCTATATACCGGGCACCTTCATCGGTATCCAGAATTTTATTGATACGTTCGGTGTCATTGGCCGTGGCCTTAATGATTTTGCCGTTCTTAAATTCGAATCTTATATCTGTAAAGGTAAACCCCTGATATATCGAAGGGGTATTGTAGGATATAACTCCATTAACCGAATCTCTAACCGGTGCGGTATAGACTTCCCCGTCGGGTATGTTTTTCTTGCCATCGCACTTTATGGCGGGCAAACCTTCTATGGAGAAAGTGAGGTCAGTGCCCGGTCCTTTAATATGTACCATCTTTGTTTTGTTCATCAAGTCTACCAGAGGCTCCATAGCCCTGGACATCCTGGCATAATCCAGGCAGCACACGTCAAAGTAAAAATTCTCGAAAGCTTCGATGCTGGTGTCGGCCAGCTGGGCCATGGATGGATTGGGATAGCGGAGAACGCACCACCTGGTATCCGGCACCCGTATCTCGCCGTGCACTGGCTTTACGTAAAGCTGCATGTAAATAGTCTTTTTTTCCTGGGGCACATCGGAAAGTTCCGCTATGTTTTCACCGCCCCTGATTCCAATATAAGCGTTCATATCCTTCATGCGGGCAGAATCATACCTTGCCATCATCTTTAAGGTTTCTTCATCAACGTGCATCAGGATCTCCCGGTCTATTTGTTGCATATTCAATGAAACGAAAGGTCTGGCACCTGCTCTATATGCTTCCCGTATCAGCGCCTTAATTAATGGAATTTCCCCGGGGCCCGATTCTATGAGAATTTTTTCCCCCCTTTTCAATTCCACCGAATAGTGAATAAGCTTGTAAGCCAGTTTCTCAAACCTCGGGTCCTGCAATTTCATATCCCCTTTCAACATTAAACTTTATTTCAATTATTTCTCTATTATTCTATTAAATCCTTTAAAACAGAGTAAATTTTTTATCACACTTTAAGCGACGATATCTTGTGAAATTTGATAATCTGGCAAACGGCAATCCCTGCCGCAATGATACCGATAAAACCGCCTGTTGCAAAGGCCGCTCTCGCCCCAAACCTTCCGGCCAGTGACCCGGCAAATAGGCTGCCCAGCGGTGCCACTCCGGCGAAGACCAGTGAATATACGCTCATCACCCTGCCTCGTAGATGGTCGGGCGTATTTACCTGTATGGTGCTGTTGGCAGAAGCGGTAAAAGTCACCATCATCCATCCGGTCAGAGCCAGAAATACCATAGCCAGTATCTGTGAGTTAACTGTCCCCAGTATAATCTGGGCCGCCGACAGCCCCAGAGCGGCACCTATTAATATCCGCGAAGTAGGTTTATGAGTGGTGGCGGCCAGCATTATAGACCCGATGAGAGCTCCGCTTCCCAGGGAGGACATCATGAATCCGAAGCCTTCTTCAGTCAGGCCAAACCCTTTTTTGGCCAGTACCGGTACCAGCACATTGAAATTCAACGAAAATGTGCTTATTAATGCCATGAGTATAACGGTGATGAATACCGGAGGCGTGTTTTTAATGTAAGTTAGACCTTCCTTTATATTTTCCAGGACTGGTTTTTTATTCTTTGAAGAGTCTTGAACTATTGTTGTTTCTGACGGGATTTTAATCATCAAAAGACCCAATATTACCGCCAGAAAACTCAATGCATTCAAATAAAAACATACCGCTATGCCGAAAAAACCCATCACAAAACCGGCCACTGCCGGACCTATAAGTCTTGCCGCATTGAATATCGTGGAATTCAGGGTAATGCCGTTCATGAGGTGCTCTTTTCCCACCAATTCAACTATAAAGGACTGCCTGGCGGGCATGTCTATGTTGTTTACAAACCCGAGAATGGCGGCCAGTACCAGTATGTGCCAGTATCTCACCTTCCCGGTTGCGGTTAGGGTGGCCAGAATAAGGGCGAGTATCATGAGGACTGTCTGAGTAAAAATCAGTATTCTCCTTTTGGGAAGCCTGTCGACAATTACCCCTGCAAAAAGTGACAGCAGGAGCACCGGTGTAAACTGCAGGGCGCTCACAAGCCCCAGCTTAAAGGATGAATCCGTTATTTTTAGCACCAGCCAGGCCTGGCCTATATTTTGCATCCATGTGCCTATAAGGGATACGCATTGACCGAACCAGAAGAGCCTGAAATTCCTGTGGGTCAAAGCAGGAAAATGCAGGGCAATCCATCTTCTTATACCGTTTTGCATCCTATTCTCTCCCGAATATTACTTTTATATTAAAATAATTATACTGTTTAATCTTCCGGCAGCACTATAAAATTTTAACATAAATTTAACATAAAATAAAGATTTTAAAAGTGTTTTCTCCTTTGAAATGATGCTGTCGGGAAGGATTTTAAAATAATTTGTCGAATTACTTTATATATGTTTTTGCACTTTTTTTCTTCTATTTAACATTTGTTCAATTTTTAGGAGGGTTTATATGCTGGCAACTTTAAAAGAAATTCTTTCAGAAACTCGAAAAAATAAGTACGCTGTCCCAGCCTTTGATGTCAATAATCTGGAGACATTTAAGGCCGTAGTGGATATTGCCGAAGAGGAAAAATCCCCTGTCATAGCCATGGTTCTGGATCCGGATATGAAAAGCTGTACTTTGCGCTACCTGGTCCCCATGATGAAAGAAGTGGCCGCAAGCTCCAGGATACCTGTGTGTATTCACCTAGATCACGGCGCCGACATCCAAACCGTGGCAAGATACATTTCCCTGGGATTTAATTCGGTCATGCTGGACGCTTCTACCCTGTCGCTTTCAGAGAACATTCGGGTCACATCCCAGGTAGTAGAATTCGCCCATGCTGCCGGTATCAGCGTAGAGGCAGAACTGGGCCATGTGGGAGTCGGGCTTTCGGACTCGGCAGAAGATATAAAGGGCTTTTTTACAGTCCCTTCCGAAGTTGAGGAATTTGTGGAGAAAACCGGTGTGGATGCTCTGGCTGTGGCCATCGGCACCGCCCACGGACCATACAGGGGACAACCCCGGCTTGATATCGACCGTTTAAAAGACATAGTTAAAATAACTGACACTCCCCTCGTGCTCCACGGCGGTTCACTAACACCCGATGACCAGGTAAAAGAGGCCATAGCCGCCGGTATCTCCAAGCTGAATATTGCCACTGAACTTCGCATGGCCTTATTTAAAGGACTAAAAGCGACGATATCGGAGCTGCCGGAGCATGCATCGCTCCATGAAATATATGAAAAGCCCATGGAAATGATGAAGCAATTGGTCAGAGAAAAAATACATCTTTGCGGCAGCTATAATAGAGCATAGCCTGAATATATTTTCCGCTGCTTTTATCATCATAGTAAAACTAACAGCGGCGGCATTTTTTTAAGAGGTGATTTTGATGCTTGCTTTGAGGCTTCACGGTAAAAGCGACTTGAGATTGGAGGATATCCCCAGTCCTTCTGCTCCAAAAGGCGGTCTCCTGGTAAAAGTCCGCGCCTGCGCCATTTGCGGCAGTGACTTGAGAAACATAAAGGCAGGAGGTTCATCCCACGGCATGACGCTTCCAAGGGTTCTGGGCCATGAAGCTGCCGGTGAAATAGTGGAAGTCAGTGACGGGGTTGAGGGATTTAACATGGGAGACCGGGTGCTGCTCTCGGTGACGGTACCCTGCGGCAAGTGCTATTATTGCCTTCGGGGTTTAACAAATCTTTGCGATCATAAGACTGCTCTTTCATACCAGTATGACGGGAGCTTTGCCGAATATGTAGCCGTACCGGAACAGTTGGTCAGGACCGGCGGTGTCATCCCCATTCCGGAAAGTGTAAGTTTTGAGCAGGCTTCCATTGTGGAGCCTCTGTCCTGTGTTTTAAATGGCCAGGAGCTTTCAAATACAGGTTTAAATGATGTGGTGGCCATCGTGGGAGCTGGACCCGTCGGCATCGCCCATGCCATGATTGCCAGGGTCCTCGGTGCTTCGAAAATCATAATGGCTGAAATCTCCCAGGAGCGCCTTGAAATGGCCGGTAAAATAAAGGTTGTTGACAGAGTGGTAAACTCGGGAAAAGAGGATTTTGTGAAAGCGGTCATGGAGGAAACCCGTGGCCATGGCGCCGATGTGGTTATAGTGGCAGCCCCTTCGGGTGAAGCCCAGGTCCAGGCCCTTTCCGCCGTAAGGAAGCGGGGCAGGGTGAATTTCTTTGGCGGCCTTCCCAAAGACCGCTCCACCATCACCATCGACAGCAACATTATCCATTATAAGGAATTGTTCGTCCACGGCACATCGGACTCCACCGTAGTCCATATGAAAAAAGTTTTGAGCCTGATTGAAAACAAAAAAATAGATACAGGCCTTCTAATAACAAGAACTTTCCCTATCACTCAATACAAAGAAGCCTTTGACCTGGCTTCGAGCGGAAGAGCCCTGAAGGTTATAATAAATCCCTAGACACCTCCCAGGTCGAAATTTGGAACATATTCCTCGGAAGCAGCGCCTTCTTCCTGCATGAAGCCGTTTTCAAGGCCCAGATTAAAAAAATATTCTATGACCTCGTCATATTCTGCTGCGGAGAGTCTCCTGTTTATCTCGGGACGGCTTTCCGCCTTATAATATGGCATATACTGGGACATGAGGCTTATATAGACACCTTTGGGCAGATTTTCGCTTATCCATTTTAATATCTTTTTAGAGTCCTCTTTATGTCCCGGCAAAACTAGATGTCTTATTATAAGGCCTTTTTTTATTATGCCATTATCATCAAATATTGGCTCCCCTATCTGGGAAAACATTTCCATGATCGCCCGGGTGGCGGTATCGAAATAATTCGGAGCTCCGGAATACTTTATAGCTGTACTGTCATCAAAGTATTTCAAATCCGGCAGGTAAACATCCACCAGGCCAGTTAGAGTTTTTAACGTCTCAACGTTTTCATAGGCATTGGAGTTCCAGACTATAGGGAGCGAAAGGCCCAGCGATTTTGCCAATTTTATGGTCTCGATTATCTGTGGGGTATAGATGGTGGGAGTCACCAGGTTTATGTTGTGGACACCCTTTTGCTGTAATTTTAAAAAAATACCTGCCAGCTCATCTATCGTAACGGCCTTGCCGAACCCCTCCTGGCTTATCCTGAAGTTCTGGCAAAAGATACACCTAATGTTGCAGTGGGTAAAAAACACCGTACCCGAACCTTTTTCCCCGCTTATGCACGGCTCCTCCCATTTATGGGCAAAGGCTTTTGCCACCATTACCTCTCCGGCGGCTCTGCATACCCCTGTTTGACCCGCCAGGCGGTTAACCCCGCATTGGCGGGGACATAAATTGCATTTTTCCAGCAAATCTTTCATATATTATTTATCCACTCTCCATGGCATAAATCAATCATTGTCAGAAATTTTTTCAAAGATCTCTTTATATATGGATGCCAGTGCCTGATCGGCTTTTTCCCTGAACCTCTCGAACCTATCCATTAAATCCCTGGCTTCGGCGGTAAGTTCTGAACCACCACCGCTCTCTCCCCCCACCTTTCGCTTTAAAAGCGCAAAACCCAGTCTTTTTTCCAGGCTTTTTACGAGATTCCACGCCTGGGAATAGGACATATTTATTTCGGCCGATGCCTGACGTAGGGAACCGCTCTTTTCCACCCGCCGCAATATATCGAGGGGACCATCTCCGAACACTTTCCCTTCTTCTTCGAGCCAGATTTTATATCTTAACTTCATAAAAGAACACCACTTTTTAAAGTTTCTATGAAAAATCTTATCACCGTACCCGACCATAGTCAACAAAAAACCCCGGAAATATCCAGGGTTTCCACGTAACTATTTAATTCTATGACTTCTCAATTTGGGGTTGCCTCCACCATAATTTCCATCCCCTTCATGAAAGCCTTCTCATTTATCTCATACATGGACTTTCTATGGGGAGGCAGGAAATAATCTATGGAGCTTAAAACCGTTTTTCTGTCTACTATACCGGTCTTGCCCACCACGGCGCCCAGAGCAACCATGTTTGCAACCTTCATGTTGCCCAGTTCATCGGCTATTCCGCCGGCATCGACTTCCAGGACCTCAACATCCCGGCGGGTGGATTTAACATCGATCATGGCCTTGTTGAGGATTATCAACCCTCCCGGTTTAACCATCGGCGAAAATTTTTCCATAGAGGGTTTATTCATGGCCACCAGCACATCCGGAGAGGAAATAATAGGAGATGGTATTCTTTTATCCGATATCACCACCATACAGTTAGCGGTGCCGCCCCTCATTTCGGGCCCGTAGGATGGTATCCAGGAAACCTCTTTACCCTCCATCATGGCGCTGTGAGCCAGGATCTCGCCCATGAGCATGATGCCCTGCCCGCCAAATCCGGCCATTATTACTTCCAGTTTCATTCCAGCACCTCCCTGGATTCTTTATATACACCCGGCGGAAATACCTTTGTCATCTCGTCATTTACCCATTTCATGGCATCATTTGGGGTCATTCCCCAGTTAGTGGGACATGGAGAAAGAACTTCCACCAGGGAAAACCCCCGATTTTCCATCTGCATCTGGAAAGCCTTTTTTATTAGAGTTTTTGCCTTCAAAATGTTTTTTACATCAGTGAGGGCCACCCTGGCAATAAATGCAGGACCATCCAGCACCGAGAGCATCTCGCATACTTTTATAGGGTATCCTGCCATTCTGGGATCCCTTCCGTAGGGTGAGGTCTCGGTTTTCTGACCTACCAGAGTGGTGGGAGCCATCTGGCCGCCGGTCATGCCGTATATGGCGTTGTTTATGAATATGACGGTTATATTTTCACCCCGGCCTGCCGCATGGACTATCTCTGCGGTACCGATGGATGCCAGGTCGCCGTCGCCCTGGTAAGCAAAAACAATCCTGTCAGGCAGAACCCTTTTTATTCCCGTGGCCACCGCTGGAGCCCGGCCGTGGGCCGCCTGCTGCATGTCAATGTCGAAATAGTTGTATGCCAGCACCGAACATCCCACCGGGGCAATGCCTATGGTTTTTTCCTGAATGTCAAATTCATCGATAACCTCGGCCACCATCCTGTGTACGATACCATGACCGCAGCCGGGGCAATAATGGGTTTTTGTAAGCTGCAGTGATTTGGGCCTTTCAAAAACCACCTTCATCTGGATGCCCCCTTCATCTTGAGGATCTCATTGAAAATATCTTCTGCCGTGGGCACCATGCCCCCGGGCCTGCCGTAAAAGTATACCGGCGCCCGCCCGTTGACGGAAAGTTTTACATCATCTATCATCTGCCCCAATGAAAGTTCCACGGTCAAGAAAGCCTTTGCCCTATCCATAACATCATCGAAGGCCTTCTGTGGATAAGGCCACAGTGTTATGGGCCTTATAAGCCCGGCTTTTATTCCTTCGTTTCTCGCCATTTCCACCGCTGAGAAGGCGATTCTGGCACATATACCGTAAGCTACCACAAAATACTCAGCATCATCTCCGTTTATCACTTCCCACCTGCACTCTTTGGCCATTATTTCCCTGTATTTTCTATCCAGTTTCCAGTTGTGCTGCTCCAATTTTACAGGATCAAGGTAGAGGGAGTTAATAATATTTTGCTTACGGTCTTTCTTTCCCGTGGTGGCCCAGGTCTTTGGCGGCAATTCTCTATGGGATTTTTCCCTGAAAACAACGGGTTCCATCATCTGCCCCAGGATACCGTCTCCCAGGATCATGACCGGGTTTCTGTAAATATCAGCCAGATCGAAGGCATCATACACCATATCCACCAGTTCCTGTACCGAAGACGGAGAAAAGACTATAGTCCTATAATCTCCATGGCCCCCTCCCCGGGTGGCCTGGAAGTAGTCGGATTGGGCAGGCTGTATATCGCCGAGCCCCGGCCCGCCCCTGACAATGTTCACAATCAGGCAGGGAAGTTCGGCTCCGCAAAGGTATGAAATACCTTCCTGCTTTAAACTTATACCCGGGCTGGAAGAAGATGTCATAACCCGGGCTCCGGCCCCTGCAGCGCCGTATACCATGTTTATGGCCGCTATCTCGCTCTCGGCCTGCAGGAAGACTCGGCCTCTTTTGGGCATTTCCCTGGCAAGGTAAGCCGGAAGTTCACTCTGGGGAGTTATGGGATATCCGAAAAAGCACTGGCATCCTGCCCGTATGGCCGCTTCCGCCAGCGCTTCATTACCCTTCATCAACAGCTTTTCCAACCGCTTCTCCCTCCCTTACATCTTTATATACACTGAAAACTATATCGGGACATATGGTGGAACAAAAACCGCAGGCGATGCACCCCTCACAGGCGGCCACAGGGTGATAACCTAGAACATTTACAATAGAATTGTCAAAATGCAATATTTTTTTGGGACATACCTCTACACAGAGACCGCATCCTTTACACCTGTCTTTGTCTATGACCAGCTTATTCAAATAAGATGCCCCCTTGTCTGAATTAAAATCAAGATGTAAGAGCAGTCAATGCCTCCTTTCTCTCCCGGAATTGAGCATACCTCTTTGCTTCCTCCATCCCTTTCAACACCCTCAATGCGCCCTGCGCCAGGGCTTCCAGTTCATCCTCTCCTGGGAATACGTAAATCCTGGCTATGAAGGCCACCCGCTGTTTTATCCAGTTCACGAAGCCTTCATCATAAGCCAGACCACCGGTAAGAACTATGGCGTCCACCTGACCTTCTAGGATGGCGGCACAGGCTCCAATTTCTCTGGCAACCTGATAGGCCATGGCCTCGAAAACCAGCCTGGCTCTTTCATCGCCCTGTTCTATCATAGCCCTGACGGTTCTGGCATCATTGGTTCCCAGATGGGCTACCAGGCCTCCGCTGCCGGCAATTTTTTTCTTGACATCCGCGTATGTCATTCCCCTGTCGACAAACATTCTGACCAGATCCAGGACAGGGAGCCTGCCGGACCTCTCGGGAGAAAAGGGGCCCTCGCCGTCGAGGCCGTTGTTTACATCCACCACTCTTCCTTTTTTATGGGCCCCCACGGTTATTCCGCCTCCAAGATGCGCTACAATAATATTTAATTCATTGTAATTTTTCCCGATTATACTGGCCACTTTCCGAGCCACAGCTTTTTGATTGAGGGCGTGAAATATAGAGCGCCGCTCAATCTCAGGGAGCCCCGTGATACGCGCAAGGGACTCCAGTTCATCCACCACTACCGGGTCAACTATAAAGGATGGAATCCCTAATTCTTTTCCGATTTCATAGGCCAGCAGCCCGCCCAGGTTTGACGCATGCTCACCGTAATATCCGCTTTTGAGGTCTTCCAGCATATATTCGTCTATCACATAGGTTCCACTCTCCACCGGTCTTATGAGACCTCCCCTGCCTACCACGGCATTTAACCTTTTCATATTAAAATTTTTTGTTCGAAGAGTATTAAGTATCAGGTCCTTTCTAAACATAAACTGGTCCGTTATTCTATCAAAGGGTTTTAATTCCTCGGCGGAATGACTCACCTTTTCGGTAATAAAAGGTGTTTCGTCTTCAAAAACCGCAATTTTTGTAGATGTAGACCCAGGGTTAATAGCGAGAATTATATATGAAGTATTCTCCATAAAACCCTCCTCTCCTTTATTGTGAAAAAATCTTCAAGCCACCACTTTTTCAAACCGCTTTTCTGTTACCCTATCGGCTGCTTCTGCAGTGGTTATACCTTCTGATCTGGATAATGCAAAAACCTCTTTCAACCGGGCCGGTATCACGGAAAGCTTCCTGAATACTCTTTCGATACTGTATGGCATGCCTGACAGCTCTTCCGCTACGTTTATCACTCCACCGCCGTTAATGATATAGTCTGGGGCATACAGGATTCCCCGGTCCATTAATCTCCTGGCAAAATTCTCATCTTTTAATTGATTGTTGGCAGCACCCGCCACTATCTTACATGCTAGCCGGTCTATGGTGTTTTCATTTATAATGGCTCCCAGAGCGCATGGAGAGAAAATGTCGCAGGGCACCTCATAAATCTTTTCCGGCTCCACTATTTTAGCTCCCAGTATTTCCTGGGCTTCCTTTACCCTGTCAGGGTAAATATCCGCAGCAGTCACTTCGGCTCCTGATTCGGTGAGCAAACGGGCTACTTCCATTCCCACATGCCCCAGGCCCTGAAGCGCCACTTTCTTGCCCTTGAGGTCATCGCTTCCAAAAACCCACTCCACAGCGGCCTTTATCCCCAGGAACACACCGTAAGCAGTCACCGGCGAGGGATTGCCGCTTTTTCCGGTAAGGCCCACTACATGGTAGGTTTCCTGGGCAATGTAATTCATGTCTTCTTCACAGGTCCCTACATCTTCTGCCGTGATGTACCTCCCACCCAGGCTTTCCACAAACCTGCCAAAAGCTCTGAAGAGCTCCGGCGTCTTGTCCCTGTGCGGGTCGCCAATAATTACAGCCTTGCCCCCTCCCAGACCTAAACCCATAGCTGCATTTTTGTAAGTCATACTCCTGGAAAGGCGAAGCACATCGGTAAGCGCTTCTTCTTCACTTTTGTAGTTCCACATTCTCAAACCTCCCAGAGCCGGCCCCAGCACCGTGCTATGGATAGCTATGATGGCTTTCAGGCCTGCCGCCGGGTCGCTGCAAAACACTACCTGTTCATGTCCCTTTTCAAAAGTCTCCTTAAAAATTTCCATAAGATCTCCCCCTCTTTATTTACTAAAGATTGATAGTCACTGTATAAAACCCTCTGGCTTCCGGCCTCCTATAAATGCGACAGACAAACAGCATATAAGCTTCTTTATCAAAAAACTAACTTTATACACTAGAATCGACACCAGCCATGATCATGCCCATGACTATGGAATAAGCCTTGCTCTCATCGGAATCGGCCCTGGAAGTGAGTATTATGGGTACCCTGGCTCCTGCCACTATCCCGGCCACTCTGGCTCCTGCAAAATACACCAGGGACTTGTATAATATATTGCCGCTGACTAGCTCCGGCACAAGTAAAATATCCGCATCCCCCTCCACCGGAGAGGTGATGCCCTTGTGTTGTAAAGCTTCTTTTGATATTGAAATATCCAGGGCAAGAGGGCCGTCCACTATGGCGGAAAGTTTGTCCCTCTGGGCCATCTTGCACAATACTGCGGCATCAGTGGTAGAGGAAATGGCGGGGTTCACAGTCTCTACGGCAGAAAGAATGGCTACCTTTGGGCCCGTAATACCGAGGCTTTTTGCCACAGATAGACTGTTTTTTAGAATTTGATATTTCTGGGCGACATCCGGGTTTATATTCATGGCAGCATCGGTAACCATAAAAAGATGTTCCCGGCCAGGGCATTCAAAAACCGCTACATGGCTTAAAAGATTATTCCCCACCAGAGCTTTGTCTTCAGATACTATGCCCTTCAAAAAATCTCTGGTGGAAAGGAGCCCCTTCATCAACATTTGGACTTTTCCTTGTTTGGCCATATCCACACCGATGTTCACAGCCTCCCGGGGATCCCCGGCTTCAATAATCTCAATGCCCCTGTGATCCATATCCAGGGAACTCAGCAAAGATTCTATCTTATCCCTGGAACCAATCAGTATTGATTTTAAGGGTATTGCTTCCATGGTACGTTTTACAGCTTTGAGCACATCCGGGTCTTCGGCTTTGACCACAGCTACAATTTTTGTTTCCAGTAAATTGGCATTTTCTATCAATTCCCTCAAGTGTTTCACCCTATCACCATCCTCTCATAACAATAGCCGGTTCCGATGACATTGACCGTCATCTACATATTTTTGCAAATTCCGTACCTAAATGTGAAATAAAAAAAAGGCCCTAAATAGGGCTTTTTGTAAATTCTTAAATGCAAGTCTCTTCAAACCATGCAATTTTTTGCACGCAATTATTGGCATATGGTTTTCTCGCTTGCCGAGGAACTATATACCACGGGATTTAAATAAAAGAGACTTTGAAGCATTAAAGATTATATTTTTTCAATTTATAAAATAAATTCCTCAGCGATATTCCCAGGACTCTTGCGGCCTCGCTTCTGTTTCCATTTACCTTCTCAAGAGTGTTTTTCAAAATTTCTCTTTCGGCTTCTTCCATTATTTCCTTCAACGGTTTAAAATGCTCTATCTGTTCGGTTAACTTTCTCTTTACTTCTGACGTGTCCATATATAGCCGTGGAATATGCTTTTTTTCTATCTTAATGTCACTGAACTTCATGTTGATCATAGCTCTGCCGATGACATTTTCCAGTTCGCGGATATTTCCGGGCCAGTCGTATTCCTGAAGATATTCCACAGCTTCATCGGATATACCTTCGACTGCCCTGCCGTATTCCTGGTTGTATTTTTTTATCAGATGAGCAATCAAAAGGGGCAGGTCTTCTTTTCTTTCCCGTAAGGCGGGTATATAAATGGGAACTACATTAAGTCTGAAATATAAATCCTTTCTGAAATTTCCTGTCCTTACTGCCTTTTCCAGATCGGTATTGGTGGCCGCTATTACTCTTACATCAACGGGTATGGGCCTTGATTCTCCAACCCGGATTATCTCCTTTTCATTCAATACCCGCAGCAGCATGGCCTGGTGGTTTAAATTTATTTCCCCGATTTCATCCAGAAATATGGTACCCCCATCGGCTTCTTCAAAAAGCCCCTTTCTTCCGCCGCGCCTTGCTCCTGTAAATGCTCCGTCGGCATACCCGAAAAGTTCGCTGCCCAACAGGCTGTCAGTGAGGGCGGAACAGTTAACCCTGATAAACTGGTGGTGGCATCTTTCGCTCTCATTATGGATTGCATGGGCAAAGAGTTCCTTCCCGGTGCCGCTTTCTCCCCTTAAAAGTACGGTGGCATTGGTACTCGCTGCGTTTTTTGCAGCCTCTATGGCTTCCCTCATGGCCTGGCTTTGCCCTACTATATCATCGAAGGAATACTTGGCTTCTAGATGGCGCACTCTGCGCTTCACCAGATCCAGTTCTTCGGTAAGTCTCTTTATTTCCGACACATCATGGACCACCGCCACGCTGCCTCTAAGGCACTCACCCACCATTATGGGCGCGGCATTCACTATAACTTCCTTTTTATTGGGCCCTACCAGCATAGGAACACCCTTCAAAGGTTTTCTGGTTTTCAAAACTCTATAATGCACGCTTTCACCCTCGGCAATATCTACTGTTGCCGGTTTTCCTATAACGTCCTCTTTTGTTAAACCTATAAGTTTGGTGTAAGCCTTATTTATGAGTATGCCCCTGCCCTCCACATCCACCACCGATATAGCATCCTGGGTGGAATTTATTATGGCTTCCAGCATGCTCTGAATGTCCTTCAAGTTTGTAATTTCTTCGGCCAAATGTTTGACTTCGGTCATGTCTCTAAAAATTGCAACCGCTCCAGCCACACAGCCATTTTTATCAAATACCGGCATACGGTTTGTCAGTATGGTAACATCATCTATATGTTGAAATTGGTTCACTTCGGGTTTCCCGGTCTCCAAAATGATATGAAGCCTGGTATTCGGAACAATTTCCGAAACTTTTTCACCCAGCACCTCATCCCTTTTTAGTTTCAGTAACTTTTCGGCCGAAGTGTTCAGAATCGTAATATATCCATTTTTGTCAACGGCAATCAGGCCATCACTAATGGCATCCAGGATGGAAATTATCTCTTCAATGGAAAGCATGGCGCCTCTCCTTTAATTTTTTTCGATATATATTACTATTCTACATTTTATAATATTTCCCTGCTTAAAAAATACCAGTTTAAACTTGTATTATATTACAGAAAATAGAAAAGACAAAAGAAAAAAATGAGGTGAACGCGTTGCGGGTAATTGAAACTACAAAAGGAGAGATCATAAAAGGAAGGGATGCTTACCCCTATGAAATAAAAAATGAAAAAATCCATATAAAGTTACCGTTTTACGTGGACTTAAAAAGACTGACGGACATCTTAAAACAAAGGGGTTATTTTGTGGCCAACGACCCTGAAGAGATGGATTCCCAGGGATGGGGAAAATGGTATGATGCCGAAGGATATTATCCCTACTGGATCTATGAGGAAGACCACTGCCATTATTTCGCCTTTCCTCCTGAAGATTATAAACTGGCCCCCGAACCGGGAGCAGCTCCAAAGCATATACCCGTGCTCGGGACCAAAGCCGTGGAAGAATTTTTCCACTGGCTACCGGTTTTGAAAGAGGCGATACTCAAAGACGAACCTGCCCGTCTCCGAGAATGAGGTATTTGACTGTGGTAAGCTCTTTTAAACCCATAGGGCCCCGGGCGTGCAGTTTCTGGGTGCTTATGCCTATTTCGGCTCCGAAACCGAATTCTCCGCCGTCTGTAAATCTCGTGGAAGCATTGACATAAACGCAGGCGGCATCCACCCGGGAAAGAAACTTATTGGCACTGTCGTAATTTTTGGTGACAATGGCTTCCGAATGAGAACTGCCGTAACGGTTGATGTGCTCTATGGCTTCATCGATGTCATCCACCACTTTAACTGCAAGTATAAGGTCCAGATATTCCGCAGCCCAGTCTTCTTCGGAAGCAGGTTTTATCCCGGGAAATATTTGACGCGTTTTAATGCATCCCCTGAGTTCTACTCCTTTTTCCTCCAGGGCTTTCAGGGCGTCGGGTATGAACCTTTCGGCTACAGATTTATGGACCAGAAGGGTTTCCGCGGCATTGCATACCGAAGGCCTGCTGGTTTTGGCATTTATTATTATATTTTTTGCCATTTCCAGATCCGCACTTTCATCCACATACACATGGCAATTTCCAACGCCGGTCTCTATCACCGGCACAGTAGAGTTTTCCACCACGGTCTTTATGAGGCCCGCACCTCCCCGGGGTATTAAGAGGTCCACATACTGCCTCATCTTCATGAGAGCTATGGCGCTTTCATGGCCAGTGTCTTCTATTAGCTGGATGGCGCCTTCCGGAATCCCGGCTTTGACGGCTCCTGAAACCAGGGCGGAAACTATGGCCTTATTGGAATTTATGGCCTCGGAACCACCCCGGAGGATGACGCTGCTTCCCGCCTTGAGGCAAAGGCCCGCTGCATCGGATGTTACATTGGGCCTTGCTTCATATATGATTCCTATGACTCCGAAAGGTACATGCTGCCTCATGATGGTAAGGCCGTTGGGGCGTTTTATTACCTCCCCCTGGCCTACCGGGTCCGGAAGATCGCACAGGTCTTTTAAGCCTTTTACCATGCTAAAGATACGGCTTTCATTCAACTTCAGGCGGTCCACCAGAGCTTCGCTCATGCCTTTTTCGCGGGCTGCGTTAATGTCCCTTTCATTGGCCAACAGAATCTTTTCTTTTGCCTGCATCAGTGAAGCCGCCATTTCGGAAAGGGCCCTGTTTTTTATATCGGCAAAAAGGCTGGCAAGGACCCGTGAAGCCTCTTTTGCCTTTTTCCCTATTTCCTGTATATCCATAGTTTAGCCTCCTTTTCAAATGCAGTAACAGTGCCAATGCTGCAAAATTTCCTCTTGAATCATGATAATCCGATAACGTTGTACTTTTTCTGCGGTGTGAAAAATGTGCCCGGGTTCTTCCCCTCCAGCACATCATAAATCAATTCCGGATTTGCTCCATCTATTATAGCCATAGCAATCCCTGCCCCGGTGGCTATTTTGGCGGCGAGAATCTTGCTTTTCATGCCGCCGGTGCCGAATTCAGTACAGCTTTCTCCGGCCAGAGCCTCTATCTCCGGAGTTATATGCTCCACCACCGGAATTTTACTGGTTCCCTCCTCAAAGGGGGTGCCCGTATACAATCCATCTATATCGGAAAGCAGGATTAGAAGATCAGCTCCTATGAGCCTTGCCACCACCGCCGACAGGGTGTCGTTATCCCCGAATACGATCTCTTCTACCGCAACGGTATCGTTTTCATTTATTATAGGAATAATATCAAAATCAAACAGTGTTCTTATGGTGTTGAGGGCATTCTGACGGCGGGAGCCCTTTTCAATATCTTCTCTGGTGAGTAAGATCTGCGCCACCGTCGAGTTATATTCTGAAAAAAGTTTCTCATAAAACTGCATAAGTATGCCCTGGCCTACTGCCGCCAGTGCCTGTTTTATCTTTACATCTTTTTTATTTTTAATCCCCAGTTTCCCCGCCCCGACACCTATTGCTCCGGAAGTCACCAGAACCACATTTTTCCCCTGATTTTTAAGGTCTGCCAGAACCCTTACGAGCTTTTCCATTCGGGCTATATTGAGCTTGCCGTTATCATGGACCAATGTTGTGGTTCCAACTTTAAATACTATGCTGTTATACGTAGAATTGCCAAAAACATTCCTTGTTTGTTTATTATGTTCCTCACCCATCGGTTCCGCCTCACTTGCTAAAATTTATATTTATACAATTTTATGTATAATTATAACACCTTATATTTAAATTAACAATGGTTTTTTGGAATTTTATCTTTAACTTTGTGTAAAAAAAAATATAAAATGATTATAAAAAAGCTTTCATTATAAAATCAATTAAATAGCGGTAGCTTTTTTGAAATGCATTACGGAAAGCCCTATAATAAGGAATATGTTTGCTTTCCTATGCATTATAATACAATTTTATCGATTTAACAAGATAAATTTAGCCCGCATCCGCATAATCATCAAGCAGTTGCTGAGAGGTGTTAAAATGTCGGTCAAGTATATAAAAAATTCCACGGCAAGACCGTCAGATGAAGCATTACCTCGCCCGCAAAAGCGTTGAAAATCCTGCAGGCATGCTCCTCAAGGTTCTGGTCTCCCCAAAATATTTTTAACTTCTTCAGGAGTCCACATATAAAATTTGCCTTCCAAACCTTCAGAATCGGCGTCCTCGGCGAAATAAAAACCCCCTTCGGGAGAAGTCATATCCCGCTCTATATAACTGAATACTTCTTCTGCCACTTCTTTATACTTTTTATTTCCTGTAGCCTGGTAGCCCTCCAGGAAAACCATGGCTATAAGGGCGTTGTCGTATAACATTTTTTCAAAATGGGGAACCAGCCATCGCCGGTCTGTGGAATAGCGGTGAAACCCAAAGCCGATATGGTCATATATGCCTCCCCGCGCCATACAGTCGAGGGTCTTTTCCACCATTTCAAGGGCCCGCTTCTCGCCGGAGTCTTTCCAGTAATGCAGCAGGAAAATCAGATTGTGGGGTGCGGGGAATTTGGGAGCAGAGCCAAAGCCGCCGAATTCGTCATCAAATCTGGCAGAAAATTGTTCAAAGGCTTCATCCAGCACGTGTTTCGTGAGCTCCCCTGGCCGTGTTTCACCGATTTTTTTAACTGCTTCCGTCACTCTCCGGCTTATGTCATAAATATGTTCCCGGTCCTTTTGCCATAAGCCGGCTATTTGCTCAAGGATGTCCAAAAGCCCGGCCCGGCCCCAGCGGTCTTTTTTGGGAAAATAAGTCCCCGCAAAGAAGGGCTCTTTACCCGGGGTCATGATGATAGTAAGGGGCCATCCCCCCTGACCTGTCATAGCCTGACATACGTTCATGTAAATATTGTCAATGTCCGGTCTCTCTTCCCTGTCTACTTTTATGGATACATAATGTTTATTTAAAATATCGGCTACTTCCTCATCTTCAAAAGATTCATGAGCCATTACATGACACCAGTGACAGGTGCTGTAGCCAATACTTGAGAATATCGGTTTATCTTCTTTTCTTGCTTTTTCGAAGGCTTCGTTACCCCATGGATACCAACCTACCGGATTATGGGCATGTTGAAGAAGATATGGGGATTTTTCGCCCGCAAGACGATTTGCAGGTTTATTCTCATGCATGTTTACAACCCCTCATGAATAATAATTGTTTTGGTATAAAAGTCGATTTCCAGGTTAGCAATCCTGATACCATAATCAATTCTATTATTCCATTTGCATATGATATTCATTACGATAATATTTTTAACCCTTTTTAGATGGTATGAATATATTGAAATATATACCAAAAGGCGAGGTGAGTGTTATGGCATTAGCCATCGCCGTTTCGGCCCAGGGGTATGGTGCAGAAGCGGCTTTCGATTACAGGGCCGAAATGACGGGCCATACTGTGATAAAGCCTTCCAGCGGACAGGAATTTCTTGAAATGCTGTCAGAATTATGCAAAAAAGGAGGGGCTATTTATATAATTAAAGTCTTCAGCCACTCTTATCCCCGGGGCATCATCATGACCAACTGGAGTGGATTTTATGATGAACCCGGACCTAGTGACACAAAAAGAGCGGCCTATGTCAGCGACCTGGCCGCTCGGATTCAAAAAGGGGATATTCTATTTGCTGGGGGTTCCCAAATATTGTTATTTGGATGTGACCTTGCAGGCAATTTCTCCATAAAACTTTCCGCAGCCACAGGAGGCTCCGTCATCGCTTCTACGGGCGGTACCTACCCTGAGATAGCCGGGGGTCGGGAAACTGGAATTTTTATTTCTACAGACCGGTGGGAAGTATATACCGCAGGCAGTTTTTCTTACAGTGCAGGCAACAGGCTCCGGGCGTGGTAAGACCCTATGTTCTTGCAAGTTTCACTGCCAGCAGCAAGCCTTTTTTCGTCCTTACCATTACCTCGTCCCCAAGAAACACATTGCTGATCCCCCGGGATGTTCCCATAGGGATTGTTTCGTTTTTCAGGGGGTAATAGAGCCCCCGGGTTTCAATGCCCGACACTTCCCTGCTCAAAGGAATCAACGAAAGCAGGTCTCCTTTTTTGCCGGATATTTGTACCTGCCCTTCTATCAGGAACATCTCCCAGTTTTCTCCCGCCAGCCTTATTTCCAGGCCCCTTTTCTTGAAATTTACCATCAACAATATATTCGCAAGGCTGTGATCGGGCCTGTCCCCAATTCCACCCAGAATGACGGCCTCTGTGGCTCCCCTTTGATAAGCTTTTTCCAGGGCCAGTTCCGTATCTGTAAAATCTTTTTCGGCAGCAAATGTCTCCTGTTCTATTCCTAGTTCCTTTATTCTGTTCAAGTCTTCCGGCACCACCGAATCCATGTCCCCCACTACAAGATCAGGAGTTATACCCATCATAAAGGCGTGGCGCACTCCGCTGTCGGCACAGATTATAATATCCGCTCCAACTACATACTTTTTTTGCAACCGGTAATCATCTACAGTACCACCGGCAAAAATAACAGCTTTCATAGAATCTCACCCTGCTCATTTTATATATAGGTATATTTTTTATTTTCTTGATCAAAATGTTTCACTAATCTTACCTCCGATTTCTTCAAATTTTGCCCTTTCTTTAATCAAATCCCCATTTAAAATATATAAATAATCGTAAAATTTAGTTCTAAATGTTCCGGGAAGAGTGCTTTCTTCCGCTGCAAGTTCCCCGGCTATATTTACTGCCAAAAGTGCGGTCAGTGCTGCCAGTACACTGTCATCGCATACTGCCCTGGTGGCTGCCATGATGGCTCCAAGGGTGCAACCTGCACCTGTTATTTTTGTAAACATTTCTGTGCCGTTTTTGACTATGATCTTCCGCCTGCTATCGCTGATATAATCGAACTTACCTGTAGCGACAATCGTTGTATTTATTGAATTTGCCAGTTCATAGCAGACATCTGGTGCATCATTGCCATCGTCCAGGGAATCGACTCCTCTCACTTTTGTCTCTACTCCTAATAATACTTTAATTTCACCGACGTTGCCCTTGATTATGTCTATATTACCTATTTTTAAAAGCATTTTTACAAAATCCACTCTGCTTTTAATTGCCGCACATCCAACCGGGTCAACGACAACAGGCACTTTGTGCTCTTTCGCTGACAACGTGGAATTAATAATGGTATGCCTTATTTCATCATTTATCGTGCCGATATTTATATAAAGCGCTTTTGAAATTGCGGTGAAATCGTATGCTTCATCAGGAGATACGACCATAGCCGGCGATGCGCCGAAACTTAACAGAGCATTGGCATTATCATTGATAACAACATTGTTGGTGATCGCATGAATCAACGGTGTTTTTTTTCTTACATCATTCAGAACCTTAATTACACTGTCAAGCATTTAATTATCACCTCTCTAAAATTTTCATTCCATTTTTTAAAGAAGAAGCTACTGCATCGATTATGCTTTTACTTGATACCATTCCTCCTAACAGTCACTCCTGCTTTTTCCCAGGTATTTTGCAACTATGTCCATGGCGCAGAATTTACCGCACATGGTACATGTCTTTACATCCGATGGATTTTTTAAATCCCTGTAACTTCTGGCTCTTTCCGGATCTATGGCAAAACTTAACTGTGCCTCCCAATCCAGGTTTTTCCGGGCTCTGGCCATTTTTAAATCCCGTTCCCTTGCTCCCGGAATTCCTTTAACTATGTCGGCTGCATGGGCGGCGATTTTCGATGCAATAACTCCTTCTCTTACATCCTCCTGGGTTGGAAGGCCCAGGTGCTCCGCAGGGGTCACATAGCATAAAAAGTCAGCCCCGGCCGCAGCAGCGATAGCTCCGCCAATAGCGCCGGCTATGTGGTCATAGCCTGCGGCTATATCGGTTACAAGGGGCCCTAGCACGTAGAAGGGCGCTTCATGGCATATCCTTTTTTGAAGCTGGACATTGGCCTGGATCTGATCCAGCGGTACGTGGCCGGGGCCTTCGACCATCACCTGTACTCCCTGCTTCCAGGATTCCTGGACCAACTCGCCCAGTGTTATCAGTTCCTGGATTTGAGCCCGGTCTGTGGCGTCGGCGATGCAGCCAGGCCTTAAGCCATCTCCTAAACTTAAGGTTACATCATATTTTTTTGCTATTTTAAGCAGCCTGTCGAAATGTTCATATAAAGGATTTTGCTTTTCGTTTTTGATCATCCAGCCGGTGATAAATGCCCCGCCCCTGCTTACGATGTCGGTTATGCGGCCTTCACACCGGAGTCTTTCAACACCTTCCAGTGTCAGGCCGCAGTGAACGGTGATAAAATCCACTCCCTGCTCTGCCTGCTCCTCTATGATTTCAAAAAGCTCATCTACGGTAAATTCTATTACGCTGCCGTTTTTGTTCTGGGCCATAACTCCCGCCTCATAGATGGGAACCGTGCCTAAAGGCACGTTGATTTCGGAAATTATGGTCTTGCGGATGGATTTAATATTCCCTCCGGTAGAAAGATCCATAATGGCATCGGCTCCGGCTTCCATGGCCGTTTTCGCCTTGGCAAGCTCCGGTGAAAGATCGGGATACTTGTCTGATGTCCCGATATTGGCATTGACCTTGGTCGAAAGTCCTTTTCCAATGCCGCAAGGTTTTAATCCCTTGTGGTTGGGGTTAAAGGGAATAACTATTTTGCCTGAAGCTATACCCTCCCTTATTTGTTCCGGACTTACACATTCATGCCTTGCTACTTCTTTCATTTCATCTGTAATAATCCCTTTTTTAGCTGCCTCTAACTGTGTCATTTTCATCCCTCCAAAAATAAAATCCGCATCCGTAGGGATGCGGTATATAGACTTATATTATGATTACCTTCCCTCCGCTGGCATTATCCAAACAGGTTCAAAGGGTTCGGGAATCTCCCGTCTCAGCCGCTTAAAGCAGCACCCCTGGTAAATAATATTACTTTTGGTTCATTATACATTAAATACCTTAATGTGTCAATTCATTTAATGAAATCAGTGGTTCACAGTTTATAGGTTTAATGAATTAAAAAGGCTTTGCTTGAGGAACAGGACATAATTGTGGTATAATTTTCATATTGGAGGATTGATTGCTTTGGATCCCATAAAATTTAAGGCGGCTTCTCTTTGTAACGAAATCAATTTAAATCAACTGGCAAAACACTTTGGTTTTGAAAAAAAATTTCAATGGGATGAACCTCTCTTTTTATCTTCAAATCAGTTGAAGGGCATCCTGAAATTGCCGGAAAATAAATCGGCTTATATCTTTTCCTTTGGGTCAATAGTTTTTCTGAATTTTGAGCATCATGAAATGGTGGATCTTGTAGATTATCTTAAAAATATCGAAAAAGAGCTGTTCAATGCTTCCATTGACTACTTCGATGATTACAGCCTGATCTTAGACCCTGATGAAGACGTCACGGTAAGCTATGATTATATGTCGATACCAGAGCTAAAAGACTTTTATTTTGAAATCATAGCAGTTGTGCTGGCAAAGTCTACTGCCCTTGACAGGATCGAAGTCGGCATCAACATATTACTGGATGACATTGAAGACATGATACACTTCCTTGAAAAAGGACATTTAAACATCTCCGATGAAAGGCTTGCCAGAGTATCGGGCAAAATCCTCGGTTTCAAATATAATACCATTTCATATGTCATGCTTCTGGATAAACCCGATATAACATGGGTAAATGAAGAAAGCCAGAATCTATATAATGAACTGGAAAAGTTGTTTGAACTAAGGGACCGGTATGAGAAGATCCGTCACAAGACAGAAACGCTTCTGGATATTACCGATGTCTTTACCAGCCTTGCGCATGCCAAGAGGGGCACCCGTCTGGAATGGATGGTCATAATTTTAATTTTTGCAGAAATTCTCTTATCAATTATTATGTATATATGGAAATAATATTTAGTAATAATAGAATTATGGATGCTGCAAGATAAAATTTGCGGAGGTGTCTTTGTGAAAATAAATCCCAATATCTTCAGACAGTATGACATAAGAGGCATTGTAGGGCAGGATTTGGATGAAGAATTGGCTAACATCCTGGGCAAGGCATTTGGAACTTTTGCCGTCAAAAACGGCGAAAAAAAGGTCTTGGTAGGCAGCGATAACCGCTCCTCTTCTCCTTCTTTAAAAAAATCTGTCATAGACGGCCTTTTATCCACCGGCTGCGATGTGGTTGACATCGGCACCGTCATCACTCCCATTTTTTATTACTCCCGGATCCGCTATGATATAAATCCCGGCATCATGGTCACTGCCAGCCACAATCCGGGGGAGTTCAACGGTTTCAAGGTAGGCTTCGGTCCAGGTACCATATACGGCGAAGAGATCCAGGAACTTCGCAGGATGATGGAAAAGGGCGAGTTTGTCACGGGAAACGGGAATTTATCATATTTGGACCCCACCGAAGATTACATAAATATGATTTGCGAAAAGATACATCTTGATAGAAAACTGCGGGTAGGTGTGGACTGCGGAAACGGCACCGCATCCTTTTTCGCTGAAAAACTGTTCAAACGTCTGGGTGTTGATGTCTATCCCATATACTGCGATTCCGACCCGGGCTTTCCCCATCATTTTCCCGACCCGGTAAAGCCTGAGAATCTCAAGGATTTGAGAGACCTGGTATTGAAAGAAAAGCTGGACCTTGGCATAGGTTTTGACGGTGACGGTGATCGCATAGGCGTGGTGGATGACAGCGGAAACGTCATATTCGGCGACATGCTGATGATACTCTTCTGGCGTGAGATCATGCCGAGGCATCCCGGCGCCACCGCCATCGTGGAAGTAAAGTGCTCCCAGGCCCTTCCGGAAGAGATACAAAAGCTGGGCGGAAAGCCAATGTTCTATAAGACCGGCCATTCCCTCATAAAGGCCAAGATGAGGCAAATCGGTGCAGTGTTTACCGGTGAGATGTCGGGCCATATGTTCTTTGCGGATGAGTATTACGGCTATGATGACGCGCTGTATGCTGCCGCAAGGTTGCTCAGGATCCTGTCAAAAACCTCCCGCAAGCTCTCAGAGCTTTTATCCGATGTGCCCCGCTATTACTCGACGCCGGAACTTCGGGTGCACTGCCCCGATGAGGAAAAATTCAAGAAGGTTGAAGAAGTAAAGGAGTATTTCAGGGATAAATATCCCATGATCGAAGTGGACGGAGCCCGGGTACTCTTCCCCGAAGGCTGGGGTCTTGTCCGCAGTTCCAATACAGGGCCGGAGCTCATAGTGCGATGCGAGGCCAGAACTCAAGAAGGGTTGGAGAAAATAAAGGATGAGATACAGGATGCATTGAAACCCCTAAAACTTTTTTGATTTTTTAAAATGAAGATTTTAACATAAGTTGAGTTATGTTAAAATAATAATAAAGGAAATTAAGGGGGTATTGCTAATGGCAGATAGTTTAGAAGATAAAATGTATGAGCTGATGGAAAAGATGTATGTAGATTTCAGTAAAAGATTTGACTCGGTAGAGTCAAGATTATCCAATGTTGAAAATGGTCTTACTAAAGTGGATTCAAGACTATCCAGTGTTGAAAACGAACTTTCAAAAGTGGAAATAAACATCGATGAAAAGATTACAGATAAAATCAGGGCACTGTTTGATGATAGGCAGGTCATTCATGAAAAGCTTGATAACATTGAAGAGAAAATAGATAAATTGCAGATCGATGTGAACGATCTAACTGTAAAGACGGCATATTAACGATACACGAATAATAAAGTTAAGTAAACATATTGAGAAAGTAAAATAGATCAATAACGAAAAGTCATATAGCTCCAGGTAAGCGGATCCGGCACCGGGAGCTGCAGATAGCCATTAGCTTTTAAAAGAGCCATTATAGACTCAAAATTAGCCTTCTTATGATGAAAAAGTCGCGGCAGCAAAAAAGAATTTACGGTGCAGAGCTTGCCACCCCCTAGCAGAGCAAAATTGCACCTATCGCATGTCAGGGTGGATTTTTTCCTGTTCATTATCATGTAAAAATCCATAGGCCTTTTTTCCACAAAACTTCCGGGACATACCATGGAAAGTTTGAGTTTGAAAAGAGTAACCCTGTCTTTCCGCTCACGGACAAAACAGTTATCGGCCATTCTTAAAATCCTGTCGGTCAACGGCCCCTTTGTAAAATCAAGTATGCTTCCATCATATCGGAAATAATACATAAACTGCCCACTCCTTAAAATTTAGGATGGGCAGTTTTTTGTACTATATTCATTATTAGTTTTTTATTGGTCTATACGGCCGGTATATAATTTTTTTAAATTATCTATAGCCTTTATAGCTACCTCCTCCGGATTCGGCAGCGGTAGGCATTCAAAAGCTATGGCTCCATTGTAATCTATTTCCTTTAATGCTGTAATTATTTCCTCGAAATTTATGTGGCCTTTTCCGGGATACCAGCGGTTACTGTCGGCAAAGTGCATATGACCCAGGTGTTTTCCCGCCATAATTATACTTTTTGTCATGTCATCTTCTTCTATATTCATGTGAAAAGTATCCAAGTGAATTTTGATGTATTCCGAATTTAATTTTGAAACAAATTCCAGCCCTTCTTCTGCTGTGTTTATAAAATTGGTTTCATACCGGTTTATGGCTTCCATCAAAAGAGTAACCTTTTTTGCCTCGGCTTTTTCAAGGCATTTTTTTGTACATTCTATGGCATATTCTTGATACTTTTTACATTCGCTTCTGTCAGGAATGGTCCCTTTCATTGAACCTATTATAACCTTAGCTCCCATTTTTTCCGCCACATCAATATGGTCAAGGATCCGCTCTACGGCTTTTTCCCTGATATCTTCATCGGGGCTGGTAAAACTTAATCTGTCTATTACATATCCCATGCCTGTACCAAGAGTTGAAACATCGATATTGTATTCCCTGCATGCCTTTAAAATTTGTTCCACATCCAAAGTCTTAGGATCGTTGACATGGATCTCCACAGAATCATAGCCCATAGCAGAAGCTTTTTTAATGTTTTCTATATAATCTCCCCTCAAAACAATGGGAGTCATTTCATCTGCCGTTAGAGCCATTGTGACACTTAATTTCATTTGATGACCTCCACAGATTGTTGACATGTTATCTTTGTATCTTCACCGGTTTGCCTTCTACCAGGGATTTTTTGGCAGCAAGGCCTATGATTACCGGCTCCAGCCCATCTATGCCTGTAACCGGAGGCTGTTTATCATTTAATATACTGTCAAAAAATGCTTTTATTTCTTCAATATAAGCATCTTTATATCTTTCAATGAAAAAATATTTTGGTTTGTCTGATGTAATCCCATTTTCATCGCTCAGCACCGTATTTGTCAGAATATCGTTGGAAACCGACACGCATCCTTTGGAGCCGAACACTTCCACCCTCTGGTCATATCCATAGGTAGACCTGCGGCTGTTGTCAATTACTCCGATAGCTCCATTTTCAAATTTCAATGTTACCACAGCCGTATCGATATCGCCAGCATTTCCAATGGCGGGGTCCACGAGCACCGCTCCCGATGCATAAACTTCAGTCACTTCACTTCCAGAAAGGTATCTTGCCATGTCAAAGTCATGAATGGTCATATCCAGAAAGATTCCACCTGAAACCTTGATATAATCGATGGGAGGAGGTTGTGGATCCCTGGATGTTATCTTGAGAATATGAGGATCTCCGATCTTGCCTTGCCTTATCATCTCAAAGGCTTTTCTAAAACTTGGATCAAACCTCCTCTGAAATCCTATCTGCAACTTGACACCGGCCTTTTCTACAGAATCAAGGGCCTGGTGTATTCTTTCGAGGTTAAAGTCTATGGGCTTTTCGCAAAAAATATGCTTTCCAGCCCTGGCGGAATCCATAATCAGACGAGAATGGGTATCCGTTGAAGAACATATAAGGACTGCATCGATTTCTTCATCCTCTAAAATCATTGCAGGATCTACAAATATATTATTAATGCCTATACTGTTGGCCCAATCTTTTATCTTGTCTGCAAATAAATCGGCAACGGATTTTATTTCTACATTGCTGAAATTTGCCCTTATGTTTTCGGCATGCATTTTTCCTATTCTTCCGGCACCTATGATGCCTATCTTTATTTTTCTATCCATGTTATACCGCTCCCCTCCCTAAGCTAATTTTTTTCAAAGCTATCACTTATAATTTATGAAATACTCCAATCATAGGCAGTTCATATACCGATTTCCATCCCTCACTGAAAGGTTCTTTCAGGAAGGGTTTCATTTCCTCCTCGGTCCTCAGTGTGACTTTTTCCACCGGCGGCACGGTCCCCGGCGGGAAGGCTTCCAGAATCTGATCATTCAGCAGCGTTAAATATTTCAATATAGCGGCGATGGGTCGTTTGGCCTTTTTCACTGTAGCGATGCTCGGTTTGCCTACAACTCCCTGCGGTGTGGCAGCCCGCTCTATTGCAGCATGGCCTTCACCCTCGGACCAACGGTGAGGTCTTCCGAAGGGGTCTACGGAGGTGTCGAAATGGCCTTCGGGCAGGAAGCTTTCTCCCTGAGCGTCCTGGACAACGCTCATATCAATCATGCCGGGAAACAGCAGTAATCCTACGGATGTTTCGCTTTCATCAGCATGGACGAAGTGGGTTTCTAGGCTGTCTTCCCTGTCGGTCGGATAGAAGAATTCTCTTACTGCCCTGTGCCAGTCAAGCACCTGGAAGATTCCGGGAAGCTGGAATCTCTTCATGAATTCCTGAATGGCCGACTCAAGCATCCACAGATGCCCGTGGTTGTTTACCAGAATTATCTTCCTGAAACCGTCATTCCAGAGTCCCAGCATTGTATAGATAATGGTCTCTTCCACCACTTCTTTCGGCATTATCACCGTGCCGGGCATCCCCAGGTGGTGATAGGGATGTCCGCCGTAGTTCAGCGGCGGGAAGGCAAGGTTTACTTCCCTTCCCTGTTTTGCGGTGTAACGGCGCACACCTTCCAATATTTGTGTAACCATAAATGTGTCAAGCCCGCTGTTGGCATGCAAACCGTGATTTTCGGTGCATCCGATGGGCACAAATACTATGTCGTTTTTTCTTCGCTTTTCTATTACTTTAACCCTGGGGGTGTTCTGAATATATGTTCCCGGTTTTCCCAATTCGGACTCGGATGGAATTTCATATTCTTTCAAAATAGCGTCGATTTCTTCTTCGGAAGCATCCCAAATTTGCTTCTTCAACCTTCCCACCGTATTGTCTTCAAATTTTATGGCAGGATAATCTGTCAAAATCCATTTCTTGTCCTTTGGTCTTTCCATGGTAAATCTCCTCTCAAGTTTTGTAGTTGTTTGTTAATATTACACCGAATCAGTCCATCACACAGGTTATCTTGCACTCTTTCCTGTCGGTCCTGAGCATAATTATATTTTCCGGAACTTCTTCCAGTTTTATCTTCTTTGTGATAAGTGGGGTCATATCCATACCGGTAGCCATGCACTCGATCACCCTGGGGAATGTGCCGTGTCCGGAATGCCCCTGGGCGCCGATGATTCTGGCACGCCTTACCTGCAGCACTTCTCCCGTTACCGGCATTTTGGCATCGGCCCGGGCTACGACCACCACTGTGGAGTTCAGGGTCCTGCCTTCCCATATAGCCTTTTCTATGCCGGGATATACCACCGTGGGCAAACCTGTGGCTTCAAGGTACAAGCTGGCGCCATAACCATCGGTGAGCCGTAGCACTTCCTCGGCAAAATCCACTTTTGTTGGGTCTATGACATAATCGGCTCCCATTTTCCTACCCAATTCCGCTCTTGTTGCTGAAGGTTCGGAGAGTATAACTCTCGCAGCTCCATGTCTTTTCAAAATAGCGCATGCCGCAAGGCCAATGGGTCCGCCGCCGCAAATTACTACGTTGTCGCCGGGCCTTATGCCGCCTCCTCTTTCGATGACGGCATTATATGCGACAGATGTGGGTTCTACAAGACTCCCCGCCAGGAACAGGTCATCGCCTTTATACCGCTCTTTTAAAGGATCCAGGCTCCACAGATATTTTGCCGGCAACACAATATATTTTGCAAAGGCGCCGTTGACATTAAATCCTATCTCATTTAATCTTTCGCAGTGGTTGGGCCATCCGTCGGCACAGGGCTGGCACTCCCCGCACCACAGCATCTCTTCGGCGGTCACCGCTTCCCCGCCTTTGTAAGGTTTGTTGGTTCTTTTGTCTATGGCGCCGGGCCCGGCTTCTACCACCACTCCGGAAAGCTCATGCCCCAGGATGCATGGGAAACCGGTAAGTCCGGGATAAAAGATGTAACCGTCATCATCGGGCTGAGCCATGTGGACATCGCTGCCACAGATGCCACAGGCCTTTACCTCAATCAATACTTCACCTTTGCCCGGCTTTGGAATATCATATTCCCTGATTTCCAGCTTAGGATTTCTCCAGACTTTGCTGCCGAGATAAGTTTGCTTTCCTTCGATATCCTTGGCTCCCAACTTAAACCCTGGTCTTGGATCCCAGTCGGCCACAAGTGTAACCGCTTTCATTTTTGACATAATAAAAACCCCTTTCATTTTATAGATTATATTGAATTAAAAACAACCTTCATTCTGTAACCTGACTTTTGGCCTGAGCTCTTCTCCTCACAACATCAATATAAACAGCAGCGATAATAACGGTGCCTATGGCTACTGTCTGCCACTCTGCAGTAACCCCTAAAAGGTTTAAGCCGTTTCTTAAGACCGCCATAATCATGGCACCTATCAGTGTGCCCCAAACTGTTCCAACGCCTCCCATGAAACTTGCTCCGCCTATAATGACCGCCGCAATGGCATCCAGTTCATATCCCAGGCCCGCAAGAGGATAGGCCGCATTGACCCTGCCTGCCAGCACCAGGCCGCCCATAGCTGCCATCAAACCGCTGAGGGTATACACTATAACCAGAACCTTCTCCACATTGATACCTGACAGGCGCGCTGCTTCGGGATTACCGCCGACGGCATAAATATAGCGCCCTGTAGGAGTCTTGGTAAGGAAAAAGTGGTATATGACATATATGATTATCACCAGAATAAAGCTCACCGGTACCGGCCCTATGAACGCTGCACCAAGATATTGAATGGAAGGCGGAAATCCCGAAACCGGCGAAGCCTTGGTTACAATCAATGATAAGCCTCTTGCAATGTTCATCATGCCCAGTGTTGAAATAAAAGGGTGGGGCAAATGAAGCTTTGTTAGCATTATTCCATTGAAAAAACCAAGCAGTGCCCCGATGGCCAGACATACAATGATGCCCAGAAAAGGATTCAATCCCATGTTGATGACCAGAAGACCCATTATAACCGTAGAAAGAGCAAGAATGGAACCTACGGAGAGGTCAATGCCGGCGGTCAAGATGGCCAGCAGCATGCCCACTGCTATGAGGCTATTTATGGCAGACTGGCGTGCTATATTCATTAAATTTGTCATCTCCAGAAAATATGGAGACATAATTGCCAGTACAATGCAAAGGATTATCAAGCCAAATAAAGGACCTGCAGTAGAGATTATTTTTTTTAGATTTATATTTCTCTCCGTCTTTACAGGACCGGCTTTTTTCACTTTGATTTCAACACCCATTTTATACGCCTCCCGTTGCGGCCTTCATGATTGCTTCCTGATTGGCCTCATCTATGGTGAACTCTCCCGTTATTTTACCTTCATGTACGACTATGATTCTGTCGCTCATACCCAGAATTTCGGGAAGTTCCGAGGATATCATAATAACGCAGGCTCCCTGGGAAACTAATTGATTCATTATATTATAGACTTCGACTTTAGCTCCCACATCGATGCCCCGGGTAGGTTCATCAAAAATGAATATCCTTGCGTTATAGCAGAGCCATTTTGCGATAACTACTTTTTGCTGATTTCCACCGCTTAGCTCCCTGACTATTTTCTGCAAGGACGGTGTTTTCACATTTAACATGTGACACAACTCCCGGGATGTTTCAAATAAATCTTTAGTCTTTAAGAGCAATGATCCCTTGAACCTCTGCAGAGAACAAACCGTTATATTGTTTACTATATCATTATCCAAAAATAGCCCCTGACCCTTACGATCTTCAGTGAGCAGAGCTATTCCTGCATTCATGGCATCAAGAGGAGATTTTATATCACATTTTTTACCGAAAACATAAATCTCTCCTTCATCCCTGGGGTCTGCACCGAAGATACTCCTCACTATTTCGGTCCGTCCCGCTCCCACAAGGCCGGCTATACCGAGTATTTCACCGCTATATGCTGAAAAGCTTATATTTTTAAATACACCTTTTCTGCTCAAATGTTCTACTCTTAAAGCTTCTTCCCCGCGAGGGATAGTAACCTTAGGATACTGCTGATCAAGGGTCCTACCCACCATGTACCTTATAAGCTCTTCTTTACTGGTTTCGGATGATTTTATCGTGATTATTTTTTTGCCATCCCGCATCACGGTTATTCTGTCGCAGATTTCAAATACCTCATCCAGCCGGTGGGATATAAAAATAACCGATATGCCTTTGTCTTTAAGCTTTTTTATGGCCTTCATCAATTCTTCGGTCTCATGAAGGCTCAAACTGGAAGTGGGCTCATCCATAATAATTATGTTTGCGTTGGTGGAGATAGCCTTCGCAATTTCCACCATCTGCTGCTGGCCTATTCCGAGATCTTTAACAGGAATACTTATATTTATATCCTGACCCAGCTCTAACAGAAGTTCTCTTGCTTTTTGCCTCGTTTTTTTCCAGTCAATTATATTGACAACTCCGGTTCTTTTGAATTCCCTGCCAAGGAATATGTTTTCCGCCGCCGAAAGATAAGGACTCAAGTTCAATTCCTGATATATGGCGGCAATTCCTAGCTTCATGGAATGCTGTGGATTCATAATATCTACCCGGGTACCATTTATCAGAATTTCACCTTTATCTTTTTGATAGGCTCCGGTCAAAATTTTTATTAAAGTAGATTTACCCGCACCATTTTCTCCTACCAAGCCGTGAACTTCGCCCTTTTTGACTTCGAAATCTACTGAATCCAGAGCCTTAACTCCTGGAAATCTTTTTGAGATCCCCCTCATTATAAGATATGGCTGCTCCATCTTTCCACCTCCAATATTCCCTTAACGGGCCCCTCGTGGGGCCCTGTCAAGGGAGGAGTTTTGCTATTTGCCAAGAATTTCGTTTAATTTCTTTTGTTCTTCAGCTACATTGTCTTTTGAAATCACACTGGTTCCAGTATCTATTCTCTTATCCACCTGTTCACCTTTTGCTGCTTTAACGGCAGCTTCAACACCTTTATATCCGATGTTATATGGGCTCTGAGCAATGGATGCTGTGAGTTCACCGGCAGCTATGGATTTTAATGCATCAGGGGAACCGTCAAATCCTACAGTTATAATTTGCTTTTTAGCAGCTTGTATGGCTCTTAAGGCTCCCAATGCCATCTCATCATTGGTAGCAAACATTCCCTGGATATCCGGATGAGCCTGTAATATGTTTTCCATAACAGTCATGCCAAGGCCTCTCTCGCTGTTGGCAGGCTGAATATCTACTATTTCAAGACCTTTGGCCTTCATCACTTCGATGGCGCCATTGGCCCTTTCATCATGGGTAGGATCTCCCATGGCGCCTCTCAAAATTACCACTTTACCGCCTTTTCCCAATTTTTCGGCTAGGAATTCACCGGCGAGTTTCCCACCGTTATAGTTTCCGGTCCCCACAAAACTGACCTTGTCAGGCCACTGGGCATCTGTATCGATTAATACTACAGGGATCTTTGCGGCTTTCGCCTGGTCGAAAGCGGGAATAGCCGATGCCGGTTGGGATGGAGCTACTGCCAGGGCTGAAACCTTTTTGGTGATTTGGTCTTCGATCATTGAAACCTGTTCAGAAACTGCCGTTTCGGCTGAGGGACCAAGGACTTCCACATCGACTCCTAAATCCTTTCCTGCAGCTTTGGCACCAGCTTCAACAATCTTCCAGTAATCGCTGTTCAAGGCTTTTACTATCACCGCTATTTTTACAGATTTTTGTTCTCCGGAGGATTGCTGCTGATTTTGTTGGTTGTCGCTCGGCTGAGAAGCTTTCTGCCCACCACATCCTGCTAACAGTGACACTACTAACAAAAACACCACTGTAAAACTCAACACTTTAAACCACTTTGCTTTCACCACAATACCTCCCTAGAATTTTTATTTTTGCCATGAAATCTGGAAAAGTTAAGATGACATCTTTCTCCCAATACCACCCCCCCTTTAAAGAATCAACAAGTAATCAAAGTTAATTTTATCTTAATTAAGTCTATTTTCCATTACATATACCAGCAGATTTCCTGATAACAAGTTCTGTATCGAGAATAATCTTTTCCCCCACTCCCCTTTCACCTTTGATTCTCTTTATCAAAAGTTCGGTGGCGATGTATCCCATCTTTCTCATCTGCTGGTTTACCGTGGTCAGGGGCGGGTCTACCATCTCCGCCAGCACGGTGTTATCATAGCCCACTACAGATATATCGTTGGGAACCTGCAGGCCCAAAAATTTTATAGCCCGCATTGCGCCAATAGCGGTTAAATCATTGGCTGCAAAGATGGCGGTAGATTTGCATGGGCCTTTTAATATTTCCAATGTCTTTTTAAATCCAAAATCTATTTTAAAATCTCCATATCCCACGGCTTCAGGACAAACCTTCAACCCGGCTTCTTCCATGGCTTTTAAATAGCCCTTTTCCCTTTCAAGATTGACTTTTATCCGGGGAGGGCCCAATAGGCAGGCGATATTCTTATGTCCCAGGTCAATCAAATATTTTGTAGCTATATATCCGCCTTTTACGTTGTCCGATCCCACCACATCCACCGGTAGACCTTCGGAGTCATCGATATCTCTACCCAAAAGCACCAGTGGAACATTGGCTTTCAGAAGTTTTACCACATTCTGGTCATTATAATACGCCGAAGAAATAATAAAACCGTCGATGCTTTTCTGCTTTAATAGGGATATATAAGTTGCTTCTTTGTCTGAACTGTAATCGGTGTTGCAGATGATTATATTGAATCCAAAGTCGCTACTGGCGTCTTCCACTCCCCGGGCAAGCTCTGCAAAAAACGGGTTGGCAATATCGGGTATGAGAAGCCCCAGAGTGAGAGTAGATTTTTTGGTAAGGGCCGAAGCAATGACATTGGGGGTATAATTTAATTGTTCCATTACTTTTTTTACTCTGAGCCGGGTTTTTTCCGATACAACACTGCTGTTATTCAAAACCCTGGATACCGTAGCTATTGAAACCCTGGCCTCTTTAGCTATGTCATATATGGTTACCGGCATTGATGGCACTCCTTTATGTGTTATAAAATGATTTTTCATGTATTCTATTGTAATTTTTTCATTTGAAAGACAATTGTAAGCGGTTACAATTTGTAAATTTTTAATAGCCTCCAGAAAATGCCTTATTAATCGGGGGCAGATAATTAATTGTATGAATTTTCATTTTTGTAAGGGCTTTCACTTTGTTAGACAATAAAATTTATTCATTCTGTTATGTTATTTAATATTCTACATTAACTTGAAAATTCCTGCTAGGTAATATAATATTTTTATTATTTTTTTTGGGAAAGAAACTTAGAAAAAAAGAGCAACGGAATCCGCTGCTCTTTAATTAAAACTATTATGCTACACCTTTAACAAATGGTAAAGCTGTATTTTGTGCTCCTATAGTCCTGAATGGTTTTTTCCTGTGAAAACAAGGGAAAAGAGCAATTTGAAAACTGAAAGATATGGTATTCCCTTTTCCTGTAGAAATTGATAAAAAAATAAAAAATTTCAAGTGGATTCACGTAAAATTAACTTTGTGGGAAGTATATTTTCCTTTTTAAAATAGGGATTTCTTACTATTTCATTGAGCAGAAGATCCACTGCCATCTCTCCCATTTTATTTTTGTCGACAAATACCGTGGATAATGCAGGTTCAATCAAAACGTCGTGCTCTATATCATCAAATCCAACAATCGCTACATCATCAGGGATTTTCAAACCTGCTTTTTTTATAGCTTTAATGGCTCCGATAGCCATCATATCGTTACTGGCAAAAATCGCCGTCGGGATATCCCCTGAATTTAGAATACTGTTCATGAGTCTAGTACCTTCGTACAAAGTGGAATCTCCGAAACGCATAAATTTTTCCTGAACCGGTATACCGTGATCTTTTAAGGCCGCCAGGTAACCCTGGTATCTTTCCATATAACTGCGATGTTGAAGCGGACCACAAAGGAACCCTATATCTTTGTGATTCTTGCTTATGAGATGAACGACGGCCTTGTATGCCCCGGAATAATTGTCCACCTTAACGAAACTTACATCTTTTAAATCTACTGAGTTGTTCAATAAAACTAATGGTATACCCATATTTTTATATTTTAATATAATGTTATGGTCTATAAAGCTTGCAAATATTATGCCGTCGACCCTTTTTTCAAGCAGCAGTTCCGCCGAAGAAGCTTTTATGTCCTGGTCGGTGGCTATTATTATACTGTAACCCCTTTTCATAGAACTATCTACAATCGCCTCGATGATAGGAGCGTAAAAAGGGTGAGAAAGAATCGGCTTATGTTTTTGATATATTATCAATCCTAGGTTTTTTGTTTCTTTTGTAATCATAGCCCTGGCCAGGGCATTTTTTTTATAATTCAACTTTTCTGCTGCTTCCATAACCTTTCTTCTGGCTTCATCGCTGCATTTACCAGTGTTTGAGATAACTCTGGAAACTGTGGATTTGGAAACCCCGGCGGCTTTTGCAATATCCTTAATTGTTATGTCCATATCAATCACTCCGCCAAAAAAATCTTCTTGCAAAAAATTTCTTTGTTAAATAAAAATAGCGACTTAATTTATTATTCTTTGACTAACATTATTATAACCGGGAATTTTTCAATGGTAAAATTTTTTTATATAATCCAGTACTTCGGTCTTTGTTCCCCTAAAAGGACCGGGGGTCTCCATCTTTAGCGAAACCAGAGCAGCTGCATATAGGAGTGCATCATGAGGCTTTTTGTAAAGACGCTCCGTGATATATGCGCTAAAACAGGTGTCACCCCTTCCTGTTCTTCCTAAAAGTTTTCTGGGTTTCAATGGCTCGCTGAAAAACCTTTCACCGTCGTATACTATTACTTCAGTATTGTGCGTAATCAACACCTCTTTTGCACCAAGATTATGAAGCTCCTTTGCAGCTTTTCTCCTATCATTATGACCGGTCATTATTTCCGCCTCGGTAGCATCGGCTTTTAAAAAATCTATATACGGAAGATAGATGTCTTTTTCTCTCCAGTCTTTTAATATCAAAGTACCACCTTCATTTTTCCTTAAAAAACCCTGAACGTCAACTGCAACTTTCCCTTTCTTTGAAAGAAATGTTATCATGTCGCTTTCGTAATCTCCTGCCACCAATCCAGCCAAAAGATAGAGCCTGGATTTCACATGGGGTACGTCTTCAATTCTAAACGGATCGGCTATGCTAATGGCAGTACAGGCCCTTTTTTCCAGGTCAGAACTCAAGTATTTATTTCTAATGGAGGTGGTTTTTTTTGACGGGAGATGATAAATGTCATCTTTTAAAAGATTGAACAAACCGCTCAGGTCGTCAATTTCAGGTGAAGTCTTTGTGAGTATGCCGGTTTTGTATCCTCCAGCCACCGCCGCATAAGCACTGTAGAGGACCGCTCCTCCAAATCTTTTTTCAACTTCGCCGTTATTAATAATTTCATCCAGCGATACGTGCCCTATGATAAAAATATCGTAGCATTTCTCTGGCATGTATTCCCCTCCTGTAAAAACTTTAGATATCGATTAATCGATTTTTTTCTCTATCCGGAAGTACTTTTTCATGTAACCTTTCATAACGGAA
Source organism: Biomaibacter acetigenes (assembly GCF_003691585.1). Classification (GTDB taxonomy): domain Bacteria; phylum Bacillota; class Thermosediminibacteria; order Thermosediminibacterales; family Tepidanaerobacteraceae; genus Biomaibacter; species Biomaibacter acetigenes. The sequence continues at coordinate 1,083,294 of NZ_CP033169.1, read as the reverse complement.
ATAACATCTTCAATGCAGTCCTTAAACCGCGGCTGTAACTCCAGCATGAGAACGCCCTCGTATCTTCTAGCAACAATTTCAAATATTTCATCATAAGGGATGTCGCCCCATCCAACAGGCAAATGAAGATCGCCTTTACCGGTAAAGATTCTCTCAATGTTTTTCTCTCTCGCATCCATTTTCCCAAAATTATCATGTATATGTATATGTATGATATATGGCTCTACCATTTCCACCGCCTTAACGAACTCAAAACCGTATTTTTTAGAACTTATATATCCGTGTCCGAAATCGTAACATATTCCTACGTTTTTGAAACCGACACTTTTTATCATGTCTACAAGAGTATCTGGATAATTTCCATAAGAATAAGTGGCCGGATTGCCAAGAAAGTGATTTTCAACGGCTATCAAGACACCGCACTTTACCGCATATTCTGCCAATAGCTGCAATTTTTTGGTTTCTTCCTGTTGTAATTTTTTTTTAATTTCATCAAGTTTATCGGTACGATATCTTTTCGTCATGGCCTTTATAAAAGACTCCATATTTGTATTGCCGTAGCTGCTGTGATATACGACAATTTCGGCCCCGATTTCCGAAGCGAATTTTATCGTGGATTCCATTGCCTTCATATAAAGCGATTCATTATCCGTATCCGCTAGATTCAAATTGTCAGGGGCATGAACGGTGTATTTTAGGCCGAAAGATTTTAGTATCCTTTTTACTTTTTCTAGTCTAGGTGTCATCAATTCGCCGTTTACTATGCAATCAACACCATGTACCGGAATTTCCACATAATCAAAACCTTTTTGCTCAAAAAAAGCAAGCATGCCTTCCAAAACGTTTAAGTTTCCATCTATTGTAGACGAATCCGCATTTATCCCCACACCTTTTACCATGTTTTATTCTCCTTTTTCATTAATTTTTCAAGCCGTGATTCTCATTGATTTGCCATCGATGCTGTCAAAAAGGTGAATGTTTTCCAAATCTATGTGGACGATTACCCTATCCCCCATATTCCCCTTGTAGTTCTGTGGAGCGATGATTTTAATCCTGTTCTTTCCAATTATTATATCTACCAGTTTGTCCCTACCCAGGGGTTCCACCACATATATTTCTCCTTTAATAGTGTTGGGCTCTTCATCCCCTAGAATCATATTTTCCGGCCTGATACCGAGGATCACTTTGTCACCACTCTGTTTTTTTACATAATTCCGCTCCACATTTTGAGGAAGCGATATTTCGAAATATTCCTCTTTTAATACGACTTTGTTGTTTTCCCTTATATAAGACACTTCAAGAAAATTCATTGGAGGATTGCCTATAAACCCTGCGATGAACAGATTTTTTGGCCTCATATAAAGGTCTTCGGGTGTACCAAAGTCCTGCAACTTGCCTTTATTCATAACTGCTATTCTGTCGCACATGGAAAGTGCTTCGGTCTGGTCATGAGTTACAAACACTGTGGTTATACCCAGCTCCTTCTGGAGCTTTTTTATTTCCGCCCTCATAGATATCCTGAGACCCGAATCCAGGTTGGAAAGAGGCTCGTCCAGCAATAGCATACCCGGCTCTTTCACAAGCGCTCTAGCCAGAGCCACCCTTTGTTGCTGGCCCCCGGAAATCTGCCCGGGAAATCTTTGGAGCAAGTGGTCGAGATGGAATCTACTTGCAATCTCTTTCACCTTTTTATCGATCTCGTCTTTAGGTGTTCTTCTCAACTTAAGAGGAAAAGCGATGTTTTCCACCACAGTCATGTGAGGGTAAAGGGCATAACTCTGAAAACACATGCCTATATTCCTGTCTTTGGGCAATATATTATTCATTATCCTGTTGTCAAAGGCTATATCTCCTGCATCGGGTTTATAAAGCCCGGCCAGCATCAAAAGAGTGGTGGTCTTGCCACAGCCTGACGGTCCGAGCAGGGCTATAAATTCACCATCTCGGATGTTTAAATTCAAGTTATCTACAGCTATAAAATTTCCAAACTGTTTAGTCACATTTCTCATTTTTACTTCCATTGCCTAAAACCTCCTTTGCCGGATTATCCCTTCATACCTCCAAAGGTCATTTTCATTAGAGATTTCTGTGAAATAAGGAAAAATACAATTACAGGTATCAGATAAAATAATCCCGTGGCCGCCAACAACCCGTAATCAAGGAATCTGAAGTCCCCTATCAAATTTTTTAAAAATACCGCAAGAGTATAGTTTTCGCTGCTGAATAAAAATGTATAGGAGTAAATAAATTCAGACCATCCCGCAAGGAAGGCAAATATTGCTACCGCAGCAATCCCGGGTTTTATCTGAGGGAGGATGATCCTGTACCATGCCTGGAACCTGGTGCAACCATCGATATATGCAGCCCATTCAATATCCCATGGAAACTCATCAAAAAATCCTTTTATCATCCATGTTGCCATTGGTAATTCCAAAGCTACCTTTACCATCACCACTCCTATGATTTTATCTAACAGTCCGATGAAATTTAAAACATAAAAAAGCGCTATCAAAAGTGCAACACCTGGAAAGGCGTGCAGTATTATGGCTGTTTTCATAATGTAATCTTTACCAAAAAAATTCATCCTTGATAGAGCAAAACCAGCCAGAAGACTTATTATAACTTCCGCTACTGTAATGCTCCCGGCCAGCAGAATACTGTTAAAAGTGACAGGCCAGATGTTCTCAAACACTTTTGTACCTATTTTTATCTCACTCCAAAGAAATCTCCAGTTATCTAGTGTAAAACTTCTGGGCAGTACACCGAATGTAAGTTCTCTTGAAATGGAACTTGAGAAAAGCCATAAATAAGCAATGACTATAGGAAGGCTCACAAAAATAAGTAGTAAATAAATGAATATTCTCGGTAAGAAAACTTTTATTTGCTGTCTCAATAAAAATTCCTCCTAAACTTTAATTTTGCCTCTATTCATCATCGCCTCATAACCGAAGAGTTTTAACATTATAAGGGCAATTATTATCGCAATTATAACCAGGACCACGGATATTGCTGCACCGTAGCCGAACTCATAATTACTGAAAGCTTTGTGGTAAGAAAACAAGGACCAGACTTCGCTCTTATTGAGGGGCCCGCCGTCAGTTAAAAGCAAAATATACTCGTAAGACGTTATAAGCGACAGGGTCTGCCATATAGTCATAAACATGATGGGCCACTTTAAAAAAGGAATTATAACGTGTCTGATAATATCCCAGTCAGAAGCACCGTCTACACTGGCTGCCTGGAAATAGTCAATGGGGATTGATTTAATCGCTGCAGAAAATACCACCATCCCCAGGGAAGCACCTATCATCCCGTTTGCAATTATTACCACTCCCATGGGGTGATTTAGAATCCAGTTCTGCGGAGGAAGCACGAATAATTTCCCAGAGAGTATGTTGAGCATCCCAACTTCGGTGGGATCCAAAAACCACAACCACAAAAGGGCGTAAATTACCGCAGGCGTCATCCGTGGGAGCATCCATATTGTTTGAAATAACAATCCCACGTTTTCGTCTTTTATAAAATAACCGGTCGCTATGGCCAGCAGAAATCCGAAACCCACATTAATAACCAGAGTAAACACTACATACTTTATTGTATTGATAATTACAAGCTCTACATTTTGGTCGTGAAAAAGTTTAATATAATTTTCTAGCCCTGAAAACTTCCATTCCAGTGTAAAATCCATGCCGGTTAAAGACATTATTAAAGTTAAAATTACCGGTGTAAAATAAAACAGAATGATGAGGAGCAAAAAAGGGCCAATAAAAGGCAGTGCGGTTAAAAAAGAGCGATAGTTTTCGGTAATATTTTTCTTTGCCTTTTTCTTATCTACGACAAGACCCTGTTCTTGCACTTATACTGCCTCCTTTCTTTTTAAATGGTAGAGGGGGTTGCCCGACCCCCTACCTCCATTTCTGGCATAAAATCGCTTTAGTCGACAAATACCATGTCCTTGACATCATTTTTGAGCTGTTCTTCCAGCCAGTTAACAGCCTGTTCAGGGTCATATTCTCCCATTTCAACCGCCTGGATAGCTTTAAAGAACGCACTCGTAAATTTGCCAAACTCCGGATGATTGGGCTGGACCGTAGTATAATTCAACATGTACTGGACATCATGAAGAAATCTATTTTGCTTATATGCCGTATCTTCCGCCGCTGCGGAACTTATCACAAGATGACCTGACTCCACCGCATGTTTAACATTGTATTTAGGCTGAGAAGCAACTGCGATCAGTGCAAAGGCCAGGTCGGGATATTTCGTATTTCTGTTTATTACGTACATATATGGCTGAGAGAGAGTGACCGGCTTGCCGCCTTTTGATGGTGCAGGCACCAAGGCGTATCCCATATTTTGAAACATATAATTCTCACTCAATTTGCCCAATTTACTGTGGTATTCCACCTTCTGATACTCGCCCCAGTGCCAGGTCCCGCCATACCAGAATAGTACTTCTCCTTCTACCCACCCTTTGTGTATCTGTCTCCATTCCATGGATGTCATGCCTGACGGAATTACCTTATCCACCTGAGCAATTTGATAAAAGTAATTTAATGTGTCTTTTATTGGTTTCCTTTCAAAAATCAATTTACCGGTATTTTCATCAAACAGCCTACCGCCGAAATCATAAACCAGTGTGATAAAATCCGCTCCGTTGTTTGGCCTGTGATATATGCCGATTTTCGCCGCACCTTTTTTTACCGCTTCGCGGGCCAGTCTTGTCATATCTTCCAATGTAAATTCACCGTTTTTAATTTTTTCTGGAAGGGCTGAAATCTGTTCATCGGACCAACCCAGTTTCTTCAATATGTCTTTCCTAAAATACAGAGGCCTTGCTTCGGTATCCTGGGGTATGCCGTAAATTCTTGCCATCCATTTAGAGGCGTCCCAAAGATTTGGATAAATATCCTGTACATATTTACTCCATTCTGAATTGTTTACATAGTCATCCAACTGTAGTATATATCCTCCCTGAGCCATCATGGCTATATCTGAATGACTGATGGCTCTTATGTCGGCGCCACCGCCCGATTTATGGGCCAGCATGAATTTTCTGTTGTACTCATCATAACCCGATGAAACATGATTGGTTTTCACTTCTACTCTTCTATTATCGCCTTTTTCCTCAAGAATTTTATTTAATTCCTGCGCTGCTTCTTGTAAATTGGTAGATCTCGTTGAATCGGCGGGAGAACCATAAGACTCAACTTCAATTACTATGTTTTCTATGGCTGTCGTTTTTCCGGAATCCGACTTCTGACCCGCATCTTTAGTTTCCTGCACCTTCCCGCATCCGGTTAAAATCAAACTCATTGACAACACAACCGTTAAAAAAATCCCTATAATTTTTTTCACTTTGTTACCCCCTTACAGACTTAGTGGATTGTAAAGGCATAAGTAATTTTGTAAAATACGTCCTTTTACTTTACCATTTACACCACCTCCCTTTTAATCTTGCCAAAATACACCCTTTTACTTTTCTATTTATACTCCCTCCTTTTTAATTTTGCCAGCAGTGAACTGTCTTTTGCACTTTTATGGAATCGTTCCCACTGTGATATATCGTATTTCAACACGTTTTTTGTCAGCTCAATTTTACAAGGATATGGCCTATAATATCCGCCGCCGTATCGCTTTTGTCGGCAAGGTTGCTCAAATGTCGATAGATTTCCCGCATTTTCAGAACATATCCTATATCCTTGTTTTTTACCAGTCTGGCAAGGTTGTGCCGGTAAAGATTTTCTACTTCGTTTTCTATCTTCTTCACCTTTAGCGCATATTCGTTTGCCGCTTTCTTGTTTTTCTTTAAATTTTCTATAGAACAATGTATCGACCGCGCAGATTCGACCAGGAGTGCCGTTATCTGTTTTAACTCTTCGCATGGTTCAAGTTCGTAAATTTCCATCTCATCTATAGTGGTTTTGCTGTAGTCGAGAATATCATCTATTACCCTTGACAGCATGAACAAATCATCCCTGTCAAAAGGCGTTATAAAAGTATCATCCAGTTCGCCAATGAGAATTTTGCGCAGTTCATCGGCTTCTTTTTCTATCTCTTTTACTCTAGTTGCGTATTGCTTATCGCCGGTATTCATAAACTTTTCCAAATACTCCAGCCCTTCTTTCGTCTTTAATGACTGATCATATAACATCTTGTAAAAATCTTTTTCCTTCGGAAACAGACCGGCCAAAAAGTTCATAATATCACCCCCACTTTGCAATAATTGAAACAAACCGGAAAATACCTGATGCCACTAAGGCTGCCGTAGGAATGGTAATTATCCATGAAACCATTATACTTTTCACGGTGTCCCATCTCACATTTTTAAAATTGTCCGCCGCCCCAACCCCCATTATCGAAGAAGAAACAATCTGTGTGGTGCTGACCGGGCTGCCAAGAAGTGATGCGGTAATTATGACAGCTGAAGCCGATATGAGAACTAAAAGAGTGTATGGGCTTAACTTTGTAAATCCTGGTCCCGACGGTTTTTATTATGGACCACCCGCCCGTGGCAAGCCCTGCAGATAATGCCAGGGTGCAAACTATCATCACCCACAGCGGCACTTTAAACTCCGGCAATAACCCGTTGATTAGCAATAACATAGTAATTATTGCCATAGATTTTTGCGAATCACTGGTGCTGTGGCTCAAAGCCAGAAATATCATGCTAAGCATTTGTATTTTTTTGAAAAATACATTGATCCTTGAGGGAAAGTTTTTGAAGACCATTTTATTTAATTTAAGCAATACATATCCCGCCGCAAAACCTATCAAAGGTGTTGCGAGTAAAATAAATATCACTTTCCAGGTGACCGTAAACCACTGAATAGATCCGGGGCCGTATGCCGCAATTCCCGCTCCCAGCAATCCGCCTATGAGCGCGTGGGATGAACTCGAAGGTAAACCGTATTTCCATGTGATGAGATTCCATACAATGGAGCCAAAAAGGGCTGAAATAACCATAAATGTAGATGCAGCATTCCCAACACCGGTTAAATACTTTTGATCAATAACTCCGTTCCCGAGAGTCTGAGCCACAGCGGTCCCCATGAAAAGTGGACCCAGGAATTCGACAGCAACGGCTGTTATAATGGCTTTTTTAGGCTCTATGGAACGCGACGATATTATAGTTGCAATCACATTACAGCCGTCATGAAATCCATTAATGAATGCAAATACAAGGGTTGTTAAAATGCAAATAACTATAATCATCGTCATAATTTCGAACAGCCTCCTGTGGTGGGAACGTTCCCATTTTTTATGTAATAAAAAAATTTTAATCGAAGATTCTTGCTTATTGGGGACGGAATTTTCAGTCTTGTAAGGGCTTTCATTATTTTTTGCGTCAAATATAATTTATTGTTTGTTGTTTTAATAATTCGATATTAAATTTAAAATTCCTGCTCTGAATAAAAAAAATTTTAAATTTCCCATAAAAAAGTTATAGCCCTCCAGCTTTAGATTATTGAAATCCGGAGGGCTGCATAATATTTTTTCTTTAACTCTAAAATCCCAATTTATCCCTCAAATATTCTCTTACATTTGCAATATCTATCCTGTCCTGCTGCATGGTATCCCTATCCCTGACTGTGATTTTATGATCTTCCAGGCTGTCGAAATCCACCGTTATGGCATAAGGTGTTCCAATCTCATCCTGGCGGCGATAACGCTTGCCTATGCTGCCGGTGTTGTCATATTCCATATGGTAATATTTTTTGAGGTCATGGTAGATTTTTCTTGCCAGTTCCTCGAGGGGTTCCTTCTTTGACAGCGGCAGGACGGCACATTTGATGGGAGCCATTTCGGGATGAAAGCCCAGAACCACTCTCGTTTCCCCTTCTACCTCTTCTTCCCTGTAAGCGTCGCAGAGTAGCACCAGCATGGCCCTATCTACGCCCAATGAGGGCTCGATGACATACGGCGTGATCTGCCGGTTTTCCGCCTGGTCGAAATATGTGAGGGTTTTCCCTGAGTACTCCATGTGCTTTGTCAGGTCAAAATCGGTGCGGTTTGCCACGCCCCAGAGTTCTCCCCACCCGAAGGGGAACTTGTATTCAAGGTCGGTGGTAGCCTTCGAGTAGTGGGAAAGTTCTTCGGGAGCATGGTCCCGGAGGCGCAGATTTTCTTTTTTCACCCCGAGAGCCAGAAAGAAATCCATGGTGAACTGCCGCCAGAATTCAAACCAATTCATATCATCACCGGGCTTTACAAAGTATTCCAGTTCCATCTGTTCGAATTCCCTTGTCCTGAAAATAAAGTTCCCCGGTGTTATTTCGTTCCTGAAAGCCTTTCCTATCTGTGCTATACCAAAAGGCAGCTTCACCCTGCTGGTATCCAGCACATTCTTGAAATTTACGAAGATACCCTGGGCGGTTTCGGGGCGCAGGTACACCACAGAACTGGAATCCTCCGTCACCCCCTGGTGGGTCTTGAACATCAAGTTGAACACCCGGGCATCGGTCCAGGCCACATCTCCGCAGACCGGACACTTTATTTTATTGCCGTGTATGATCTGTGTCAGTTCCTGGACGCTCTTTCCTTCCACATGCATATTCAGAGCATCCTCGATGAGGTGGTCGGCCCTGAAACGGGACTTGCACTGCTTGCAGTCTATAAGCGCATCGTTGAAGCCCGCCACATGGCCGGAAGCCTCCCATACCCTGGGGTGCATCAGTATGGCGCTGTCAAGACCCACCACATCTTCCCTCTCATGGACCACCTTTTTCCACCACATGCGCTTCACATTTTGCTTGAGTTCTGCTCCGAGGGGGCCGTAATCCCAGGTATTGGCAAGACCCCCATATATCTCGGAACCCTGGAATACAAACCCCCGGCGCTTGCATAAAGAAATGATCTTGTTCATGAGCTTTTCGCCATTTTCTGCCACAAAAATTCCCCTTTCCGATTATTTTTTAATTGCGCCTGAAGGGCCGAATGTCGGCCGGCGTCTTTTCTAAAATTTGATGAAACATATTAAAACCCCCAGGCCAAATTTACGGCCTAGGGGTCCAATTTGCACGGACGGTTCCACCCTAGTTGCAGGCAAATAAAAAATTGTTTAAGGGGATTTACTGCCTGCCGCTTTTAAAGTGATTCTTTTTTCATTTTTAGCATTTTTTCCGTTCCCGGGTTTATAATATGCATCCTGTCAATCTTCCAATGCCTTTTGGAACGGAAATTATAATTCCGCTGCCATATCTTTTTTATGCCGCAGAGCTTCCACCATCCTCTGCTCGCTTCAGGCAGGGAAAAAAGACTTCCACGGAACGTTAAAAATTAATCTATTAAAAATATAAACTATATATCGGCACAAGTCAAGTTATTCATTCATTTTTACTAAAAATCTTTAATTAAAACGCCTCATTTTTGGAATATTATAATTGAAGTTGTTCTATATAAACACATAGAAAGGATGATTCAACATGAAAATCGGACTTGTGGGGGCAGGTTATGTGGGTGCCACCACGGCTTATGCATTGATGCTTCAGGGGATCGCTTCGGAACTGGTATTGATCGATGTCAATAAAGATAGGGCTGAAGGTGAAGCATTGGACCTGATACATTCCACCTCTTTTGTCCATCCTGTGGAAATCTATGCCGGGGATTATAGCGACCTGGCAGGTGCCGAAATCGTTATAATATCCGCCGGGCCTAGCATCGGAAAAAATGAAACAAGGCTTGATCTGGCCGGTAAGAATTATGAAATATTTAAAAATATAATACCCCGGATAACAAGACATAATGATAGCTGTATATTGCTCATTGTCACAAACCCGGTGGATGTTCTATCCTATGCCGCCTTGAGGCTGTCGGGCTTTCCCAAAAACAGGGTCATCGGTTCCGGAACGGTTCTCGACAGCTCCAGGTTCAGAGCAGCCCTTGCCGCAAAGCTTGGGGTGGATGCGCGAAATATCCACGGTTACATCCTGGGGGAACACGGCGATTCCCAGGTGGCTGCCTGGAGTCTTACCAATATTATGGGAATAAATTTTGATGAATTCTGCGCTAAATATGCGGGCAACTGCGGCACCAACATAAAAGAAGAAATTGAAAAACAAGTCAGGACTTCGGCATATAAAGTCATTGCAAAAAAAGGAGCCACCAACTATGCAGTGGCCCTAGCCATTGCTAAGATCGTAAAGAGCATCCTGCGGAATGAAAACTCCATCCTCACCGTATCCACATATGTCGAGGACCTGGACGGAGTCGGGGATGTGTACCTCAGCCTCCCGTGCATCGTAAACAAACATGGAGCCGACAGGGTTCTGATTCCACAGCTTTCCAACAACGAAAAAGCGGACCTTAAAAAATCCGCTGAAATAATCAAAAAATATATAGAAGATGTGATGGGGGCAGTTGTATAATGAAAGATCATGGTTTTGCTATCCATGTTAAAATATATAATATCAGCCATTTAACATCGCATTAAAAATTTCTAAAGGCATGAATTCTTTCTGCCCCAGAGTCAGCATATGATAATACAAAAATGCCACTTCTTCCACATATATTAGCTTTATGAGCGCCTTTTCCAGGTCTTCGCCGACGGCAATTACTCCATGGTATTTTAAAAGACATACATCAGAATCCTTCATCGGTTCAATTATGGTCCGGGCCAGTTCCTTACTTCCGGGAGGTGCAAACTCGGCCACCTTTACAGGTTTTCCTCCGTATAAAATTGCTTCGGCACTGACCGGAAGGATTTCCTTTCCCATACAGGCAAAAATGGTGGAATATCTGGAATGGGTATGGGCCACGCCCCTGGCCTCTGGCTTTATTTTATATGCGGTTATGTGCATGGAAGTTTCTATGGATGGGTGAAGGGTTCCTTCGACTATATTGCCATCAAGGTCCACTACGATTATCTTTTCAGGTGTGAGGTCTTCTCTTGATATACCTGAAGGAGTTATGTATATCAGACCTTCTTTCCTGTCTATCATGCTGAAGTTCCCGGACTTATGCCGGCAAAGTTCCATCTCATCGGCTTTTTTGGCTATCTTTACTACTTCCTGCTTTATTTCAAACTTTGTCATGCAATTGCCTCCTCTAAATTTTAATTTTTCCCGGTTTTAATGCAAACTGTTTCGGTACGACCCTGCTTCCGGCGCCTTAGAACACAGCCTGAAATCAATCTTTGATGAGTGTTTTAATTTTGGGTACGGCCTCCAAAAAGTGTTCTTTTATGGCAGCAAGGTTCTCCGGTGTGTCTCCTTCAAACCTCATAGTAATCACCGGCTCTGTGACGGAAATCCTGATGAGGCCCCAGCCGTTGGGGAAAATGGCCCTCACTCCATCCATCGTATCGATGGGATATTCCTTAAACTTTTCCTTGACGCTTTTTAAAAGTTCTTCTTTATCATCATAAGGATAGGGCACCCGAATATCGGGGGTTATATAATAATCGGGTATCTGGGATGAAAGCTGCGACAGTTTTACTTTCTTTTCATCCAGCAATTCCCCCATGAGCAGGGCCGCATAGATACCGTCATCACCACCCAGTTCTTTAAAAAAATAGTGGCCGCTGATTTCGCCGGCCATTACGGCATCCTGCAAAAGAAAATTTCTCTTTATGAAGGCATGTCCTGATTTTTCCCGAATAGCCTCACCGCCGGCTTTAGAAATCTCTTTTTCTACTATAGTAGAGCACTTGTGATCATACACTACTTTCCCGGGTCCATATTTTTCAAAAAGATATCGTGCAAAGATTATTATGCCTCTTTCGCTGGAAAGAATCTCCCCCTTCTCATCCACAAAAGCCACCCGGTCTCCATCGCCATCGAATGCGATGCCAAGATCCGCATTTGTTTCAATTACTTTCTCCTGTAAATGCCGCAAATTTTCCGCTACGGCGGGGTTTGGCTCACGGTTAGGGAAATTTCCGTCGGGCTCGCAGAAAAGAGTTACCACCTCATATCCAAGACTTTCAAAGAGTTTAATAGCTACAGGACCACAAACACCGTTGCCGGCATCGATAACTACTTTAATTTTCCCCGAGATAGGTTTAAAAAGGCTGCGAATATATTTTTGGTACTCCTCAAGCATGGGATGATTTTCGATGTAACCGTTCCCTGACCTGTAATCATTGCTTTTGGTCAACTTCTCAATATACTCTATATCTTTTTCCTGCACCGGCAATTCTCCGAAGGTGAACTTAAAACCGTTATACCGGGCCGGATTGTGGGATGCGGTAACCATGACTCCGGCATAGGTACCGAGATGGCGCTTGGAGTAATAAAATGCCGGAGTAGGTAAAGTTCCTATATCAGTAACCTTACAGCCGGTCAGGAAAAGTCCCCTTATCAGCTCCTGTTTCAAAGCCGGTGTGCTCAGCCTTACATCCCCTCCCACCACCACACTCCTGCCTTCAATTATTGTACCAAAAGCACGACCTATATTGAAGGCATCTTCTGCGGTTAAATCTTTACCATAGGTTCCCCTGATATCACAGGCTTTAAATATGCTCATAAAGACCTCCTGCAACTTGATTTTAAGTCTTTTTAATCTATATACCCTTTTCTCCTCATCAAGTTTCTAAAGTCACCATACTTTTGCTCATAAATTTTCACAAATTCCGGGACCGGAGCAATGATTTCTCCCGGCTTTACCATATTTGCTGCTGCTTCCATCACATTGTTGTAAATGGTCTTAGATGCGGCCATTACGGCACTTCCCATACATGGGTCGCTAATTTCCGGCATCAGGAGGGTTTTATTTAGAATGCTGGCTCTAAGCTTCATCCATATCCTGCTCTTTGTGCCGCCACCGGTGACATAAATTTCATCGGATACAGTTGCCCCTAAATCAGATAGCGTGTCGTAGCATAACCTTTCGAAAAGACCCACGCCTTCAATATATCCCGCATAAAGTTCAACTTCATCTTTGGGTTTCCCATCGATAAACCCTTCGGCTTCAGGTCTTATGAAAGGAAATCTTTCTCCTTTCTTCACTAGAGGGTATACTATTAGATTTGTGGGAAAATACCTCTCGGCCTTCAGATCCCACTCCTTATAGTCTATATCCGGGAACACCTTTTCCAAACACTCTCCACCCGTGTTGCTGGCCCCGCCGGGCATCCAGAAGCCCTCGGGATGAAGGTGGGAATAAATCCTGCCCTGCCTGTCCTTGATTAAATTTTTGGTAATGCCCTTTACCACCAGCGTCGTCCCCAGAATGGAATTCCATGTTCCTTCCTTAACAGCCCCAGATGCTACCTGGCCTGCACACCCGTCGGTCATTCCGGCCACCACTATTGTATCGGCGGAAAGCCCGGATTCTCCCGCAAAATCTCTGCTTATATTCGAAATCTTATCCCCCGGCCTGACAACCTGCGAAAATTTTCCCATATCAAGATCCAATTTTTCGATTATAGATTCCGGCCATTTATAGTCCACCAGGTCAAATCCGGTCTTCAGGGCATTAGAATGGTCAGTTATATCATAAATTCCTGTCAAAAGCCCTATAATAAAATCGGTCTGATGAATGAATTTCCACGTATTTTGGTAAACTTCCGGCAAGTTTTCCTTAATCCATAGTATTTTGGGCAGCGCAAAGGACGAGTTGAAGCTGTAACCCACTTTATCCGAAAAACCGGCAGCTATCGCCTTTATCTTACCGGTTTCTTGCCCGGCTCGGGAATCATTGTACATGATAGCATTCATGAGAGGTTTTTTCTCTTTATCAACGGGCAAAATGGTACCCGAAGTCCCATCAACGGAAATGGCCATAACTTCGGATAACGAATGACCCTGGCTTTTTATTCCCTCCACCAGCTTTTTAAAACAAGTTCTAAATACCCTCTTCCAATCGCCGGGGTTCTGCTCCTTCCATCCGCTGTTACTGCTCATGGAAGGCTGCAGCTCTTCATGGGCTATGCAAATCTTTTTCCCATTTTCATTCACAGCTATAGTCCTTATTCCCTGGGTGCCGACATCAATGCCGATGACGATCATATAAAACTCTCCTAAAAAGTTCATTTGTTATATTTTACTACTTCATCAATGACTTTGTCAGCCCCCATCCATGGATATACCAGAGGAAGCCCATTGATGACTGGAAGTGTCGTGTCCAGCTTTTTTGTACCTACCAGCACAATCACATCAGGTTTTTCTTTTTGTTCAATTGCTTTCAAATCACTTGTAAAGATGTTTGCTGTTATTATTTCTACTTCCACTCCTTTTTTCCTGCAACCATCGATTAATTGTTTGGAAAGTTTATCTGCTTTAGTATTCGATGTTCCACCCAATATAAGAATTTTCATTTTTTCAGCTCCTTGTTTTTATTTTTATTATTTTTTTGGCCGCTTTTGCTATATCCTCCGCAGTCAGATGGTATATCTTGAGGAGTTCATCGGGGTTTCCCGACTGGCCGAACTCGTCGGCTATGCCTATCCTCTTTATGGGGGTGGGCTTTTCTTCTGCCAGCACTTCGGCCACAGCGCTGCCCAGACCTCCAATGATGTTGTGTTCTTCGGCGGTGACTATGGCGCCGCACCCTGCAGCTTTTAGAATTACTTCTTTATCAATGGGTTTTATGGTGGATATGTTCACCACCATGGCGTTTATACCTTCTCCGGCCAGGATTTTTGCGGCCTTTAAAGCTTCGCCTACCATGACTCCTGTAGCGATGATAGCTACATCTTTTCCTTCTTTCAGGATTACTCCTTTCCCTATTTCAAATTTATAATTTTCATCAAAGATGGTTTCTACCGGATGGCGGCCAAATCTGAGGTATACTGGCCCCTTATGAAGGGCTGCGGCTCTCACGGCCTGTTTTGCTTCTTCGGCATCGGCGGGGTTTATGACTGTCATGTGGGGAATTGCTCTCATAAGGGCTATATCTTCTATCGATTGGTGGGTGGCTCCGTCTTCACCCACGGTTATGCCCGCATGGGTGGCGGCTATTTTTACGTTCAACTGCGGATAGCATATGGAGTTTCTTACCTGTTCAAAGGCTCTGCCGGCGGCAAATATGGCAAATGTGCTGGCAAAGGGTATCTTGCCGCAGGTGGCAAGACCTGCTGCGGTGCCCATTAGATTCTGTTCGGCTATACCCATGTTGAAAAATCTCTCGGGAAATTTCTTGGCAAATACGCTGGTCTTGGTGGATTTTGAAAGGTCTGCATCCAGGACCACTATATCCTTTATCTCTTCGCCAAGCTCCGCCAGAGCCTGGCCGTAGGCTTCACGAGTGGCAACTTTCGGCATTGATATCCCTCCATACTATTTTTTCTTCTATTCATAAGATACAACTAAAGTGCTTTTAATGCTTCTTCAGCTTGCTCTTTAGAAGGTGCTTTTCCGTGCCAGTCCACTATGTTTTCCATAAAGGGCACGCCTTTGCCCTTTACCGTTTTGGCAACGATTACTGTGGGCTTATCTTTGGTGTTTTTGGCTTCTTCTACGGCCTCAAGTATTTGATTAAAGTCATGGCCGTCTATGTCGATTACGTGCCAGCCGAAGGCTTTGAATTTGTCCTGTATTTTCTCCGGTGACATGACCTGGGTGATGGGGCCGTCTATCTGCAGGCCGTTGTGGTCTACAAAGGCCGTGAGGTTGTCCAGTTTATAGTGGGCCGATGCCATGGCTGCTTCCCATACCTGGCCTTCTTCTGTTTCTCCATCTCCCAGCAGTACATATACTCTGTAGTCCTTTTTGTCCAGCTTCCCTGCCAGGGCCATTCCATTGGCGGCGGATAACCCCTGGCCCAGGGAACCGGTGGTCATGTCAAGGCCCGGCGTTCCTTTCATGTCGGGATGTCCCTGGAGCATGGCACCGGTCTTTCTGAGTTTCATGAGTTCTTCTTTGGGAAAATATCCTTTTTCTGCCAGCACCGCATAAAGAGCAGGGGCAGCATGCCCTTTTGATAGTATGAAACGGTCTCTTTCCGACCATGCGGGACGTTTTGGGTCCACTCGGAGTACATTAAAATACAGGGCTGTCAGGATATCGGAACACGAGAGGGACCCTCCCGGATGGCCGGAACCCGCTTCGGCAGTCATCTCGACGATGTGCCGCCGGATGGTGCGGGCTGTGGTCGAAAGTTCATTATTTTTTTCTTTTAGCGAACTCAAATTATATCACCCCATAAAAATATTTAATAAATCAAGTTGTCTTTTATATTGTTGAGTTCCTCACTTATTATAACCCAATTATTTTACAAAAGAAATTTTTCCAAGGCATTGGCTACCCCGTCATCATTATTTGACGCTGCAACAAAATCGGCAACATTTTTAACTTCTTCCGGAGCATTACCCATCGCAACACCTATTCCAGCAAATTCTATCATATCAATATCATTGAAATTATCCCCTATTGCCATAATTTCTTCTCGATTAATTCTCAATTGTTTAGATAGTATTTTCAATGCCCTGCCTTTAGAGGCTTTTATGCTAATAATATCCAAGAAGTGAGCTCCCGATCTTAATATATTTACCTGACCTTCATATAAGTCCACTAAACAATTCATAAAAAAATCAAGGTCTTGTGGCTCGCCAGTAATTAATATCTTCGTCGGGGCCTTTTGTTCTTCAATAATCAATTCGTTAATATCATTAACTCTAATTGGTTTTACAAGATTAATATTTAAATTTACATACATAGCCAGTTCATCTTGTTTTTCATAATAACATATATCTTCATATAATAGTGATAAAGAAAATCTTCTGTATTGCCTGCAAAGTGTATTGATATTTTCTGCAATTTCTCGTGGTAGAGTATCATGTAATATTACTTCTTGACTTATATTGTGTTTTATATAAGCACCATTTTGTGATATTTGATATCCCTTAATACCCAGCATTTCAGCAAAATATTTTGCCGCTACATGCGGCCGCCCTGTACAAAGAGTTATCATAATATTATTTTCCATTACTTTTTTTATTTTCTCAACAGTCTTTTTTGATACAGTAAGATCATCCCGTATCAGAGTTCCGTCAATATCAATAGTTACAAGTTTGATGGCCATTAAACCACCCCTCTCTAAAAATCCCCGTTATTTTTGAAATAACGGGGATCTGATTTGCTTTTCCAATCTCAGGACTTTTAATTGCTCCAGTAATCTTTTAAAGCTTCAACGGCAGGTTTATCTTCAAACAACACTCTGTACAGTTCAGCAAGTAAAGAAATATCGCTTAATTTTAACTTGCCCTCTTCCTCCAGAGTTTTTGCCAGCTTGTAACCCACTTTCGCCGCTGAGTACCCCTCAATGGTCTGATTTTTCATTTCTTCGAGAGCGTCTTTCATACTTTTACCCTGCCCCAGCAATTTGCCAAGGGCCCTGTTTCTACCGCCCTGGGCTGTAACATAAAGGTCGCCAATGCCCGCAAGGCCCAAAGTCGTTTCCATGTTTCCGCCCTTTGCCTTTACCAATGCGGCAAGTTCCATACATCCTCTGGCAATCATGGCCGCCTTTGGATTATCCATATTTTCATACATTCCTTCACAGATGCCGATAGTGATGGCATACGAATTCTTCAGAGCGGCACAAATTTCGACTCCTATAATATCCGTAGTAACATCCGATTTGAAATATGGCGCTTTAAAGGTTCTTTGAAGGATTCTGGCGGCTTCTATATTTTTTGATGCAAAAATTGCTTCGGAGAAAACTTCATTTGCAACTTCTATTGCCCTTAGCGGCCCTCCAATTTTTACTACCGGTATATTTTTCAATTGCCCGGAAAGGCTGTCTTCTATGATTTCCGACATCGTCATCAACGATTTCTCTTCAATCCCTTTAGCTATGTTTGCTATTATTATATCTTTATTTATATAATGTGAAATGGATTCAGTAATATCCCGGATTCCATCCGAGGTTACCGCCAGTATAACAATACTACTGTCCTGCAGCGCTTTTTCCAGTTCGTCTACCAGAAAAAATTCTACACCGGAAGGAATGTCGGTATTCAATTTTTCGCATTTTCCAGTAGCCTTATAATTTTCAATAGTAACGTTATCCCACCTGGTACCCCATAATTTAACTTCATTTTTTTGTTTCGCCAGATGGATTGCCAGGGCTGTCCCCATCACACCGGCTCCCAATACAGTTACTTTCTGCATATCTATCCCACCTTCTTAACTGCCCTGTACTTTGCATCTATTTCATTCATTCTTTCAACCTTTGGTATTGACCTGCCTCCATCGAAATTACTTTCAAGCCATATTGCTACCAGCGACTTGGCAAGTTCAGGTCCGATAACTCTTGAGCCCATTGTCATTATCTGTGCATTATTGCTTTTTCTGGCTCTTTCTGCAGAATATACATCATGACAGCAGGCAGCGCGAACACCGGGAATTTTATTTGCCGTAATTGCCATTCCTATGCCTGTCCCGCAGATCAATATTCCTCTATCATATTTACCTTCAGCTATTGCCACTGCTACTTTCTCTGCCACATCAGGATAGAGCACCGGATCTTTTGAATAGCACCCCATATCATCAAAATCCACGCCCTTTCCCCTTAAAAATTCCATTATTATCTGTTTGAGGTCAAATCCGGCTTCATCACAGCCAATCGCTAATTTCATTTTCATCTCACTCTCCTATATTTTTTAAACTTAATGAATTTAATTTGAAAAAGTTCGGCCTCCATCCACTAGAATAAATTGACCTGTGATAAATCCGCTTGCATCTGATGCCAGGAATAATGCAAGTTCTGATACATCTTTCGCTGTCCCCAATCTTCCTAGTGGAATTCTTTTGATTACCTCTTTTTTATAATCCTCACCATACAACTTATCCAGCAGAGGAGTATCTATACTTCTGGGGCCAATTGCATTTACCGTTATATTATGTTCAGCCAGTTCGTTGGCCAAACTACGGGTAAGGCCTATTTGACCAGCCTTGGAGGCGGCATAGTGAGGTCCTCCTCCGGTTCCCGTTATAGCGGAACCGGAAGAAATTATTATGATTTTCCCATAGTTTTGTTTAATCATAGCCTTGCTTACTGCTTTTGTAACGAGGAAGGTACTGGTCAAATTTATATTTATGGTTTTATTCCATATATCCAAAGTTACATCTTTTAAACTGTACTTAGTAGAAATTCCCGCACTGTGTACAAGAATATCTATTTTCTTTTTTTTAATTAATATATCTTCTATTATTGAATTTACATCATTTTCCATTGTTAAATCCACATTGTAAAAATATGCTTTAATTCCTCCTGAATTAATCTGCTCTACAACTCTCAGGCCTTCGTTATTAATATCCATGCAAAATATTTCACAGCCTTTTGACGCAAGAGAAAGAGCCACTTCTTTTCCTATGCCGCTGCTGGCTCCGGTCACCACAGCTATTTTGCCGGTAAAATTCATATCCTGATATCTCCTTGCTGCTTTTTTAAGAAAGTTATCTTTTAAATTATTATTATATTTGAATCATTACCTTCAGATACTTCTCATTAGGATTTGATGCAAGTTCAATAGCTTTTCCTAAATCTTTTAATTCAAAAGTATGAGTGATCATTTCTCCGGCTTTTATTTTTTTATCATGGATTATTTTCAATGCTTCAATATACTCAAAAGGTGTGGATGAATATGTTCCAACAATAGATATTTCATCTTCAAAGAATCTGCTTGAATCAATATTAACTAGAGGATTCTTGTCAAAAGGTGAAAACACTATGATACTACCGCCTCTCCTGGCAATTTTAATTGCCTGGGGAAGCAAAGTCGAAATTCCTGCCGCTATTATAACTACATCTACACCCAATCCCCCAGTAAGTTCTTCTACTTTTTCCGCCAAATCTTCTTTAGTTATATTAATAGCAAAATCCATGCCAAATTCCAGAGCCTTTTGCAGTCTAAAATCCGATATATCGCTTATAAATACTTTGCCGGCTCCTTTTGCCTTTGCCAATTGACCGTGAATTATGCCGATTTGGCCTGCTCCCATGATTAATACAGTATCTTCAGGCATTATATTCACATACTTTTGACCATGGAGGCAGCACGCTACAGGTTCAGCCATTGCTGCTTCCTCATAAGTCATATCCTCGGGAATTTTATGCATAGAATGTTTAACATTCAAGGCCGGTATTCTAATATATTCTGAAAATCCGCCCGGATCTATATTTGTCGCTTTAAATTGACGGCATAAAGTATGGTGACCATGTAAGCAGTAATGGCATGTAAAACAGGGAACATGATGCGCAACAAATATCCTATCACCAACCTTAAAATCAATCACATTTTTCCCCACTTCGACAATATCTCCAGAAACCTCATGACCCAACACAATAGGAGTTTTTACAGTTTTTGCTACAGCCTTGTGGACATCGGTTCCGCATAATCCACATGCCCTCATTTTTATTAAAACTTCATCATCATTTATTTTCGGAACAGGTAGTTCTTCATATCGAAAATCTCCAACATCATAAAAAACACTGGCTTTCATAATGACCACTCCTGCAGTTGTTTTATTTTTTGTTCCTTGTTTTTTTTGCAATGTAATAATTTTTTATATCAACACTTTTTTCTTTTTCTTTGAAAAAATTTAAAAGTTCTTCATGACCAATAATGTTGCTGCTTATCCAATAACGTCCGCTTAGAACGCTGGGTTCTCCTATCCTGACCAGATATTTGTCGCTAAAAATAAATTCCTTAACATCGATTTTTTTACCTTCTTCAGGTCATACGAATGTTTCATTCCAAAACTGTAAAAATGTATTATATTACCATCTATTATCACCTTGTGAGGAGTATTTAAACTGACGAAAGTAGATATTATAACTACGGGCATTACTATGACCAGTAATCTGTACAATATATTTTCCGGAAAATATATTCGCTGATAGATAGACCATATAAAAACGCCGATTATCAATATTGCCGGAATCAACTGTGACACCAGATAGTAGGAGTATTTATACTTATAAACCTTCAAAGGCACCCTCCTCAGTGGAGTTTTTTCATAAACAATGAAACTAAGCAAATTCACTCTAGCTTATTGTCGCTAGAGTGAATTTGCTTCTTAAAATCACTTATCTCCTAAAGCCGCCACAATTTTTTCGATATCTTTATCGACACCGACACCGGATAGAAATGCTATACTTCTGATTACAGGCGTGGAACCGCAATTTTGCAAAGTAGTCGTGCTGACTATAAGGTCATAATTTGAAGCTTTTGAGGGGGCTTCAGCAGCTTTGCACTGTTCTACGACAACATCAAAACCTCTTGATTTTAATGCCTCCTCTACTTTTTTCGCGACCATAGTCGAAGTTGCGATTCCTGTTCCGCATGCAACTAAAATCCTCTTTTTAGCCATGATAAGGACCTCCAAAAAGAATTTTTAATGGTTTTTATTATTTACTTGCATTAATTTCTTCGGCGTATTGTTTCTTGATGTCGTTTCTTACCCACCACCACAAGGCGGCGTAGCCGATGGCACAAGCTATGGCTGCAACAAAGATTGCAGGATTGTCAGGCTGCAGTATTCTGATAATAATCCACGGCACAACATGGGAACCTAGATCGATACCGCTTATCATATTGGCTCCTTCGGGGAATTGAAAACCGACCGCTTTGCCCATGGTGGTCGCAAGTTCCGCAAAGTTTGTGGCAATGAAGAATATCACAGCCATGCAAATGATCGAATTTAGAATACCTTTTACGATGTTACCTCTGGATACGGCAGTAGCCCAGATTACTATGAACGGTAAAACAGCAAGATCGGCAAACGGAAGCATCCGGTTATATGGCAGTATGACCGCCATGAAGATCGTTATCGGAACCATTATCAATGCAACCGCCATACCGGCAGGATGTCCTATAACAATGGCCGCATCCAATCCAATATATACTTCTTTCCCCGGGAATCTCTTCTGGATAAATTCGCGGGCGCCTTCAGACAGAGGTATGAGCCCTTCCATCAAGATAGCCACCATCTTTGGCATCAGAACCAACACCGATGCCATCTGAACACCCAAAGTCAATATACCTTTGAGGTCATATTTCCCTAATACACCCATAATTAAACCAAGGATAAGACCCATTACAAGTGGTTCGCCGAAAAGACCAAATCTCTTCTGTACATCCTCCGGGCTGGCATGAATATTATTCAATCCCGGTATTTTACTTTCTATTTTTTCCAATACATACATCAGCGGAGCCCAACCTACAGTTTCAGTATGAGGTAATGACACACCGGGCAGGCCGAAGTGATGCTCCAGAACCGGTGCGGTCCAGTCCGCCAGTTTGAAAATGACTATTGCCGTCAAACAACCCACTAATATGCCAAAAAACATGTTGTGGGAAGCATAGTATGCAATTGATCCGGCGAATATAAAATGCCAGTAATTCCACAAATCTACATCCATTGTTTTTGTAAAATTAACAGCTAACAGTATAACATTTAATACGAGGACGATTGGTATCAACAACGGCGCAACAGGTGTTCCAAAAGAAATAGCGGCGCCAATAGGCCAACCCACATCAAGAACATCAAGATTTAAACCCAGAGATTTAACCAAAGCTTGAGCTGCGGGGCCTAAAGCGTTCATAAGCAAACCGATTACCAGATTAATTCCTACAAAACCTACACCGATGGTAAGACCTGCTCTGAAAGATTTTTTAAATCCCTGTCCCAGAACCATACCAAAAATCGTTAAAATAATTGGTAGCATGACCGAGGGACCTAAACCTAAAACAAAATCAACCGCCGCTTTAATACTCATGAAAACCCTCCTTATTTTTTTAAATTATACTTTGTGAAGTACTAGAAATGCTCGATACTATCTTTTATTCATCACCCCCTAAAACGTCAAATATATTTTAATAGTTTCCAGCCACATCTATTTGTTCGGTATTATAATTTTCTTTCAACGTCATCAGCTTTAAAACGGTATCAACATCTCTCGAAACAGCAAGCTTTAATAAGAGCTGTTTATTCTGAAATATTTCCATCAAATCCTGTAGCAGTTTTAATTGGATATTCGGATCTGTTATAGCCAGCATAAAAATGATTTTAACGCTTACTTTTTCCTCAGGGTTCCCCATTACATTGAATTGCACCGGATGTTTGAGTATTGCCACCGCTATTGCGGGTTTTATAACATGTTTGATGTCCGCATGAGGAATAGCCACACCAACGCCTTCTGTTGGAAGGCCGGTAGGAAAAACTTTTTCTCTCTCTAAAATAGCTTCCAAATAACTCTCTTTTGCATATCCTTTTGAAATTAATAAATTTGCCAGCTTCTTAATTATTCCCTCTTTATCATCAGCTTCTGCATCGATTTGTATTAGTTCCGGATTTAAAAAGTTTAATTCTGGCATCATTCAGCCTCCTTCAAATTGTGGAAAATTTTCCGCTATATTATCTTGAACACTGAACTTGACTTGGAGAATTGGTGTAAAAGTAAATATAGAAAAATACAGATTTGGCGTATAATTTTTATTTCACTATTAATTATCAAGCAATTATCGTACCAATATAAATGGCAGGTTTAGTTTCGGCTTAAAATATATTCTAATAAAGCCTTTTTGATTTCATTGCCGTTCTTTAACCTCATTAATTTATAAATGAAATCCTCATCATTTATCACATTAAATAATTCATTCAATATTTCTTTTGAATCCTCTTTTAATGCCAGCATAAAAACAATATCTGACCCTTTATCTGCCGACCATGCGACCGGTTCTTTCAAAAATGCCATAGCAATGGCAGGTTTTAAAACGTTTTCCGAATTGCCATGGGGTATAGCAATATGATTTTTTATAAGCGTAGGGCCCATCACTTCTCGCTTATATACATCCAGTAAATATTTATCGTTAACATAATCTTTCTTGACCAATAGTTCAGCAAGACTATCTATAATGTCATTTTTTGTAGTAAAATCCGGTTGAACAAGAATCAAATCCTCAAATAAAACTTCTGCTAGCGGCAATACCATAGGTTTTTGAATCTGACCTGTTTTTATCTGATTTTTTAATTTAAGGATATTTCTGATCTTATTTACTGCTGTTCCACTTATCAATTCTTCAACAGAGATAAAAGGAATATCATTTTGTTCCGGGTCAACAGTTCCAACGATAACTGCCACTTGTTTTTCTGTTTTTATTTTTTCTATTCTTTTTGAAATATCTTCCCCACCAATTATACCAACAGGAATTACTTCTGCGCTTTCAGAAATGTCCGGAATCATTTTTTCAATAAGTTTTTTCAATTTTATGGCGGTTCCTTCGCCAGTAATACACAGAGTAACTATCGCTTTTTTATGCTCTTTTTTACCCTCATTTTCTGAGTTTTCCACGGGGATAAACCTTCCCAGCCCCACCTTATCTTTATCAATATTTGCCACAATTTCGTCCAGATTGGTGTCTGGAAGGATGGCTCTGCGCACGGCTTCGAGGACCATGATGGTGTCAACCCGGCCTACGGTTTTGGTCTGTATACCGGTTTTCTGAGTAATGATTTCTCCGAATGTGATAAGGGAACCCATGTCTACTAAAAGCAGCACACCTTTGCCCTCATCGATCTTTCTCACTACTTCCATGGCTTTTTGAAGGGCAGACTCCGGCTTTTCATCCAGTGACATTTCTATTCCTACCGCATGGTTTACGCCCAGAAGCCTGTTTGCCACCTCCGCCATACCCTGGGCCACATGGCCGTGGGTAAGGACCACTACTCCCACACGACCTTTCTTTACATCAACCGGATGGGTTATGGTGCGAAGATACATGGCCACAAATCCGATTTCATCTTCGGGCATTTTATAATCTGCCGTTTTTTCAACGGCTTCCACCATTTCTTTTGCCACTTTATATTCCAGCCTGTATTCATTTTTAACCTTTTCAAGCTGGGGATTTATTATAGGCTTGTTATGCTGCAATCGTTCCAGTGTTGCGCTCAAATGGATGGCCAGGCAGTAAAACAGGTGATTATCCATTTTGCCAAGTTTTTTCTCGGCAATCTTGACCATCTGCTCTGCCATGTCAACAACTTTTTTCCCTACTATTCCTATAAGCTCCTGTTTTCCCAACAACTGACGGTTTGTCTCAAACTGCTTGACCAGCTGCTGGAATCTTATTTCCAGTTCTCCTCCGATTACTCTGTTTATGACTTCCTGGCTCAATCCCTGCTCCTGGAGTTCCTGATATTTTTCCTCTATATATTGATAGATTTCCTGGGGCAATATATATAAATCCTCTTTTGGCATAACTCTTGTTTCCATTTGACCAGGGCTTACTATAAAATCGCCCTTTAGGAAAATTTCCGCTTCGGGGTTTCGGTTCTGTATCTTGAGCAGACCCCTTCGAGCATGTATCGGCAGGTCTATTAGATCTATCTCAATCACTTGCTGCTGGCCGCCCACATAAGTTAAAAATCCCCTGGCGCAGGCTACCTGTATATCGCTTCGAAGCTGACCGATATTTCCCGGGCAATCATAAAGCAGCAATGCCCTCAGCGCTTCCTGGGTCACTTTTATGGAAGTGCCTATTCTATCGGTTTCTTTGCCGAAAAATTCCTTAATTATATTGAATCTTTCCGACAGGGGACGTGCAGATAATGGCGGAAGTTCTATAATCATAGGGATTCTTCTTCGGAAAGTTAGAAGAAGCGAAGATTCTATATCTTCCGTAGTGGCGGCAATGATCATGACACTGGCAGACCTTATGGTTTCCGTCTCCCCAAGGCGGCGGAATTTGCCCTTATCCATCAAATAGTAAAGCAGTTCCTGCCCTTCGGGAGGCAGGCGGTGGACCTCATCCAAGAAAAGTATACCTCCGTTGGCTTTCTCTACAAGGCCTTCTTTAGCGGTATCCGCACCGGTATATGCCCCTTTGGCATGGCCGAAAAGCTGTGACAAAAGAAGCTGGGGATTTTCGGCATAATCGGCGCAGTTAAAGATAATAAAAGGAGCACCTTGCGGAAGTTTGCCTGCTTCAAGAGCAAAATTGTACATGGCTTCGGCCAGGTTGCTTTTGCCGACACCGGTAGGACCCAGAATCAGGGTATGGAGGCCATGGGGAGGATATAAAATTGCTGCCTTTGCCTGCTGAATCTGCGGCTTTAGACTGCCGTCAAATCCTATGATTCTTTCAAAAGCTCTGGATGGCATGCCGTTATTGGTTTTTCCATGACCGCTTGTTTTTTCAACATTTTCATGGTTTGTGGTATCTGCAGCACCGGCGACAATGCGAGATACATTTTGCATAGACATATTTCCCACTATTTCTTTTCTCAACTGGGAAATTATAAATCTGGATACATTAAATCCTTTCTGGTTGATGACTCGTGTCAATTCCCTGTCGGAAATTTTAGGATTCTGGGATATCAATTCCTTTAAAGCATTTACAAGATAGGGTTTTTTCCTTTCCCTGGAGTCCGGGATGCCCAGTTCTCCCCGCAAGATGGTTACCTCATCCCGCCGGGTACCCAATATGCCGGCCAGCTGGTCATCCGTGTAGGGATTTTTCTTGTCTTCTGACTTTATTAGCTGGATAAGGCGGTCTTTCATAGGCTTCACCTCTTCTCACATTTTATGCAATTTGTGTACCATGTTTGTGGAATGTTTTGTAGTAATATTGCTTTTCATAATTTTCACGTTATTGCCATGGGTTTACAACATATTATACCACATTTCATGCCGCTAATAAAAAAATATAGCTGGACAGATTGGATAAAAAAGTCAGCAAAACTGGATTTGCTATTGAAGCAATTAAAAAGACTCAAGGACTCTGGAAAGATAGAAACTATTAATGTCAATTTAATCAGTTCCCGTCACCAACTATATAGCGCAAATGGCAGGCGATACCTAAATCTTTACAGAAAAAGTCATGCTCTGACAATACCCGATGCCATAATAGCAGCATCAGCAAAATACAAAAATGCGACTCTAATTACATTAAATATAAAACATTTTCCAATGAAAGAAATTGATATTGTGAGACCTTATTAAAAAAGCCGGATCACTTAAATGACCCGGCTTTTTACTATGCCCTTTCATACATCTCGTGCATTAGATCCTTTAGATGTTCATAGGTCCTTTTATATTTATCGAAATAAAAATCATATGCGTCTTTATTAGCTAGATCAGGCATTATCTTTGTCTTTACTTTTACCATATTCTTTGCCGCTTCTTTAAAGTCTTTATATATTCCTGCCCCCACTGCGGCACACATGGCGGCTCCTAAAGCCATAGACTCCGTATCTTCAGTGAGTATTATAGGTGTTTGACATACATCTGCATGTATCTTTAGCCACAGCTTGCTCTGGGCGCCTCCGCCGCCGGCATATATCTTTTCAACCGTGAAGTTCTTTTCTTTTAAAGCTTCCAGTATGAACCTTGTGCCATAAGCCGTGCCTTCATAGATAGCTCGTAAAATATGCTCACCTCTATGCTTCAAACCAAGTCCCCATATGGCTCCTCTGGCTTTAGGATCGCGGAGGGGACTTCTATTTCCTTGAAAGTAATCAAGAAGCACCAGGCCTTCGGAACCTGCAGGAATCTGAGCGGCTTTTTCATCCAGCAGAGTATATACGCTTACCCCCTTTTGTCTTGCCTCCTCTTCCTCTTTATAGGCAAAGTTATCCTTGAACCATTTCACTATGGAACCGGTGGAGGTCTGACCACCTTCCATCACCCAGTTTCCTGGGATTATAGCCTCATCGAAGGGGCCCCATACACCGGAACCAAATACGGGGATGGGGGATAAAGCCATATGGCATGTAGAGCTTCCCATGATGAGGGCCATGTCTCCGGTCTCTACCGCTCCCAGACCTATCATGCCAAGATGTGCATCTATACCGCCCTGAGCCACGGGAGTCCCCTCTTTTAAGCCCAGCTCTTCGGCAGCCTGTTTTGTGAGGCCTCCCACATATTCACCCAGAGCCTTTATTTCTTTGGGCCATTTTTCCATGAGATCCTCTAGCCCAACCTTTTCCATCAGATCCTGGGGAAAACCGCCTTCACTTTTAACATAATTCCACTTTGATGCAATATGATCAAGGCTTAAGGTCCACTTCCCCGTAAGCTTATATGTCATCCAATCGGTGCATTCTATGAATTTTGCAGACTTTTTATATATATCAGGTTTGTGGCGTTTAAACCATAGAGCCTTTGGAATCATCCACTCGGGAGAGACCCAGTCTCCGGCATATTTCAAATAAGGATGTCCTGTAGCGGTGATCTCCTCCGCCTCTTTTACGGCCCTTATATCCATCCATATGACGGCATTATGAAGGGGTGTGCCGTTTTCATCGACAGGAAGGACGGTACATGAAAAAGTATCAATACTTATACCTGCTATGTCGTCGGGAGAAATATCTGCTTTTTTTAAAACTTCCCTGGTGCAAACTTTAGCACATGCCCACCAGTCCATGGGATTTTGTTCAGCCCAGCTCACGTGGGGATAGTAGGTCTCATAGCTTTTTGAGGAAAAGGCCAGGGATTTTCCTTGAAGGTCAAAGATGCCGACTCTTAAGCTTTGAGTGCCGACATCTATTCCAAGAAGATAATTTTTCATAGAACTTTTACCTCCCTCTCTTTTTAAAAATGTCTTGCTGATTTATAAAAACCTGAAAAAGCGTAGTTGCTTTTAAGTAAAACTAAAGCAAGAAAACCGTTACACCGGTAAGAGTGTTAAAATTATTTTAAAACAAAAAAATTGCACCGGATAACAAGAGAGAGGTCTTAAGTGGAATCAGTTTCAGAATTTGTTAGATGCAAATTCCTTCTTTCCCCACATCAGACCTCCCACATTCAACTTTTAATCGAAGCGGCCGCGAAAATATCCGCTCGCCATCATTTTATCACTTCTAATTATTCATACAACAGTGGCTTTATTTCATCGGAATCTATATTGGTCTTGTCATACCAGTGGAACCCGGTATCTATTACTTTAGGCAACTGTTCGCCTTTTATGGCCTTTACCGCAGCTTCTACAGCTTTATATCCGATACCGATGGGATCCTGGGTGATAGCTCCAGCTTCTACTCCGCTCTTTATGGCATCTATTTGCTGTTTACCGGAATCATAACCTATTACCACAATCTTACCTTCCTTGTTCATTTCTTTTACGCCGTTTAATACACCGATAATGGAACCTTCATTGGCGCCAAAGAAACCTTTGAGGTTTGGATGGGCCTGGATAATGGCTTTTGCAAGGTCGGTAGATTTCAGCTGGTCGCCGCCACCATATTGAATATCAACGATTTTTATATCAGGATATTTTTCTTTGATGCGGTTTACAAAACCATCACGGCGATCGATACCGGTGCGGCTGGTCTGGTCATGGACTATGACAGCAACCTCTCCTTTTCCACCGATGAGCTCCGCCATTTTATCAGCGGCGGCTGCAGCAGCTTTAACGTTATCTGTGGCAGCGGTCGTAACGGGGATATCGCTGTCTACGCCGGAGTCAAATCCGATAACGGGTATATTGGCAGCTTTTGCCTTTTCAAGCAGAGGAATGACCGCTTTGCTGTCCAATGCTGCAAGACAGATAGCCTTAGGATTCTTGTTGAGAGCGGCCTGAAGCATTTCGACCTGCTTATCGACCATTGACTCATTCTCAGGACCTTCAAAAGTAATTTCAACATTGTAATCTTTAGCGGCTTTCTCGGCACCTTGTTTAACGGCCTGCCAGAATTGGTGTTGGAAACCTTTAGAAATGAGAGGAATGTAAATCTTCTCAGAACTTGATGAACCTGATTGACTCTGTTGTGTCTGGCTCTGCTGATTTTCAGCAGGTTTTGATTCCTGCTTTGGCTGTTCCTTCTGGCCACACCCGGCCAAAAGGGCTACTACAAGTACCAAGCATACAGCAACTGCCAAAATCTTTTTGACTTTTTTCACAAAAATCTCCTCCCACTTTTTTTATTTTTTTGTTTTTTTAAATAACTGTTTTAAATAATGGCTTAAAAACTCCCTCCCCTCTTTTTTTAAATCGTATTTAACTCCTCTTAAGGAGTAAATACTTCAAAACACGCATGGTTACCTGCGTCGGATGATGTCAAGATATACAGCCATAACAACGATTACTCCTGTAACCACCGTTTGCCATTCCTGGGGAACCGATAGTATACGCAACCCGTTGGTCAATACACTCATGATAAATGCACCTATGACGGTCCCCAGTATTGTTCCTTCACCACCGCTTAGGGAGGTGCCGCCGATAACCACTGCGGCTATAGCATCTAGCTCATAACCTTGACCTAGAGACGGTTGAGCTGAGTTTAATCTAGATGCCATTAAGACTCCAGCCAGACCGAAAAAGATACCACATAATGTATATATAGAGATTTTCCATGCATCTACATTTATACCGGATAATCTTGCTGCTTCTTCATTGCTTCCAAGGGCGAAATTGTATCTTCCCAACACTGTCCTGGTCAGAATAATACTTGCTATAATGGCTACTAAGAAAAATATCAAAACGGCGTTGGGTATGCCAAAAATGGAACCCATGGCGATCTCACGAAAGATCGGTGTGTCATTGAAGTATATGGGCTTCGTTCCGGATATAACCAGAGAAAGTCCTTTAGCTACCATCATCATACCTAGCGTGGCTACAAAGGGTGGAACCTTCATCTTGGCTATTATTATACCGTTTATAAATCCGCATAATCCTCCCATCAAAATGCCGCCGACTACACCTATTATGATTGGCAATTTCCAGTTTGTGATAAAAACGGCAGTCATGACTGCTGCAAAGGTCATACCTGTCCCTATGGAGAGGTCGATGCCACCGGTGATTATGACAAAAGTTACACCTAATGCCAGTATGCCGTTTACGGCTGTAGCCAGTAATATGCCAACTATATTATCAAACTTTGCAAAATTGGGTGATGCCAGGGAAAACACAATGAACAAGATTATTAAGCTACCGAAAGCTAGTAGCTTTTGTGTGGCATCTGAACGAAATAAGGATTTTTTTTGAGTTACTTTATTTTCCATTTTCAGACCCCCAAATCCTATTTTTATTTCTACCTCATAGTAGCATAATGCATGATACGTTCCTGTGTAGCTTCGGTAGCACTAAGTTCTCCGGTTACTCGGCCTTCACACATCACAACGATTCTGTGGCTCATGCGCAAGATTTCCGGTAGCTCGGAGGAAATCATGATGATAGATTTTCCTTTTTCCGCTAATTCATTAAGGAGTTTATAAATCTCACTCTTTGCTCCTACATCAATACCCCGAGTTGGTTCATCAAATATCAAGATATCGCAGTTCCGAGTCAACCACTTAGCTATAATAACTTTCTGCTGATTGCCACCGGATAAAAACTTTACTTTCTGCTTTAAGCTCGGTGTCTTGATTTTAAGTTCCTCTATGCGGTTCCTGGCTTCTGCCCGAGTTTTATCCTGCCTTACCCAACCTAATAACCCCAGGAATTTTTCAAATGTAGCCAGAACAATATTGGTTTCAACATCCATACCCAGGGCAAGGCCATAGCGTTTACGGTCTTCGGAAAGGTATCCTATGCCGCGATTTACTGCATCCATGGGGCTTTTTATATTGACTTTCCGACCTTTCACATAAATTTCACCGCCTTCGATGGGATCTGCGCCGAATATTGCCCTGGCTACCTCTGTGCGTCCGGCACCCATAAGCCCCGCAAAGCCCAGGATCTCACCCTTTTTCAACTTGAAGCTCACATCTTTTATGGTACGGCCCCGCTTTAAATTTTTTACTTCCAGAACTACTTCATTGCTACTATTTTCAAGGTCTACCTTGGAAGTTTCGTAAATTTCTCTACCTACCATCATACTTATGATTTTTTCTTTTGTGACATCGTTTATATTCACGGTATCTATATAATGGCCGTCCCGCATGACGGTAACTCTCTCGGCTATCTGCTTGAGTTCTTCCAGGCGGTGGGAAATGTAAATTATGCCTTTGCCCTCATCCCTTAAATGACGTATAATCCGGAATAGCTCTTCTATTTCAGCTTCGGTCAACGCCGAAGTAGGTTCATCCATGATTATGACTTCGGCATTGATAGAAAGAGCTTTGGCAATTTCAACCATCTGCTGTTTAGCCACGGTAAGGTTTGATACTTTAGTGCGGGGATCTAAATCCATATGAATCGTATCAAGCAATTCTCTGGTTTTCTTGTTGAGTTCCGATTCATCCAGCATGAAATTGAGACTTTTGCGAGGTTCCCGACCTATAAAAATATTTTGGGCTACCGTAAGATGCGGCATCAAGTTTAACTCTTGATGGATGATGCTTATCCCAAGATTTTGAGCTGCTCTTGGATTCGGAATTTCAACTTCCTGACCTTTTATATAAATATGGCCAGCATCTTTGGAATAAACACCGGTGAGTATTTTCATCAGCGTGGATTTGCCGGCGCCATTTTCCCCTACTAGAGCGTGCACTTCACCGGCGCGCAGCTCGAATTGGGCCTGGCTTAAGGCATGGACGCCCGGGAATGATTTTTCGATGCCTTCCATTTTTACAAGAACTTCACCCATTCTTACCACCTCAATTCCTTGTACGTGCGTTTTGGAAGTTTGCCTTGAGCATTACCATGACCTTCACTTGGGTGAGGCATCTGCGGGAGCGCCGCAGGTGCCCCACTACAACTATTTAAAACTTGCCGTAAAGGGGCCCAAAGTTCTTACATGCCCTGTAGTCTGCGCCCTCTAAATCCTTTGTTCCAAAAGCGCCCCAGGCACTGGGCCTGAAAATCTTCTCTTCCGGCACATTATGCATACAGACAGGGATGCGCAGTATAGAGGCCAGAGTTATTAGATCCGCCCCTATATGGCCATAACTTATGGCTCCATGGTTGGCTCCCCAGTTGTTCATCACAGAGTATACGTCTCTGAAAGCGCTGCTTCCCGTAAGTCTTGGAGCAAACCATGTAGTGGGCCATGTGGGGTCTGTGCGTTTATCCAGGATATTGTGAACGTCTTCAGGTAAGTCCACCGTATAACCTTCGGCTATCTGCAGCACGGGACCGAGGCCTTTTATAATATTTACTCTCATCATTGTGACCGGCATTCCGCCTTTTGTGAGGAAATTGGAGGAGAATCCGCCGCCCCGGAAATATTCCCTGATGGCAGGCCTCCAGCTTGTGGCGTCAAGGCATTTCTTTGCTTCATCCTCGGTTATTTCCCAGAAAGGCTTCATGACAGGTTCACCGTTTCTTGACTGTTGTCCGGTTCCATCCAGCGCAGCCGCTCCGGAATTTATCAGGTGTATGATGCCGTTTTCTGCAATACCAGTAAGCTCTTTGCCAGTCACGCGTTTTACTGCATCGGGGCTCCAGTAAGTCCTGACATCCGCAAAGATTTGAGCGGTATTTGTTAAAAGATAACCGAACAGCATGGCTACACCGTTGAGGCTGTCGTTTTCGGTGGCCATTATATAGGGAGCCCTTATGCCGTTCCAATCAAAAGATGAATTGAGCATGGCTTCCATGAAATCTCCGTTGGGGAAGTGGTCGGTCCATTGCCTCTGGCCCTGGAAGCCTGCGGCGATAGCATTGTGGCCTTGAGCCTCTTCAACATATCCAAGTTCTGCCAATCTCTCATTTCCTACCATGAGATCCCTGGCAATCATGGTCATCTTAACGACAAATTCCCATTCCCAATCTTTTCTTTGCCTGGAAGACTGCATGGCAGGAGAATTGTTGTCTTTACCTTCTTTACAGTTTTCTTTCACCCATTTGAGGGCTCTTTCAAATTCATCTTTATCATAAATTTCTTCGTCGATTCGGCGGGTAAATTCCGACATATCTACATATTCATTTCTCATACCCAGATAACTTTCAAAGAAATCGGAGTTGACAATAGAACCTGCAATCCCCATGGAAACACTTCCCATGGAGAGGTACGACTTTCCTCTCATCAAGGCTACTGCAAGGCCTGCTCTGGCAAATCTCATTAGTTTTTCCTTAACATCTTCCGGTATTGATCTGTCTGTCGCATCCTGAACATCTCTGCCATAGATTCCAAAAGCCGGCAAACCCTTCTGGCTATGGCCCGCCAGAGCCGCCGCCAGATACACCGCACCGGGCCTTTCTGTGCCGTTAAAGCCCCAGATTGCCTTGGGAATGTAAGGGTCCATGTCTATAGTCTCTGAGCCGTAGCACCAGCAGGGCGTGACAGAAATAGAAACTCCAACACCCTCCCGGGCAAATTTCTCGGCGCATCTTGCAGCTTCCGCAACGCCACCAATAGTGGTATCGGCTATAACGCATTCCACTGGCTGGCCGTTGGGGTATTTGAGGTTTTCAGATAACAATTGAGCCACGGCTTTGGCCATTCCCATGGTCTGGTCTTCCAGTGCTTCTCTGACACCTTTGCGCCGGCCGTCTATTATCGGCCGTATTCCGATTTTTGGTAAGCTTCCGATTAATCTGAAACTAGTGTTATTCACCTGGAATTCCTCCTCTTTCTGCAATTTCCAATATTTAGGTTATAAAAAATATACAATCTAAAATGTAACGTCAAAATTCTTTTTAAATTCTTCTGCCTGAGAGGCCGCCACAATCAACATGTTGGCGTAGGGGATAAATTCCCCAGTCCTCACGATAAACTTTACATTTCTGGCCCTCTCCTTAAACTGGCTGTGGGGAATAAGTTCAAACTCCTGGTATTTGAATATGTCTCTCCACTTCTTATAGAGTTCAGGACTTATTTTCTGAGTTTCCTCGGCAATCACTATTTTTTCTGCTACAATTTCGCTCAATACGGCTCTCAGAGTATCCATAAAAGTTGGTATGCCTTTTGTCAATGCGAGGTCAATTCTTTTTGCATCTCTGGGGACTGGGAAACCAGCATCGCATATGATAAATTCATCCATATGGCCAAGACCGGTCAACTCTCCGGCCAGTTCTTTGTTTAACACTCCGGATTTTTTCATTTTTATGCTCCTTTCTTTTCTATTATATCTGCTTTCCAACCGGGATCGGTGGAAGCACGGACCACCAATGTTGCCTTTAATCTATACATTTTTGGATAATCGGACATATCACCGCAAATTCTTTTATATAAGAGATTTGCGGCCATCTCACCTATCTCCCGTACAGGCTGGACCACCGCAGTCAAGGGGGGGTCGGAAAGACGTGTGAGTTCAGTATCGTCAAAGCCCACTATAGCTACATCCTCAGGAACTTTTATGTCCATTTCTTTTATGGCAAGCATGGCACCTATGGTCATGTAACAATTAGCGATAAAAACTGCTTCAGGCGGATTTTGCAACGACATTAATTCTTTCATCAAAGTATAGCCGCTTTCGGTAGAAAAGTCACCAAAACGGATGATATCTCTGTCTATCGGTAAATTATAATCTTCAAATACCCTTAAGTACCCACGGTATCTTTCCTCTCCGGTAGTAACCTCCTGGCGGCCGTTGATGACGCCTATGCGCTGGTATCCTTTTGTGATAAGGTGCTCCACCGCCTGATAAGCCCCATTTACATTGTCCACCAGAACACAATCGGTCTGGATATCCTTTACCATACGGTCGATAAGAATGACGGGTATTCCCCGCTTATTTAGTTCCATAATATAATTATCCTCATCACTGGTTGGAACTACCAGCATCCCATCTACCTGCTTTTCTGTCAGCATCCTGATTCTGGCTTTTTCACGGTCCGGATTTTCATCACTGTAACAAACAACCAGACTGTAACCATAGCCATTTAAAATATCCTCCACAACTTTGGCGATCTGCATGAAGAATTGACCATAATCAGGCACTACAAAACCGATAGTGTGGGTTTTCTGGGTCTTCAGACTCCGGGCGATCTGATTTGGTCGGTATCCAAGAAGTTTAATTGTTTTGATAACCTTTTCTTTTGTCTCCTCCCTGACTTTCTCTCCATTGATAACCCTGGACACCGTTGCGGTGGAAACTCCCGCTTTTGCTGCCACGTCTTTTATCGTCGGCATTTTTTATATCCCTTCCCCGTTTTATATTGCAAATATGTTTTAAACGTTTTCTACAATAATTGACATTTTATATGTAATCGTTATCTATTTTAATTATATAATTCGATATTAAATTCAAAATTCCTTCTTGATATATAAAATTTTTTTTGTTATGAAGGATGACATTAAACATTTACACAAAATAAAGCCCGGCTATTACACCGGACTAAAAACATATCTATATGAGAGTCTTTAACTTCCTGTTTACTTTTGTATAGTAAATTATATCAAGTATATCGGTGATTACTCCTGCGCCTCGTGCAAAGAGAAGACCCGTTAGAAGAGGCCCCAGTATGGGGATTTTAAATGGAATATTTGATATGGAGAATATATCAAGATTTACTCCTATGGCAATAATTACGGATATGACAACGGTTATGATATCTTTTTTCTCCTCCTGGGTCCACTGTGTCAGGGGTTTTGACACTATATTCCATACTAGAAGTATGGTTTTAGTGAGGGATTCAATGACTATAGATAGCACTGTTACAACTTTTACAATATCCATCCATATTCCTCCTCTTTTACTATAGTTTCCAATATTATGATATGTTTACGGAGGAGAGAAGGATATTGTTTTATGCTAATAAGAAGGCAAGCGAACCGTTCCCTGCTTCTCCGCGGACAGAGGAAATCATATCTTTTTATGAAAAAAATTATACACTGCTTCGGCTGCCTTCCGGTTCATCCCCGGAACTTTAGACAGTTCATCCACCGAAGCCTCTTTTATGCCATCTATGCTTCCAAGAGCATTCAGGAGGGCTAACCTCCGAACTTTGCCTATGCCGGGAATGTCCTCTAGCACTGAGTGAAGATTCCTCTTGTCCCGGAGTTGTCTATGAAATGTGATGGCAAAGCGGTGGGCCTCATCTCGGACCCTTTGTACCAGATATAGCGCTTCCGAATCCCGGGGGAGGATGATGGGGTCATCCTTACCCTCCACAAAAATGTGCTCGAATTCCTTGGCAAGGCCTATGGTGGGGATATATTCAAGGTTTAATTCCCGGAGTGCCTCCCGGGCATACTTGAGCTGTCCTTTGCCTCCATCTATAAGCAGTAGATCGGGTAGGTCTTTAAATTTTTCATCACCTTCAATAGCCCTCTTAAACCTTCGGGATACGGCTTCTTTTATGCTCTCGAAATCATTAGGTCCTTCCACGGTTTTGATCTTGAACCTGCGGTAATCCTGTTTTTTTGGACTCCCCCCTTCAAAGACTATCATGGATGCTACCGATTCTGTCCCCTTGGTGTTGGATATGTCAAAGGCTTCAATGCGGTTTGGAATATCCTCGAGTTTCAAATATGTTTTTAGTTCTTCCATGGCCTTTTGGCTCTTCATTTTTTCCCGGTCTTTCATGCTTTCCCTCTGGTCAAGAAAAGTCCTGGCATTTTCCGCCACCATTTCAGCCAGCTTCTTTTTCTCCCCCCGCCGGGGAATTGTGATACTGACCTTTGAACCCTTTTTTTGAGTAAGCCATTCCTCTATAATAGGAAGATCCTCTATTTCTTCTTCCACGATAATTTCTCTTGGTATGAATGATGCACTGTCATAAAATTGCTTAATAAAAGATGCCAGTATCTCTTTTCTTTCCACACCTTCGGTATTTTTCAGGATAAATGGTTCACGCTCCACCAGCTTGCCTTCCCTCACGAAAAACACCTGAGCACACACTATATCAAAGCCTCTGGCCATGGCAATCACATCTTTATCGGACATATCGGCAGAAACTATCTTTTGTTTTTCCAGTACCTTTTCCAGGGCCAGTATCTGGTTTCTCAGTACTGCCGCCCATTCAAAATCAAGGTTTTCGGCAGCTTTTTCCATTTTTTCCCTGAGTCTGTCTATGAGGGTTTGCTGCTTACCCTCCAGGAACATTATTATATTCCTGATTATATCATTGTAATCGTTTTCACTAATGTTTGCCTGGCAGGGAGCAAGACACCGTTTTATATGGAAATTGAGACAGGGCCGCTCTTTTAGAGGCACCTGGCTCAAGTCTTTCTTGCAGCTTCGTATAGGGAATATTTTCCTGATAACATCAATGGCCTCTCGCATGGCCCCGGCATTGGCATAGGGACCGAAATACCTGGCACCATCTTTTTTCACCCTCCGCACTACCAGAAGGCGGGGGAACTTTTCATTCAGGGTTATTTTTATATACGGATACTGCTTGTCATCCCTGAGAAGGATGTTGTACTTCGGCCGGTGGAATTTGATGAGGTTGCACTCCAGTATGAGGGCTTCCACTTCGGAATCAGTGACTATATATTCTATATCCTCGATTCTGGGTACCATGGAAGCTACTTTAATCGGAAGATTTTTTGAGGATTGGAAATAAGATCGCACCCGGTGCTTTAAAGATACGGCCTTTCCTACATAAATAACCTTTCCTCTCTTATCCTTCATTATATAAACTCCGGGTCTTTCCGGAAATGATGCAATCCTTTCGGGGTTAAACATAAAAAAATCCCTCCCACTTTATTGGGGACATTCCTCCGCCTACCCCAGCCTAGTTGGGGACGTTCATCCACCTCCCCCAGCTGACTGCCCTAGAAAAGGAGGTGCGTCCCCTAACATTATATCACAGCTGGAAGGGTTGTCACCTATCGGTCCTGGTCGTGTGATTTACGTGGTCAAATCCCTCTCTTATGATGTGAATCACATGGTCGTCATCCAGGGTATAGTAAACCTGTTTTCCATCCCGCCGGAACCTTACCAGGTGGGAAGTCCGGAGTACTCTTAAGTGATGGGATACATTGGAGACGGTAGTTCCCAGGATGGTGGCTATATCGCACACGCAAAGCTCTTCTTTTGACAAGAGATAAACAATTCTGGCCCTGGTCTCATCGGCCAGCACCTTGAAAAGCTCTGCCAGACCGGTCATATCCGGCACCGTACCCAAGAGCTTTTTCACCTTATCCTCATCAAGGCAAAAAGTATCGCAAAATCCTCGCCCTGGTTCAATCTTTCCTCCATCAAACCCCTCCCTTAGTAGAAAAGGCTTCGCCAGCTTTTTACAGTGTCAAACTTTTTTCGCTTGATTCTCGCTTGATTCTATTATAACAAATTATTTAATCCTTATTAATATATTTATGGCACAAATGGTTTAAATAAGCTATGGAGCAGACGTATGGCAATGTTACCCACTCCTCACAAAATCCTCACATTTTGGCCAAATTTTCACCAAAATTTAAGGTTATAATAACAATTGCAACCAGCAGGAGGAACTACCAACAGCAAGGCTAATCCTCCTAAAATCCCCCTTTATTATATAATATAGGGCCAAGGGCCCGTATACGGCAGGTTACACTTCCTGCCGACTTTTTTTGACGAATTTTGTCAGAATCGAATGTCTTATGCTTTCCTTTCGGAAAGTTTTACTCCAGAAAAAAGTAGCACCACGCTCATGAGAAAGAGCACCGCCATGGGGAGATAAATGGCTTCTATGCCCTGATGGCGCAGAATCATATCTTCCAACCCCTGAATAGCCCACTTCTGGGGCATGAGATTGGCTAGAGTTAGTATAACTTTAGAGCTTACTATCTCCAGGGGCCAGAAGGCTCCGGCCAGCATGCTGGAGCTGACGGTGATGATGGGTACAATGCTCTGGAGCTGCTGATGTGTCTTTACTATTGATGTCAAAAACAGCCCCAGGGATGCCGAGCACCATACAAAAATTGCCATGATGAGCATTACCCCAAAAATATTGCTGCCCCAGTCCACCCTAAATAAAATTCCACTAATGGCCACAAGAAGGCTCACCTGTATAAAACCCACCATAAAGGCAAAGACCATGTTGCCGGAAAAGATTTGAAGTCTAGAAAGCGGTGATATCATGAGGCGGTTCCATATACCGTTTTGCTTTTCCTCCAGTATTTCTCCCAGTATGAATGTAATGTTCATCATGGAGAAAAACAGGATAAAACCTATGGTAGAGTGAGAAAGGGGATTATATTCTTCTGTTTTAGTCGTGAGAAAATGACCCTCCACCGAAAGTGGCAATGTTTCCTTCCATTTTTCATTGACCATATCGTATACCCGTTGTTTAAAATCCACCGGGAGCGTATTGCCCGGGGTTTCGAGTTTTTCCAGGGAAGCAGTTATTTCCCTGACTATTACGTCGGTAAACATCATGCGCTGAAGGGACGTGCGCAGGATGCCTTGAAAGGCAAAGACACCGGTAGTATCTTTTACTTTGACGATGTTTAAGGTAGGGGTTTTGCCTTGCGTTATATCCTTCATAAAGCCTTCGGGGATAATAAGACCCAACTCGCTTGTTCCCTCGGATACCTTTCGAAAGAGCTCTTTTTCGGATGCGGCTCTATCTGGACTTACCTGGTTTTGCTTTAATTCATTTATAAGTTCTATAGAATATGTGCTTTTGTCCATGTCCATGACCTGTATGCCGATGGAAGGGGTAAAGCCACTCATGGCAAGACTGAAAAATCCTGAAAAAATCAGCGGGAGTGCTATCATTACTATGATTTGTATGGGGTTTCTCTTTAAACTTTTCCATCTACCGAATATAACGGCTATCATTTATTCTGCATCTCCTCGAGCCACGGAAAATCCAAGGGTGGAAAACAATAATCCCAAAATGATAAGTGTCAATATATTGCTGCCGATCTCGTAAAAAGAATATCCTTTCATCAGATTAAGGTACCCGTTTAATGCTGCTCCGTTGGGGACAAATCTGCTTAAAGAGTTTAAAAAAGGTATGCCGAAAAGGGGAAACATATTCCCTCCCAGAAAAGCCAGAAATTGAGATACCCCCATATTCATTATTTCCGAGAACTTTTCACTGTTTGCCCGAAGATTCATGGCTGAAAGCATTACCGCTAGTCCTCCTGTGGCAAAAGCCACCACTACGGTAAATGCGAAAAAATCCGCTATATTCCCCCAGCTTGCCCGAAACATGACCCTTGAAAGCAGCATAAGTAAAGTAATCTGAACTACGGTTATCATGGATGTAGATATTAAGCGGCTTACGAGCATCTGATTCCTGGTAATCCCCGCCAGTAACATGCGGTGATAGGTGTATTTCTTCTTTTCATCGATGAGAAAATGCCCTCCGAAGGCCGCAGTAAACAGTATGAACATGGTGGCCATGCCGGCGGAGTAATACTGGAATCCCGAGATGGGCTTTTTTCCCGGTTCCACCATGTATTTAATATTGACATCTTTTATACCCTGACCATACAATTTTTCCGCCATATTTTCGAGATTACGATAGCTTTTTGCTCCGGCGTCGGTCCATATGGCGGCTTCCAGGTATGAATCTTTGGCTATTACCACTGCAGAAAGTGCATCCGAATACGCTTTCAGGATGCTTTCCACGATGCCGGATGAAAACTTGTTGGGGTTTTTTATTATTTCTATGTCGGTATGGTTTTTAAAGGGTGTAAAAAGGCTAAAAAGCATATTATAGGTAAAATCTTCAGGTATTACTATAACTGCCGATAATTTGCCCTCTTTTAAGAGTTTCATGGCATCCGGTTCAGGCATCATTTTATACCTTATCACCTGTTTTACCTTTTCACTTTCCAGTACATCCTGATACAATATTTTCTTCAGGTCCAAATCTTTTATGGCCTTATTGAGCTTTAGTATATCATCGGCAGAGATGTTTTTAGATATGGTCGGGCTGTGGAAAAACTTTTCTACTTCAGCATAGCCCTGTTCACTGTTATCTTTATCCACTATCGCTATGTTAGCCGGTGTAAAACTTTCTTCATCACTGAAGATACCTCCTATGGAAAACCCCAGCACCGCCACGAGCACCGCCGGCATCAAAATGATGATGGCAAGGCCTTTATAGTCCCTTATCATGCGCTTAAAATCCTTTAGCACCAGTTGAAATAACATTTTACCGCCCCCTTCAATCCCTGAGGCCCCGGCCGGTGAGGCTTAAGAACACATCTTCCAGGGTGGGGACCTTTACATTGACACTTATCAGTGTTGTATGATATTTTTGAGCCACATTGAAAACATCACTCAAGATATTTTTGCCTTTTTCGACATTCAGCGTAAGAGTTGAATCATCATGCAAAATATGCTTTACTCCGGAAATCTTTCTTATATCTTCTATAAATTCCTGGGAAAAGAGTGTAGCCTTAAGTTCCAGCACATCTTCCCGGGAAATCATGGCTTTGAGTTCATCCGGAGACCCTTCGGCGATGATTTTGCCGTAGTCCATTATATATATCCTGTCACATAGATAATCCACTTCTTCCATGTAATGGCTGGTATATATGACGGTCTTACCTTCTTCGTTCAATCCTTTGACGGTCTCCAGGATATGGTTTCGAGACTGAGGGTCTATGCCTACGGTGGGTTCATCCATGATGAGGATCTCCGGGTCATGGAGCAAGGCTACACCTATGTTTAGTCTGCGCTTCATGCCGCCGGAATAATTTTTCACTATTTCTCTGTTTTTGCCATTAAGACCCACTATTTCCAGGACTTTTTTTATTCGCATTTCCAGGGCTTTGCCCGAAAGGCCGTAGACCCTGCCGAAAAACTCCAGATTTTCTCTGCCGGAAAGGTCCAGGTACAGGGCGACGTCCTGGGGGACAAGCCCCAGAATTCTGCGCATGAGTTTGGGTTCTTTTAAAATGCTTCTTTCTTGAAGCAATATGTCTCCTCCATCGGGTAAAAGCAGTGTAGCTATCATGGATATAGCAGTAGTCTTCCCTGCTCCGTTAGGCCCCAGGATCCCAAGGATCTCTCCTTTTTTTACGTAGATATTGATGCCGTCTACCGCCACTACATCTTTAAAAACTTTTCTGATATTCCTGGCTTCTATGATGTTCATGCTCAAAATACTCCTTCCGGAAATTCTCCCCGTTTTTGTAACTCATCCAGAGTCATGCTGTTTTGTTTATTTATTGCCGGAAAATCTATGGTTACCGGCTTTTCCATATCCCACATGGTGGATGTGGTCTCTAATTCAAAGCTTTTGACAAGGCCTGAAGACTTATCCTCAGGGAAGGATATTTTTAAATTTACGGTATCTTCCACTATATAATCGTCCCTATCGATATAAACCTCATAAAGGAACTTTTCGATTTTTGCCGAATCCATCATTTTCTCCAGTTGGGCGAAAACTTTTTCCAGGTCTTTTGCATTTTTCGGATTTTTAGATATCATATCCTCCCGTAAAATGTCTAAAGACTCTTTTAATGCAGGCTTTAGATGTTCCTCTTTCAGGCTTATATTGAACTTTCGGGCCTTTACATCCCCGTCGGGGGTGCTCAGGATGATGTTGCCCAGCCTCGCTATATTGCCCTTTTTTAAAAGATTTATCCAGTATTTACTCAGCTTCCCTACGGCTTCCTTCGAAATAAAGACGTCAGGGTTTTTCGTCCCCGATGCATCGAGAAAGCCAAAAGGCATCTTAACATTTCCCGGCATCTTGAAGGATTTAAGATCATCTTCTTTATCACCAGGATTTTGGGCAATAGAGGAGTTACTATATAAGTTTCGC
Source organism: Biomaibacter acetigenes (assembly GCF_003691585.1). Classification (GTDB taxonomy): domain Bacteria; phylum Bacillota; class Thermosediminibacteria; order Thermosediminibacterales; family Tepidanaerobacteraceae; genus Biomaibacter; species Biomaibacter acetigenes. The sequence continues at coordinate 1,039,925 of NZ_CP033169.1, read as the reverse complement.
CTTTTCTGCCGTATATCTTCAGATCCACGCCCTTACCGGCAAGATTGAAGTTTATTTTATTCAGGTTTTCTTTTTTTGATTTATCAAAATAATATTCTCCCTGCACAGTTACCTTTTTGTATTTTCCCAACTCTTTCTTTTCTTCGGCGGTAAAACTATCCTCATAAAATTCCATATTCACATTGCTACTGAACTTTACTTTTGCGCTGTTGACCCTTTCGGTCTTTTCCGAAGCTTTGTTGAAGCTTTCCACAGGATTCCCGCACCCAGTCAGTATACCTGTGAGTAAAACAACCACAAGCAACAATACCGGTACTCTTTTCATTTTCATTAGCCTCCTTTTTTCATATACTAAGTATCTTGTCAGCCTCTACTTAGTTGCTGCACGGTTTCTCCTATGAGCGACTAGTGCAGCGAGGGTAACCGGCCAGCGGCACAAAACCGGCGGCAGAATGCGAAGTGTGAAATGAGATGTTGGAAGTGAGAATAAAACTAAATCACACATCAAACCTCTCGCCTCACACTTCAAATAGCCGTGGTGCTGTCGGTACGAACTTGGAGCGAGTGGAGAAACCAATGTAGCAATAAAATGTACTGACCATAAACTATTATAAAAAAAGAAGGCTTTCCCTCCATCCCCAAAAAGTTATATCATTGCATCTTACACTATGACAAAAGTCATATGCAAAAATTATATTATAAGGCCAATCACACCAACTTATTTTTCAGGGCAAATACCGCCAGCTGCGTGCGGTCCCGCAGGTTCAATTTTATTAAAATTTTGGTCAGATGGTTTTTTACTGTACCTTCGGTGATAAAAAGTTTGTCGGCAATTTCCCGGTTGTTTTTTCCCTCCACTATCAGGCGTATTATTTCCAATTCCCTCCGGGTCAAGTCCTGGGCCTCGGGAGGAAACTCAGGTTTTTCAGGAAAGAAAGTGTTAAGCCTTTGCACCACCTTTGCAGCCACCCTAGGCTGTATATGGACACCACCTTTTTGGGTTTCCCGTATGGCGTCTATGATCTTTGTTGGCGGTGCATCTTTTAACAAATAGCCGGAAGCTCCGTATTTTAAAGCCTCAAATATAAATTCATCATCATCGAAAGTCGTGAGAATAATTATTTTAATGCCGGGAAAACTGCTTTTTATGCGTTTGGTCGCCTCCACCCCATCCATATCGGGCATCTTTATATCCATTAAAATAACATCTAAAAAATGTTCCTCACACAGACGTAGGGCATCCCATCCGCTCTCCCCTTCTCCTACCACCTCCATGTCTTTTTCACCGGATAAAACCATTTTTAAGCCCTGGCGCACAATCTCCTGGTCATCAATGATGGCGATTTTAAGCAAGAAATACCACCTCCCGTAAAATTTTATTTGATTCTGGTATAAAAATCATGTCCCTGCCGGAGATTACCATAAGCACCGTTTAGCGAAGCCGTTGCCGCTCTTAAGTTTAGAACAAGCGGAGGAAAGGCAGGGCACGAGCCCTGCGACCGGCAGCCAGGCACACGCCGAATTGCCGGCGAACCTCCACGAAGCGCAGGACTAAACTCTAGAGCGGCAGGGTGAGCGGAGGTGCCGGGCCATCTCCGGTAGCGGACTTATTTTCTATACCACCCTTCCTACGGGAAACCCCCCATGAATTGTAAATTTCTCCCCACCCGACACTTCAAGCTTTCCTCCGATGGCCTCTACTCTTTGCTTCATGTTCTCTAGTCCAAAACCCTCTTTATACTCGCCACCGGTGCCGTTATCGGATATATCGAATATGACTTTATCGCCTTCCTCTTTTATATCTACTTTGACCATGGTGGCCTTACCATGCTTTACCGCATTGGTTATGGCTTCCTGTACAACTCTATATAAAACTACACTTTGTTCCGGTAAAAGTCCTATTTCCTGTGCTTTAATATCCACTTTTACGCTGGTATTTTTTTCAAAATTTCTTGCAAGTTCCATTACAGCATCTATGCCGCTAGATTCTCTGCCTTTGAGAGCATTTATGGCGCTGCGGGTGTCTGCCAGTGCAGCTCTGGCTTCCTGTAGGGTTCTGTCTACCATTTCCCGGATTTTGATTTCAACATTATTATCTATGCCGCTGTTTTGGCTATGGTCTTGATTATGCTCCATATCTTTGCTCCGTATAAATCTTAGCACCATTTCCAACTGCATTATAAGGGATACTATCCTGTGACCCAGGGTATCGTGGATCTCCCGGGCTATGCGGGTGCGCTCCTTCAGGGCTGATGCTTCCTCTACCTTTTCAGAATAGTCTCTTAACTTTCTATAAGCTTCCAGGAGCTCACCATATAACTCATCCTTTTCTTTCCGGCTTTCCCTTTGCACCGCAGCATAGTTAGATAAGGTTATGATAAAGGCCAAGGCAAAAAAATTAAACAAAAATTCCGCTACGGTCATGGCATTCCACATGACTATTAGAGCATAAATGAATTTTGATAAAGCAGTGATTCCTATAATGGCGCTGACCGTATTTGCCTGCCATCGTTCAAAAACAAATCCGGCTTCCAGGATTATTCCCAGGTAAAATAGGTGGAAAAAATAGTTCACCAGAAATTTGGAGTAATATTCCATAAGGAAAATTATAGTACCATCTAAGAGAAACAACGGCCAGCGGTTTTTCAGGGTAGGCCTTACATAATCCCATATAATAAAAAGGGCAAAAAGGACGATAAGTATCACTGACCTTTGCCGGGAAGCGTCTTCGAAGGACAGGGCAAGTAAAAAGCTTATTAATGATACGATAATTTTTAGTAAATACCATCTAACCGGTAGTGATTTGATCATTCTTTACTACCCGCACCCTTTCCCGGTATACTATTGCATTCGAATTCAGTCTGGTTTTTATATAGATCTTCTTCCATTAGTTTTTTATGGCCCATTATCCGATGATTACAATCCCTATTTCAAATTATATCAAAAAAAGTCTTTAAATTTGTTACTTTTTTGTTAACCCATAGAGCAAATTACCACAATGATGGAAAAATCAAAAGAGTTGAGCAGCGCTGATAATTTAAGTAGATTCTTCAAACCTGACCCCATAATCGAGTAGGAGGGGGCGATTAGCCCCCGTCCTCTCACACCACCGTACGTACCGTCCGGTATACGGCGGTTCACCAAGCTTTGCGAATTTCTTGATATCTCTTCACTAAACTCATGAGCCCTTGACCTTGCCAATAGGCGTTGTTGAGGGCTCTATTTAATACCCCTGACATACGCCAGTATCCCTTTCGGGCATTGGCAAGCTCATGGACTACCCATTCCGGAAGTTTCAAATTCCTTAGTTCTCGATATCTTGTTTTAACTTTCTTCCATTGTTTCCACAAGCACATGCGGAGTCTTCTTCTTATCCATCCGTCGAGTTCCTCAAGTTTGCTGGGTGTTTCCGATAGTGCGAAGTATCCCAGCCATCCGCCGAGGTATGTGTTTAGTCTGTCTATTCTCTGTGTTATTCCATGTCCGTTGCTTCTTGAGGTTATCTCACGGATTTTGTTCTTGACTTTGTCTATGCTCTGTGGTGCTATTCTTATCTTGGTTGTTCCATCTTTAGTGATGTACATGCTGAAGCCGAGGAATTTCCTCTTCCAGGGTCTGTCCACTGCGCTCTTTTGCTCGTTTACTTTGAGTTTTAGTTTATTCTTCAGGAAAGCTGTTATGCTTTCCATCACCCGCGGGTACCCATCGAAGATGGGTGCCGCTCTTTTGCTTTTGACGTAGATGTTACAGTCGTCTGCATATCTTACGAATCTGTGGCCTCTTTTCTCTAGTTCTTTGTCAAGGTCGTCAAGGATTATATTGGCAAGAAGTGGACTTAGGGGCCCGCCTTGAGGTGTTCCTTCGTCGGTAATCATGACTACTCCGTTTATCATTACTCCTGCCTGTAGATAGCTGCGTATGAGCTTTAATACACGCTTGTCTTTTATCTTGCGAGTTACTCTGGCCATTAGTATGTCATGATTTACTCTGTCGAAGAATTTCTCAAGGTCCATGTCCACTACCCACTGGTATCCCTCTTGAACATATTGACGTGCTTTCCTTACTGCGTCGTGGGCTCTTCGGTTGGGCCTGAATCCGTAGCTTGCTTCTGAGAATTCCGGGTCAAATATGGGTGTTAGTACTTGCAGCAGAGCCTGCTGGATTAGGCGGTCTGTGACGGTGGGGATTCCTAACAGTCTCACTCCTCCGGTGGGTTTCGGGATTTCGACCCTGCGCACTGGTTGAGGTTGGTAGGTCCCTGTGAGAAGTTGTTCCTTTATCTGATGCCAATTTTCTCGTAGGTGTGACCGGAGGGATTCTACCGGCATGCCGTCTACGCCTGGCGCTCCTTTGTTTTCTTCTACCCGTCGCAGTGCTTTTGTCATGTTTTCTCTTGATACTGCTTTCTCCATCAGGTGGATATCATGGTCCTTCGGGGATATCTTCTCGGGTTGTGCCGGATACATACTCGGCCCTCCCTGGGGCCCTTGCGGCCTCACCGCTTCTTTCCCAGGGTAGGCCCCTTTCGGGGTTTTCTGCTGTCTTTGTATGTTTCTCGAACTTGCCACCACCCACCTTCGGTGGGTCCCCGGCCCTCGCTTCGTGTTCGGCCCTTCGTCGGCATGACGTCTGTGCCGGCTACTATGGCCTCTGCTGACTTCTGACAGTTCAGCCGAGCCTCTCAGCCCGGGTTGTTAGTTTCCCTAACGTTTCCGCCAGACCTCCCCGGGTAAGAGCGATAGCCTTCGCCCCGTATACCTGCCGCATTTACTACGCAGTTCCTTGGCAGCACCGGATTTCGTTTTGTCAAGCAAACTCATCCGAACTGTATAGCCTTATATGCGGTTCGTGTTCCTCAGGCCGTGGCTTTGCCTACAGCTTCCTTCAGATTCTATCTCACGGTAGACACCCTTGCTGTTTGGCTAATGGTCGCCGCTGCCAGCCCCATAGCAGACTTTCACTGCCGAGCTATCGCCCATGCCGGGCGCACTTGCAAGAAAGCCGGGAAACCCCGGCTTTCTTTGAATTTTGCTTTTTATTTTGAACCCATTATGGATTTATCTTCTTCCAGTACATTGCCTTCCCAAACATATTTCCTGGTCTCAGCTACCAGCACTCCACTGAGGGCAATCAAAGAAATCAGGTTTGGAATAGCCATAAGACCGTTGAATATATCTGCAAAGGACCATACGATGGGCAGTGAAACCACGGCACCCACGAATGATGCTATTACCCACAGCCAGCGGTATGGCATGACTGCCCCTGTGCCCAGCAGGTATTCCACGGCCTTTTCGCAATAGTATGACCATCCGAGGATCGTAGAATACACAAAGGTTAGAAGGCCTATCGTAAGGGTTATGGGGCCTATTACAGGTATCTGTTCAAAAGCTGTCTTTGTAAGCTCGGCACCTTTAAGACCTGTCTCCCATGAGCCGGTAGTCACCAGCACCAGACCTGTCATCAGGCAGATTACCACGGTATCCCAGAAGGTCCCGGTCATCTGGACCAGAGCCTGTCTGGCGGCATTGGGCGTTTGAGCTGCCGCGGCAGCTATAGGCGCACTGCCAAGGCCCGATTCGTTGGAGAAAAGGCCTCGGGCTACACCATAGCGGATGGCGGCCATCATGGTGGCTCCGGCAAATCCTCCTACCATGGCCTGGCCCGTAAAGGCACTTTTTAATATTGTAACGATGGCCCCAGGTATAGCGTTGATATTCATTACCAGTATAATAAGACATCCCAAAATATATACAATAGCCATAAAGGGCACCAAGCCTTCGCATACTCTGGCTATACTCTTTATACCCCCTATAATTACAATAGCGGTCAGTACAGCTATGACAAGCCCTGTTATCCAGTAAGGAATATTAAAAGTGGATTTGACCATCTGTGAAATGGAGTTAGACTGAACTGTCACACCAATGCCAAAGCCAGCAATGGCTGTAAATAGAGCAAATAGCACTCCCAACCATTTCATCCCGAGACCCCTTTCCAATACATACATGGGGCCGCCGGCCATCTGGCCTATAGAGTTTTTCACCCTATATTTTACAGAAAGCAGTGCTTCCGAGTATTTTGTAGCTATGCCGAAAACGCCTGTAATCCATAGCCAGAATACCGCACCAGGGCCACCTAAGCCCACAGCGGTGGCAACACCCACTATGTTGCCGGTTCCCACGGTGGCCGCCAGGGCCGTTGTTAAAGCTCCGAAGTGGCTGACATCTCCTTCACCCTCGGAGGTCCTTGTCAGTGAAAGCTTAATCGCTGGAAAAATATACCGTTGAATAAGTCTAAGCCTGAATGTTAAATAAATATGAGTTCCTAGTAATAACACTAGCATGGGAGGACCCCAAACAATATTACTGACGGTACCTAAAAACTTTTCTAAAGCTTCCAAAAAAATCCCTCCTGTTTTGTAATTTTTTAAATTTAAACATACCTGAGAGATTACTTAGTTACTCTATCTCACCCCGCTTCCCACGTTATTATGTTTTCCCTGAAGACTGTTAAAATTATGCATTTAGTTTTATAAAACAGCTACAGGAAAATACACCAATATTATACAGTATTTTTGTAAAATGCACATTAATATTATATAATATTTTTTGCAAAATACATACCAATGTTAAATTTGTCAATTTTGTTGATATGCGTTAATAATTTCAGAATTCATATGGAACTTATTGTTTCCGGAGTTTCCATTTTTGCAGGACAATTAAAAATGCATGTCGAATAAAAAATATATCCTGACAATGGGGGTATCGATTTGAAAAAATACAGATACCGTATAAGATTTTATGACCGGGTAGGTATGGTGCGCGACATATCGGATATAGTAGCAAAATGTGGTGCCAATATCCTTTCTCTTTCTGTACGGCCGGGAGAAATTTACCTGCAGGTGGAACCATTACATGAAGAAAAGTTGCGTTTTATCATCCAAAAGGTCGCTTTAATACAGGATGTTTACGAAGTCACTCCTATAGAATGGATGCCCCACGAGCTGGCGGAACAGCAGCTTAGAAACGTCATAAACTCGGTTCAGGAGGGTATAATATCCGTAAATGGAAATTTTGTCATTACCATCTGTAACCTAAGGGCTACCGAGCTTCTTGGTTTAGAGCAGCCACCGGTGGGAAAACCATTGTCTGATGTCTTCGAGATTCCTGCTGAAATTTTAAAGCATTTGCAGGAAGGAAAACTATTGGAACAAAAAGAAATCAGTATTTCCACCCCTAGAGGCCGGTTGAAATTGATGATAAATTCAAGACCTGTTTTTGATGACAGAGGAAAGCCCTCCGGTGCAGTCATGAGCTTTCAAAAGATGTCTGAGGTCCGCAGGCTGGCTCATTCCCTCACAAGACCCGTGATGGTAACCTTTGATGATATCATATATGAAAGCAATAAAATGAAGGAGATTGTTGAAATAGCCAAAACCATAGCCCAGGGGGATTCCACCGTGCTTCTGCGGGGAGAAAGCGGTACCGGAAAGGAGCTTTTTGCACGAGCCATCCATATGGCCAGTCCCCGCAAAGATAGACCATTTGTGGCTGTCAACTGTGCAGCTATCCCCGATACGCTTCTGGAGAGCGAACTCTTCGGCTATGCCGACGGAACTTTTACCGGAGCAAGGAAGGGCGGGCGTCAGGGACTTTTTGAATTTGCCCACCATGGCACCATTTTCCTGGATGAAATAGGAGAAATACCTCCTTATGTACAGGCAAAACTTCTAAGAGTGCTACAGGAAGGCAGTGTCCGCAGGTTGGGAGAAATGGAAGAAACCCGGGTGGATGTTCGGGTAATTGCCGCTACCAACCGTCCTTTAGAAGAGATGATCGTGAGGGGCGATTTCAGGCAGGATCTTTTCTACAGGTTAAATGTAATTCCCATATACCTTCCTCCTCTCAGGGAACATAAAAAGGATATCACCGTGCTGGTGGATTATTTTATAAATAAGTTCAACCAGAGATTCGGCAAGAAAGTTCAGGGTATTTCCCCTGAAGCCCTTGACTATCTGATGCGCTACGATTGGCCCGGCAATATAAGGGAGCTGGAAAATGTAATGGAGAGAGCGATGAACCTGGCCAGGGATTTTATAATAAAACCTCAGGATATAATAATCAATGCCCCGGATTTCCTGGCATCCTCTTCCGAAAAATATTTTCACCTGAAAGATGCTGTCAGGGAGACGGAAAAAGAAACGCTAATAAGAGCGCTTTCCCAGGGGGGAAGCGCCAGAAAGGCGGCCAAAATACTGGGTGTTTCTCACACCACGGTAATAAAAAAAATTAAGAAGTACGGACTGTCCTTATAACCATTTCCATATGGAACTTTTTGTTTCCATTTTAAAAAACGTGACCTTAACATTAAATTGTCTATTCTTATTACAACAATGGCTGTTGCAAAATGCATGCCGGTTCTTTTTCCTGTGGTGGCACAATTCTTGCAGATGTGTACATGTAATTTACAAATTATAAGGGAGGAAATTGCAATGATAGTTGGTGTTCCAAAGGAAATAAAAGCCCAGGAAAACCGTGTCGCCATGACTCCCGCCGGTGTTGATGCCATGGTGGAAGCCGGCCATAAGGTTCTCATAGAAAAGGGAGCCGGTGAAGGGGCAGGTTTCCCCGACGAAAATTACAAAGCCGTGGGTGCGGAAATAGTAGCCGATGCAGCCGATGTATGGGGACGCAGCGATATGATAATAAAGGTAAAAGAACCGCTGCCCTCGGAATACAAGTATTTCAAACCCGGTCTCATCCTTTTCACATATTTACATCTGGCTCCCGAACCGGAATTGACCAGAGCTCTGATGGACAATAAAGTTGTTTCCATAGCTTATGAAACAGTGCAAAGAGCGGACATGAGCCTGCCTCTTCTTACTCCCATGAGCGAAATCGCCGGCCGCATGGCAGTCCAGGTTGGCGCCACCTACCTTGAAAAGATAAACGGCGGCAAAGGAGTGCTTCTGGATGGAGTAGCCGGTGTTCCTCCTGCGTCGGTGGTAGTCGTAGGCGCCGGAACGGTAGGCACCAGTGCGGTAAAGAGAGCTGTAGGAGTGGGCGCCAGGGTCACCGTCGTGGATATAAATATCGAAAGGCTTCGCTATCTGGAAGATATTTTCCGCAGCAGCATTGAAACCCTGTATTCCAACCGGTTTAACCTTATGGAAGCCATCAGCAATGCCGACCTGGTAGTGGGTTCGGTGCTCATTCCCGGTGCAAAGGCGCCAAAACTTGTCACCGAAGAAATGGTCAAAAGCATGAAACCCGGCAGTGTCATCGTGGACGTAGCCATTGACCAGGGCGGCTGCGTGGAAACCATAGACCATCCCACCACCCATGCGGACCCAGTATTTGTGAAGTACGGAGTTGTGCACTATGCAGTGGCCAACATCCCTGGAGTTGTGCCAAGGACCTCAACCCTCGCCTTGACAAATGCCACATTGCCCTATGCCCTGAAGATCGCAAACAAAGGATGGAAGCAGGCTATAATTGATGATCCTGCCCTTGCCAAAGGCGTGAATGTCCTGGATGGAAAGGTAACCTTCAAAGCGGTAGCGGAAGCTCACAACCTGCCTTACCATTCGGTAGAAGAAGTGCTGAAAAGCCTTTAATGAATAAAACCCCCGGTTTTACCGGGGGTTTTATTCTGGTGTATCTTCCGGAAGCGAAAAGTAAAACCCGGTACCGCCTTCGGCACAGTTTTTTGCCCATACCTTCCCGCCGTGAACCTCTATAATATTTTTTACGATGGCAAGCCCGAGGCCGGTACCCCCGGTTTTTCGAGTGCGGGCTTTATCCACTTTGTAAAACCTCTCCCAGATAAAAGGCAGTTCGTCCTCCGGTATCCCTGGGCCATTATCCTTCACTGATACTATAACGCCGCCTTCGCTCTTTCTAGCTTTTATCCTTATTTCTCCACTGCCTTCATCATATCGCATGGCATTATCTATAAGGTTTATCATGACCTGCTCTATCCTGTCTTCATCGGCCATTACCAGCGGGAGTTCCTCGAACTCTGTAGATATTTTGATTCCCTTTTTCTGGGAAAGGGGCGTAAGCTTCTTTACAACCCTCTCTATTAGATTTTTTAGTGATATTTTTTCCTTTTTCAGGTGAAGGTGGCCGCTCTCTATTTGCGACAAATCGAGAAGTTCATTTACCATGCGCCTTAACCTGAGGGTTTCATCAAGGATTATATTCAAATATTTTTTCTTTTCCTCTGGATCTTCCACCATACCATCAAGAAGGGCTTCGGTATATCCCTGGAGATATGACAGAGGAGTCCTGAGTTCGTGAGAAACATTACCTACAAATTCCCTCCGGAGGTGTTCCAGCTTTCTTGCTCTGGTTACATCCTGAAGTACAGCCACCATGCCCCAGAGATTTAAACCCTCATCCATAAGCGGAGCCAGCCTCACACTAATGATCCTGCCATCGAGCTTCAGTTCTTCCTGAAGGGGTTTTTTGGTTTCTCTGACTCTGTCAAGCAGGGGATACAGCACTTTAAATCCTTCTTTGCCTTCATCATCCATCTCAACTCGAAGCATGTCCCTGGCCTGCGGATTGGCCATAATCAGCCGGCTGTCCGCATCAAAAGTTATAACGCCATCGGTCATGCTCAGAAGTACGTTTTTAAGCTGCTCCTTTTCCTGGGACAGGGCATTAATGTTGTTTTTCAGGGCATCTGACAGGTAATTTATAGTCTTTGCCAGGGTTCCGATTTCATCTTGAGAGCTGACACTTACCCTGCCCTCAAAATCACCCTTTGCCATGCCTTCGGCCACTTTTTTCATCTCCACCAGAGGCCTTGATACGGTTTTTGACAGCACGAAGCTCAATGCCGTAGCCATTATAACCGCACCTGCCGCCGCCAGGAGTATGAGGCGTCTTATCTGCCAGATGGAATTCTGAATGGATTCCATAGGAGAATAGAGGATAAGAGCCCCCATTACTCCTCCCTCCGTCTTTATGGGCAGTGCCACCGTCAGCATAGCCGCATCAAACTGGGGCATCAGGCCTTTATGAATGACAATGTTGCCCCTCAGAACCTCCGAAAACTCTTTGCCATCCATGGCCATTCCTTTAAATTTCAGGATATTTGAACTGGCCTTAATGAGCCCCTGCCGGTCCACCACCACTGCATGGGCGTTTATAAACTTGCTTATATCCAGAAGTTCCAAGGGCTCGACGCCCTGTAAAATCAATGTTATCAACTGCTGGCCTTCATTTATCATCTCATTTTGCCTGATGTTAAAGTAAAAGTCTTCAAATACGCTGGATAGAATCAAGCCCGAAAACAAAAGGGTAACTACGGTAAGGATGATCATATAAAGCCAGAGTTTGAAAATGATGCTTTTATTGGGGTTCATTTAACCACCTCAAACTTATACCCGACTCCCCATACCGTGTTTATATATGAAGCGGCTTTACTGCGCCCGAGTTTCTCCCTCAGTTGTTTTATGTGGGTGTCCACGGTCCTCAAGCTGCCGAAAAAGTCATATCCCCAGACTTCTTCCAGCAGTTTTTCACGGGTAAAAACCTTATCCCTGTTTCTGGCAAGATAATATAACAGGTCAAATTCTTTGGGAGTAAGGTCTACATCCTTGCCATTCACTTTCACCATCCTGGATTCAGGTTCTATGATTAGATCCGGGAATTCCAGGGTTTCTTCCTGTTCCTCCCTGGGGCCAAGGCGCCGGAGAAGGGCTTTTACCCTGGCTGTGAGTTCCCGGGGGCTGAAGGGTTTTACCACATAATCATCGGCTCCCAGTTCAAATCCCAGCACCTTATCGAATTCCTCTCCCCGGGCCGTCAGCATGATCACCGGAATGTCATATTTCTTCCGGATCTCCTTGCATACGGTCCAGCCATCCACCACCGGCAGCATGAGGTCCAGGATAATGAGATTATATTTGGTTTTATTTATCATATCCAGTGCCTGTTGACCATCATAGGCTTCATCCACGACATAACCTTCTTTTTCAAGATAAAGCTTGACCAGCTCCACCATGCGCTTTTCATCATCCACCATGAGCACTCTGATCTCCGTCATTTTCCTCTCCTCCTCTTAATCTACTATAAAAAAAGGCCAAGAAGATATGTCTTGACCGAATTCTTACTATTATTATAGATTTGCCCTTCTATTTAGTCAACAGTTTTACCAATTTTGAATAGATTATGGAGACTTTCTCATTTCGCCGGTGGATTTATCTATATAATAATTGCCTTTAATCAAAAGACGGGATATGGGCACTATCTCGTACCCCTGTTTTTTTAACTCATTTATTATGGGTTCCAGGGCTTCCGCCGTATGTTTGCCATTGTTGTGAAACAGCACTATGGAGCCCGGTTTCACCTGTCTTATAACTCTATCGTATATGGCGCCGGCGCTCAAATTCTTCCAGTCCAGGGAATCCACGTCCCACTGGATGACATGATAGCCAAGTTCATTGGCGGTGGTTATGAGGGTATTGCTGTAGTCACCAAAAGGAGGCCGAAATAGTATGGCATCCTGGCCTGTAAGTTCTTTTATTTTATCATGGGTGGTTTTAAGCTCTTTTATTATCTGTTCTTTGGGAAGGCTACCCATCTGAGGGTGTGTCGCCGAGTGGTTGCCTATTTCATGGCCCTCCCGGGCTATGCGCCGTGTCATATCGGGGTATTTGTCCATCCAGAATTTCACCAGAAAAAAGGTGGTCTTTATGTCATGCTTTTTTAGTATCTCCAGTAATTTTGGAGTAATATCGGAGCCCCAGGCTGCATCAAAGGATATGGCCACCTTTTTTCCCTGAGTTTCCACCCTGTAAATGGGCACCAGACGGTCAAGCCTACCAAAAACGCTTACGGTTTTGGGGAAAATTGTATAAAAGTGAGAAAAAGTAACCGCTAAAATCGTCACCAGGCATACTATCCATGTCACAGCTTTTTTATTGAAACGCAATCTTTTTATCTTCTCCACCCCCCTCATTTTCTTTTACTAATTTGTATTCATAAAGTAAACCTGTTATGATAAAATCTTTTTTATGTCGAATATATTGGCATTTTATAGAATAAAATTTATTAAAAAATACAGGAGGTGAGTTTCTATGATATCTATCCGGCAAAAAAAAGGTGTGGTCATAGGAGTAATCTGGAGTCTGATTGCCTGGGTACCTTACTATACCAACTATCTCGGCGCCCTTCGGCAGATACTGGGTATTCCAGCCGCTTTAGGGTTAAATCTGGAACTGGCATTGGGGCGTGGAGATGCCTTTGTCTACAGCATACTGCTTGGCGCCGGCCTGGGTTTCGTTTTCGGCAGCGTGGCGGATTTTGCGAAGAACGGGATAAAAATAATCGGGCTTTTCCCCCATAAAAAAAGAAGGCTTCTCAGAAGGGGGTTGTAAATTTTGCTCCTCTGGAAAACCTTCATTGCTACCTTCACGCTGGTTTTTCTAGCTGAACTCGGAGATAAAACCCAGCTTTCAACCATGTTAATGGCCGCCCATAACCAATCATATATAAGCGTTTTTCTGGGAGCGTCCCTGGCTTTGATTACGAACACGGTCATCGGGGTATATTTGGGGACAATTATTTCCAAATCCCTACCGCTTTATTATATCCATCTGGGCGCCGGTTTGGCGTTTATTATCATCGGCATATTACTTATCACTCAAAAACTGTAATATAGCTAATAGGTTATCACTTTTTTGTTGGCAACCTTTTCATTGAAATGTTTTTTTAATTCTTTAGGAAATGTTATTATATCGGGATTACTGTCGCTTATAAATCTTTCCCCCGGATTTTCTTTGAAGTATTTAATCCACTGCTCAAAATATGGGCTGCTGGCCCTCACCCTGGGAAGCCGGTATGGGTCAAACCTGGTATCCCAGGGAGAGAAAGCCGGATTGGCCCCTACCAGCAAAATAGCATTGTTTTTATATGAGGTTCCTTCAAAAGAGCCCTGTTTCAAAAAATTATAAGTGCTTTTTGACGAAGCCCCGTAAGGAAGCGCCAGGGAATCCACCGAATATCCCTCCACATAGCCCTGGGTGGCCTTTACATTTAAAGCCAGTTCTTTTTGAATTTTCTCCGAAGATAATTTTGTCAGATTGGCATGGGTGTATGTATGATTGCCTATTTCCATGCCATTTGACACAATATAATTTAATTTTTCCTTTATATATTCTTTTTGCCTGAAGGGCAGCGGATAGTATATATAAAAAGTGGCTTTTTTACCGAAGTCCGGATGTGCTTCTGCAAAATCATTTATTATACCCACTGCACTGTGGGGATCTATTATCGTTTTACCCTGTTTTTCAATAAAATTGAACTGTCCCTGGAGCCCGTCATCAAAAGTGATTATGACAGGGGTTTTGCCGGCGGGTACATCTATGCGTCCTTGAATGAAATCCTTCAGCCCTATGAGGCAGTAGCCGTTTTCGTAAAGGATTTGAAGGTCCTTTTTAAAATTGTCATAAGAACGGGACCACTCCGATTCCTTGTCGGAAACATTGTGATACATCAATATCATAACCTGCCCCAGTTCATTGGGCTTTACACTAAAATCTATTTTGTGGTTTTCTTGTTGTTCATTTATATGATTGCTATCGGTATTCTCACCTTTTTTTTGAGGGTCAGCGTTGAATAATTGTTCGTTGTCACCTGCATCTTTGTGATCCTGCCCGACCTGTAAGTTTTTTGAGGTACTTTTATTGACCCCTTCAATAGATTTTGTCGAAGGATGTGAACAGGCCGTTAAAAATAATACGAGAATAAGAAAAAAGACTATTGTGTTGAAAAAATGCTGTACTGTCTGAAGCTTCAATTATGCTGCCTCCCCTATGAATTATAATTCGATTATATAATAAAAAGGGTATTTTTTAAACGCCCTATCTGGTATAATAGGTAAGGGAAAAAACGCTAATGGGGGAGGGATATTTTGTCACTGGATTCTATATTTACTTTGTTTGGAGGATTGGGACTCTTTATTTACGGCATGAGACTTATGGGGGAGGGATTGGAAAGAGCGGCCGGCGACAGGCTAAAAGTTTTTCTGGAACTTCTCACCAGAAACAGGGTGCTGGGGGTTTTGATGGGAACTATAGTAACCAGCATAATTCAGAGCAGCAGCGCTACCACTGTAATGGTGGTGGGTCTTGTCAACGCCGGTCTAATGGACCTCATGCAGGCTGTTGGTGTTATCATGGGGGCTAATATTGGTACAACCATGACAGCCCAGCTTATTGCATTTAAATTTACAAAACTTGCGCTGCCGGCCATTGGTCTTGGGACAGCGGTTCACCTATTTGGGAAACACAAGACCCAGAAATTTATCGGTCAGGTGATCCTGGGTTTTGGCCTTTTATTTTTCGGTATGCAGACTATGGAGGTAGCTTTAAAACCCCTGGCCAAATTACCGGAATTCATCAGCTTTATGGCCAGTTTTGGCAAAACCCCATTATTGGGTGTGCTGGCGGGTTTTCTGACCACAGGCATAGTCCAGAGCAGTAGTGCCACCATAGGTATTTTACAGGCGCTGGCAGATCAAGGAGTGGTAAATATATCCATCGCATTACCCATATTGTTCGGCGACAATATCGGAACCTGTGTCACCGCACTTCTTTCCAGCATAGGCACCAATATAACGGCCCGGAGGGCAGCCCTGCTTCATCTTACGTTCAATGTAATCGGAACTATCATATTTCTGTTTATTTTACCCCTGGTACAGATGCTGGTCAGTTACACTTCAACTGACCCGGTGCGGCAGATAGCCAATGCACATACTTTCTTTAATGTGACAAATACCATAATTCAGCTGCCTTTTGCCTTTCTGCTGGTTAAACTGGTTACTCACATCATCCCTGGAAACCCCGAAGTTGTTGAAAGAGGAGTTAAATTCATAGACGATAGACTACTGGAAACTCCTTCTATAGCCCTTGTTCAGGTAAAAAGGGAGATTGGCCGTATGGGTTGCCTGGCTCTGGAGACCCTCAGGGATACCATTAATATTTTTCTTTATTATAATGAACAAAAAGGTAAACTTGCCAGAGAAAAAGAGTCAGTTGTCAATGATCTTGCCCGCACCACTACCAGATATCTGGCCCTTCTTTCCCGAAGGTCGCTTTCTACCGGTGAATCAGACCAAATAACAGATATGATCAATGCCGTCAACGACATGGAAAGAGTTGGAGACCATGCCATGAATATACTTGAACTGGCCGAATACAAGGAAGAACACCGGCTTACATTCAGCAATGAAGCCATTAGCGAGCTTGTGGAGATGTCATCTAAGACCCAGGATACTTTCCGAATGGCCATCGATGCTTTTTTAAACGATGATAAAAAATTATCAAATAAAATAATAGAAAATGAGGAAGAAATTGATAGTATGGAAAGAAAACTCAGAGCTCATCATATAAAAAGGTTAAATGAAGGTAAATGCAATCCATCTTCAGGAGTGATATATCTTGATATGGTCAATAATCTGGAACGGGTTGGAGACCATGCCTTTAACCTGGCATCATACGTTTTGAATATTGATAAAAATTTCAAAGACCTGTCCCGGATAGGTAAATAGACCACTATGTTCTAACATATTATTTCCCCCTTCGGGTTATTTTATAAAAAGTGGTGGTGACTGCCGCCACATCCGAAATTGAAAAAAGGATAATCGAAAGGGGGAATAATAATGGCAGCAGGTCAGGGTGGAAAAGGCCATGTGGTAAAAGGCATCCACCGTGCCATGGATAACTTCAAATACGAGGTAGCCCGGGAGCTCAATATACCGGTTTATCAGGGATCCGAAGACTACTGGGGCAACATCTCTTCCCGAGATTGCGGCGCCGTAGGAGGCCACATGGTGCGAAAGATGATAGAAATGGCTGAAAAACAGATTGGCGGAAAATAAATTAAAAATAGCAGCTCAAACTGGGCTGCTATTTATTTTACACAAAAACTCCTCGGCACTACATCGGAATTGGTAGAAAAGTTCAGTATTTAATTTTTTATTTTCCCGACAGTTTCTTAAGTAAATCTCCCAGTTCACCTATTTTTTGGCCATAAGTAGCCCAGTCACCTTCCCGCTGGGCTTTTATGGCTTCATCGTAAAGGGTGCTGGCTCTCTTTATGAGTTCTTCTGTGGTCATCTCTTCGGTGGGAACAGCCGGCACAGTCTTTTCTACGATGGGTTCTCCAAAGATTCTGGCCAGGGCCGCTTCAAAGGTCCTTTCCATAACCACATGCTCCCCATAGGCCACCACGATTCTGGAAAGCTCAGGGAGCTGGCTCTGCTCGCCCTGGATAAATATTGGCCTCACATATATTATGGAACTGTCTATGGGCAGCACCAGTAGATTTCCCCGGATGACCCTGGAGCCCCTCTGGTCCCACAGGGTAAGCTGCTGGGATATCTGGGAGTCCTGGTTTATCCTGGCTTCGATCTGCATGGGGCCATATATGGTCTTATCCTTGGGGAACAGGTATACCACAAGCTTGCCGTAATTTTCACCGTCGGACCTTGCCGCCATCCAGGCCCTCATGTTCTCTATGGTGGATGGGGTGAAGGGAAGCATTAAAACCTGCTCAGGGGTTTTTTCTCCCGGCAGTTGAAGTATGGTATAATAGGGCTCCATCTTGGTCCTCTCACTGCCGAATATCTCATCGGGTATCTGCCAGGCATCTTCCTTATTATAAAAAACTCTGGCATCTTCCATGTGGTAAAGGGTGTAAATCCTGGCCTGGGTCAAAAACAGATCCTCGGGGTATCTAATGTGAGCCTTTATTTCTTCCGGCATTGTGTCCAGCGATTTAAACATCCCGGGGAAAATGGCTTCATAACTTTTTATAATGGGGTCAGTGCTGTCCGCCAGATAGAAATCTATGGTACCGTTATAAGCATCTATGACCGTCTTAACCGAATTTCTGATATAGTTTATGTCATTGATGGGTTCGGAGTAAGGATACCGGTCCGAAACCGTATAACCGTCTATTATCCAGTAAAGCCTTCCCTTTGCCACTATCATGTAAGGGTCTCTGTCAAATCTTATAAACGGCGCAATCTTAGTAACCATTGTCTTTATATCTCTATCAAACAATAACCTGCTGTTGGAATCAAAGTTGTTGGAAACCAGGAGCTTGTAGTCTCCAAAGCGGATGGCAAATAACAACCTGGACCAGAGATTCAGGGGGATTCCACCCTTTCCCCTGTATTCGGTATAGACATTGGTTTCCCCTGAAGGATAATCAAATTCGGCAGTTTTGGAATTTACCACCACATATTCTCTAGTAAGTTCTCCGAAGTATATCCGGGGTTCATCTACTTTCAATACGGGATCTCCGGAAACCGGCGGGATATCTTTTATGAAGAAGTTAGGAAGACCCTCTGCTGTAACAGTATTGACGGGGCTCATTACAATGCCGTAACCGTGAGTGTACTGCAGCCGGCGGTTTACCCAGGTCCTTGCCCTTTCGGTAAGTCTGCTCTGATCAAGTTCCCTGGCAGCAAGCATTACCTGTCGAATCTCGCCATTTACGGTATATCTGTCTACATCTATCTGATCAAAGTTATAATAATACCTTATGCGCTGGAGTTGATTATATGTCTGCTGCAGAGGCCTGTAGTCCCATAAACGGAGGGTCTTCACCGTGGGGCTTTTCATGATGACATCCGGTGTTACCGTTTCTTTAACGGGAAATTCCTTTCTTTCCACCCGGTCAAGGCCGTAAGCCTTTAGTGTAAATTCAATATTGGATTTTAGATAGGTTTCTTCTTTCACGAATTCGTTGGGTGTAACTTGAAACTGCTGTACCAGAGCCGGATATATTCCCTGAAGAAGAATCGATGCGGCCACAAGGATGCCCAGGGTCCACACCAGCATCCTGGGTCTGTTTATTGCAAGATTGATAAGCAGCATAACAGCCAGGATGACGGAAATTATCATTAAGATCTTTAAACCCGGAAGCACGGCGTGGACATCGGTGTAGCTGGCCCCAAAGGCCACACCCCGAGGTGAATAAAGCAGGTTATACATGGAAAGTCTATAACCGTAAGCCTTTAATGCAAAAAACAACGTGAGAAGCATGGCCATCTGTTTTTCCCGGGCCAGAATATAAAGCCACCGTGCAGGTCCTTGCTCTACATGGGCTATTATGTACAGCACCGCCACCAGCAGTAAAGTTATCGTGACCATGCTCATCATTAGCTCATAAGCCACCTGGAAAAAAGGCAGTTTAAAGATGTAAAAACCTATATCCTGCTTGAACAGCGGGTCAGTGATTCCAAAGGCTTCAGAATGGAAGAATTTTTGAACCGCCAGCCAGTAGGATGATGTAAAAGCGGTAAAAATCAAGGCCAGCACAATGCTGACGGCGAGGAAGAATCTTTTGACCCACCTGCCCGAAAATGCTTTGGAAAGCATATCGTTGACTATACCTTCCCTGTATTTGAAGCTCCATACATTGGAAAGGCTGCGGCCTGCGATTATCAGATTTATGTACAGAAATGTAAAAAATATGACGCCACTGATGAGCCTTACCGCCCACCTGGAATAAAAAATGATCCAGAACACCTTTAAATATCCTACGGATTTAAACCACATTATTTCCGTAAGAAATCCTGCACCCATGAATATGGCCGCAAGGATAACCACCATACCGGCCAGAATGAAATAAGTGGGGAATTTTCTCATTAAAATCTCCTCCTTTATAAAATCCAGTCTTATGTCAAAAGCTTTTGCCGAATTTTTTAGGGCTCCGTTGAGCAAACAACATAGCTTTTTTCTTTTTTCTTTTTTCAGTTTGTCCAGCCTTTGTCTTTAATCTACCCGGATTACCCTTCTTGAATTCGGTTATATTATTATTATGAGTGAACAGATTCCACTTTATTTTAACACACGTTTAATAAAAAATAAAAAAGCAAAAACAAAAAGAGCAAGGGCTATTCACCTTGCTCCTCTGAAGATTGTTCTTTGTATTTTTTGTCATCTTCTTCTATCTTTTTTCCGCAATAAGGGCATATCCAGACTTTTAAGTCTGCTGCAGAGTATGAGCGCTTATTGCAATACGGACATGTGGTATAAGGCACTATATAGACCCCCCAAACCTTCTGTTAACCCTGATTGCTCCGCTTCGCTCTTACATTTTTTATATATTAATATAAATATTCCCCATTTTTTTCATAAATCCTTCTCAATAAGTAAATTTTAACAAATCTTTTTAAGAGGGTGGTTTGTTATGAACACTTTTTTCAAAATTTTTACATATAGTTCCATATCCGGCATTGCGGTAATTATCGGTGGATACCTCGGCACAAAGAAAATCCCCGACAAACTTCTAGCTTTTGTGCTCACCTTTGGTTCCGGTGTTCTTTTATCGGTGCTCTCCTATTCGCTCATGCATGAAGCTTACCGCCAGTCGGGGCCAATCTTTACCTCGCTGGCTTTCTTGATAGGAGGCATTTGCTTTTATATAATAGAAGGGCTTTTGACAAAACATGTAGCCAGAGGGACCGGAATGATTCTGGGAACTGCACTGGATGATCTGCCCGAGGCCTTAAGCATGGGGATAGGATTTGCCACCGACAGCGGTAGGCTGGGGATAGTGCTGGCACTTTCAATTTTTCTCCATAACATTCCGGAAAGTCTGTCTTCAACCTGCGACCTGGTGAATGAAGCCCAGCTTCCTCCCCGCTCGGCCATGGTTCTGGCTTTTATCATAGCCCTGCTGGACCCCTTTGCGGCACTGACCGGTTACTATTTACTGAGGAACTTGAGCCAGGTATGGCTGGGGATGATTATGGCTTTTTCTGGAGGCTCTATACTTTTTATGACGGGCACCGACATGATACCAAAGGCCCATAAAATAGGAACTCGTCTGGAAAATTTAGGCCTTTTGGCTGGGTTTCTGGCGGCTTTTTTGCTGAGCCGGCTCATGTAAATATGCGCATGGTTTTCTTTTTCATGTAATAGGTACAATAGTCAAGCGTTTTTAATAACATGTATATTAGGAGTAGGAGATACTGGGAGGGATGATTATGTTTATGCAAGAGATGAGAGGGCCTCTGGTATGCCATGTCCGTGAACCCTATCCGGCCATTACGGTAGAAGGTCCTAACCGCGAATATGCCGAGATTCTCATGGGTGATTATGCAGGCAAGGATAGTGAACTCACCGCTATCCTGCAGTATATTTACGGCAATCTGGTGTCGTCCAATGTGGAGGTAGCCCAGCTTCTAATGTGCATCGCCAGGGTGGAAATGCACCACTTTCATATGCTGGGAGAAACCATAAAATTACTTGGGGTTGACCCGCGCTACCAGCATATGGGGAAGTACTGGAATGCAAGTTTTGTTAAATATGAACGCGATACTTGCAAGATTCTTCACGCAAACAGGGAAGATGAAATGGCTGCTATCCGGGAATACAGGCGGCAGGCTGCCAGAATAGCCGATACCAATGTAAAAGAACTTTTATTAAGAATAGCCCGGGATGAGGAAGTACATGCAAGGTTGCTCGGAGAAGCCATAGAAAAATACTGCAGTTAAAATATTCAAAATACTATTGCCACAACCTAGAAATACATGGTATGATAAAAAAAGACATTTTTTTGTTTCTAGGGAGGCGTTATTTTGGAGAGCATTGATGTGGCAAAAGTCGCCATTAAGATGGCCCTTTCCACCAGGAGCGAGGAACTTGAACTAAAGGAATCTTATGCAAAAAAGCAGATTCGGGTGGCGGCTGTAGATTTCGGCGGGGATTTTGTCAACTCCATAAAGAAAATAATTGAAAGGGCCGTGGTGGCAGCCAAGCGGGAGGGCGTAATAGAAGAAGAAACCCACGTACTGGAGGGCGCTGTGGTGGGAGCTACGCGGGAAGCCATTTCCCAGGTAATGCAGAAAGCCCTGGGATTGAATGTGGGTGGAAAAATTGGCATAGCTCGCTGGGGCGAGCATATCAGCGTGGCCATGTTTTTCGGAGTGGGATTTTTAAATCTCAATGAGGTAGTCATAGGCCTGGGCCATAGGTCCATTCCCAACTTTAACAAATAAAAAAGCCCATTCGGGTTTTAACCGGTATAGGCCGGTATTTTTTTATGCTTTTAAAAGCTTGCTGTAGAGCACTTTTTTATCCAGAGAAATTCCCATTTGTTTGGCCTGTTTTATCAAGAAATTATAGTGTTCGATGGAAGCTTCTATCCTGGAAAGAGCAGCATCCACCGCCTCGGGATCGTTTTTTACCCACTGAAAAGCCCTTTCGGCCAGTTCTATCTCTACCCTGGCATTTTCGATTTCCTCAATAAAACTATCTTCCCATTTTTTACGATTCCTGTCAAGATTTTCAGTCATGACAGCTTCCTCCCAAAAAGTCTATACTATATTTTATGCTGATAGGGAGGAATATGTGAAAAATTCGGTGTTGCCCACATCTCAAGAAAGACTACCGCAAGTTTTTGCTGCTTTACCGGAGGTCAGAAGCAATAGTTCTTACCCTTCCGATCATATACAGTGACCCGGCGAAAACAATGAGGTCACCGGGAGTTGCTATTTCCAAAGAAAGGGTTAAGGCATCTTTTATTTCGTTTCTTACATATACTTCTATATTTTTATCCTCATGTATTATGCGGCTTTCTCTAATAGTTTCTGCCAATTCCTCTGCAGAAAGGGCTCTGGGGTTGTCCGGGGCAGTGGTTATGACCGCATCGGCTAAGGGCACGATTTCTTCTATCATATCGTTATAATCCTTATCCTTTAAGATCCCCAGCACAAGGATTTTTTTCTTTTGTGGGAAATACTTGAGGATAGCTTCTTTAAGTGTTCTAATACCCGCAATATTATGGGCTCCGTCTATGAGTACGGTGGGGTTTTCCCTCAATATTTCCAGCCTTCCGGGCCACCGGGCATTTTCAAGGCCGGAATATATGGCATCCCTGCTGATTTTAATCCCTGACAGTTCCAGGGCTTCAATGGCCCCCACGACCGTGGCAGCGTTGTCCAGTTGATGGGAACCAAGGAGTCTTATTTTGAGGTTTGAATAATGATTTTTTGGTGTGTCTACATCAAATACCTGGCCATTCAGGCTATCGCGCAGAGGATTATAACATATAAAATCAATATTTTCCCGGTTTTCGCATCTATCCAGCACCCTTTTAAGTATACATCCCCGCCTGGCACACGTCTCCTCTATGACCCTCAGGGCTTCCTTCTCCTGGGGGCCGGAAACTACCGGCACTCCCTTTTTTATAATCCCGCACTTTTCCCTGGAAATATCTGCCAGCGTATTTCCAAGATATTTCTGGTGGTCAAAGCTTATGGGGGTTATGACACTCACCAGGGGCATGGCCACATTAGTGGCGTCAAGCCTTCCTCCCATTCCCACCTCCAGCACAATAAAATCCACCGCTTGTTCCTTGAAATACAAAAAACCGATTGCCGTCACCACTTCAAACTCTGTGGGATGGCCCAGATTTTTTTGCTGCATAATAGATATGGCATCCCGGACCTTCTGCGTTAACCTGGCTATGGCTTTATCGGGGATGTTCTTCCCATTGACCCTGATCCTTTCATTAAAAACCTCAAGGTAGGGTGATGTATAAAGCCCTACCTTATATCCTGCCGCCCGCAGGATGGAATCTATCATAGCACAGGTGGAACCTTTGCCGTTGGTCCCAGCCACATGGATGATCCTCATACCGTGATGGGGGTTTCCTAATATCTCTAGAAGACGGGTTATATTGTCAAGACCCAGCTTTGTGCCGAACTTGTTCAAACCGTGGATATATTCCAGGGCTTCATCATAATTGAGCACGATATACCTTCTTCCCGCTTTAGAAATTATTTACGATGTAAAAAGTCGCTTTATTATATCGATATCGTAATTGGATACTATTTCAATTCTTTTAGCATGTTTAGCCTTTGTTCCACTTTTTCCATCATATCCAGATAATCCTTTTCCTTTTGGCGCTCCTTTTCCACCACATCCTGGGGCGCTTTAGCCAGAAAACCTTCATTGCTCAGTTTTTTAGAAACCCTGTCGATTTCCTTTTCAAGATTTGTATGCTCTTTTTGGAGCCTTTCGATCTCGGTTTCAATGTCCACCAGTCCCTCCATGGGTACGAATATCTCGGCTCCCTTTATAACACATGTTAAGGCTTTGTGGGGGGCCGGCGAATCTTGAGTAATGAACTCCATGTCTTCAACCTTGGCCAGAGTATGGATGATTTCTGTGCTGTTTTTTAGAATATCCATCACAAATGGGTCACTTACCCTGACAACAGCCTTTGCTTTTCTTGCCGGAGATACGTTCATCTCTGCACGGATATTCCTTATACCTCTTACGGCATCCATAACTACCTCCATATCCCCGGCATCTGTAAAGTCCCAGGCAGGATCATATTCCGGCCATTTGGATACCATTATGCTCCTGCCGTCATGTGGTAAGTGCTGCCATATTTCTTCGGTAATAAACGGCATAAAGGGGTGAAGCAGCTTTAACGCCCTTTCCAGTACGAAATATAGTACCTGCTGTGCCCGCTTTTTGGCAAGGTCATCACCGCCATATAGATCTATCTTGGCCATTTCGATGTACCAGTCACAGAACTCGCTCCAGAAAAAGTCATATATGTTTTGTGCCGCAATTCCGATCTCGAATTTATCCAGGGCCTGGGTGACCTCTTTTGTAATATCGTTTATTCTCTTTAAAATCCATCTATCTTTTAATGTGAGAGCTTGTATATCTACCTCTCCGGGCTTGAACCCTTCCAGGTTCATCATCACAAAGCGGGAGGCATTCCATATCTTGTTAGCAAAGTTACGGCTAGCCTCTACTTTTTCCCAGTAAAACCTCATGTCATTGCCCGGCGCATTTCCGGTGCTCAGGGTAAACCTCAGGGTATCGGCACCGTATTTGTCGATGACCTCCAGAGGGTCTATGCCATTGCCCAGGGATTTGCTCATCTTCCTGCCGAGAGCATCCCTCACCAGGCCTGTTATCACCACATATTTGAAGGGTTCCTGTTTCATGAATTCCATGGCAGAAAATATCATCCTGGCCACCCAGAAGAATATGATATCATATGCCGTCACCAGCACCGATGTGGGGTAAAAGTATTTCAGGTCTTCGGTTTCATCGGGCCAGCCCAGGGTGGAAAAAGGCCAGAGGGCGGAACTGAACCAGGTATCCAGCACATCCTGGTCCTGTTCTATGTGGGTTCTGCCGCATTTGGGGCATACCGTAATATCTTCCCTGGAGACCGTCATCTCACCGCAATCCTTGCAGTACCACGCCGGTATCCGGTGCCCCCACCAAAGTTGCCTTGATATGCACCAATCGCGGATATTCTCCAGCCAGTTTAAGTATATCCTGGTAAATCTATCGGGCACAAACTGCACCTTGCCCTGTTTTACCACTTCAATGGCAGGCGCTGCCAGTGGCTTCATCTTCACAAACCACTGCTTGGAAACCATAGGTTCCACCGTAGTATTGCAACGGTAGCAGTGGCCCACGCTGTGGCTTAGCTCCTCAATTTTTTCAAGATTGCCTTTCTCTTCAAGCTCTTTCAGTATAAGCTTCCGGCATTCATAGCGGTCTAACCCTGCGAATTTACCGGCATTTTCATTCATGTGGCCATTTTCATCCATTACATTTATTACAGGAAGGTCATGGCGCAATCCCATTTCAAAATCGTTGGGGTCATGTCCTGGTGTTACCTTAACCGCCCCGGTTCCAAACTCCATATCCACATAGGAATCGGCAATGACCGGTATTTCACGGCCTACCACCGGCAGGATTAGAGTCTTGCCCACCAGGTGGCGGTAGCGCTCATCCTCAGGATTTACAGCTACAGCGGTATCGCCCAGCATGGTCTCGGGTCGGGTAGTGGCGACCATCAGGTGCCCTGAACCATCTTTTAGGGGATATTTCACATAATAAAGTTTTCCGGTCTCGTCCTCGTGTTCCACTTCGATATCCGAAAGGGTAGTCTTACATGTAGGGCACCAGTTCACGATATAGTCTCCGCGATAAATGAGCCCTTTTTCGTAAAGACGCACAAAAACCTCCCGCACAGCTTTACTCAAGCCCTCATCCATGGTGAAACGAAGGCGGGACCAGTCGCAGGATGAGCCCAGTTTCTTGAGCTGTTTTATAATAGTGCCCCCATACTTTTCCTTCCAGGCCCAGACTCTTTCCAGGAATTTTTCCCGGCCCAGGTCATATTTGGAGAAGCCTTCCTCGGCCAGCTGTTCCTTCACTTTTGCCTCGGTGGCTATCCCTGCATGGTCGGTGCCCGGCAGCCACAGGGCGGAATATCCCTGCATCCTCTTTGCTCGGATAATTATATCTTGAAGAGTATTATTAAGAGCGTGTCCCATATGAAGCTGGCCTGTAACATTGGGAGGAGGTATGACTATAGTAAAGGGCTCTTTTTTGGAATCAGCTTCGGCATAGAATAAATTTTCCCTTTCCCAGTATTCGTACCATTTTTCTTCCACTTCTTTGGGATTATAAACCGAAGGTAAATTTTTTTCCATGTGAATCACTCCTGTTTCTATTTTGCTACGTAGCATGGGGGCATTTCGTTTGCCACATGTTCCGAGGCATGGCCCGGGGATGTTTCCCTTGCCGCATATGTGTCACGGGGACGGTTCTCTTGACACAGATGGTGTGTCATAGAAAAAGCTCCCTTGTGTCAGCGTATTCCTTCAAAGTCATAAAAAAAGCCCTTCATCCATAAAAGGACGAAAGGCTTACTTCCGCGGTACCACCTTAATTCTCGTATCAAATAAATCTTTGAGGCTCATTTAGCCTCAAAAATTCGAGCGCTCCATGCTTTAACGGGCAAACCGTCTCCGACTACTTTTTATTTTCATCGGAAAAGCTCCCGGGCGACGTTCGAAGATAATCCCAGAAAGGCTTCCAGCCAGGGCCTTTCTCTCTTGATGGGTGATCCTTCTACTCCTCCCCTTCAACGCCTCTGAACAATACAATTTTCGTACTATTATCTTGCTATAATTTTAACTTTCAAACATACTTTTGTCAAGGGCTAGCCGAGCTTCATTCCTTTAAAATCATTAAGGGGACTATTGAATGGAGCTGTGGGGCCAACTTAAGCCCCGATACTTTTTATCTTGAAAGTAAGCCATGGAAAAAGGATGCCGTAATGTAATGAGTGCCTGGCACCTATTTTACTATCCCTGCTGTAATCAATACTATCATTAGAACACCAACTACTATACGGTAATAAGCAAAGGATTTCAGGGAATGTTTGCCAAGGTACGATAAGAATTTATCCACTGCAAAGAGCGCCACTATAAAGGACATGACAAATCCCACGCCGAGAGCTTGCCATTCCAATGAAGTCATGCTTGAAATGCCTTTATGGAGAGAAAACACGGTGGCGCCAAACATGGTAGGAATAGCAAGAAAAAAGGAAAACTCTGCGGCTGCCCTGGCTGAAAGACCTGCTACAAGGCCTCCCATGATGGTGGAGGCAGACCTGGACATGCCGGGGAAAAGCGACAGGCATTGCGCAACACCTATCAAAAAGGATTGACCGATACTGGTATTATCCATGTCATCCATGCCATAGCGGCCAAAAATATTTTCCACCAGTATCATCAAAATGCCACCCAAAACCAGTGCTATGGCCACTGTAAAGGACGAAAAGAGGTGCGCTTCTATATAGTTATTGAGCAACACGCCAATCACTGCCGACGGTATGAAAGCAATAAACATCTTAAACCATAGATTAAATCCCCATCGGCCCGGCAGGATGTTTAATATAGAATCAAAAATTTTCTTCCGGTAATAAAAGACAACTGCAAGTATAGCCCCCAGCTGAATGACTATCTCAAACATTACATTAAAGCTGCTGCCTTTAAATCCGATAAGATCTCCCACAATAATAAGGTGACCAGTGGAAGAAATGGGTAAAAATTCTGTCAAGCCTTCAACAATACCCATTATGAATGCTTTTAAAAGTAAAATCACGATGATACTCCCTTCTTTTTTTCTCCAAAAAATACTACTATATGCCTGGGATGCTTTCCCTCAAGACCATCAATGAGATCCTGAGCTGCCATACGTGCCATCTCTATCCTGGTTTCAATGGTAGATGTCCCTATGTGGGGCGTGAGCACGGTGTTTTCCAGCTCCAGCAGGCGAGGATGTATCTTTGGTTCTCTTTCGAAAACATCCAGACCTGCTCCAGCCAGATGACCGCTTTCCAGAGCTTTCACCAGGGCTTCTTCATCCACCACAGGGCCCCGGGATGTGTTTATAAGGTATGAGCCTTTCTTCATCTTTGAAAGCTCATTTTCACCGATAAGGTGGCGGGTCTCCTCAGTCAAAGGTACATGTATGCTTATGACATCGGATTCAGATAAAAGTGCATCCAAAGACCTGTAATAACAATTATCTTCCAGGTCTCTTGACATATCCCTTGGATTTCTCTGAAAATATATGACCTTCATACCCGAAGCCTGGGCTCTTCTTGCGACGGCCCTTCCTATCCTTCCAAAGCCTATTATACCCAGGGTTTTACCCACCAGTTCCGTCCCCAGCATGGCCATAGGGCCCCATCTGTAAGGCTTTTTAAAGCGAAGGATCCTGTCGGCCTCCGCAATACGCCTTGTCACCGCCAGCATCAATCCGAAAGCCAGCTCAGCTGTCGCTTCAGTCACCACATCCGGAGTATTTGTCACAATAATACCCCGCCGACCAGTCGCCGCTACATCGATATTATCATACCCGACACCGTAATTGCTGATGACCCTTAACTTCGGTGCATGGGACAGGAATTCCTCATTTACTTTAGTAAAAACTGCCAGCAGCCCGTCGATATCTTTAACCCTCTCATAAAGCTCCTCTTTTGGTATGACCTCATTGGAATCGTGATAGTCTACTTCGCATTTTTCAAAAAGCTCTGTGAGCCCCTCTTTTGGGATATTCCTGGTAACCAAGACTTTAGGCTTTTGAGTATGCATTTTGTCCTCCCCTTTGTAAAAAGTTTGTTAAAAAATCATACGCTATATTTGCCATAACCCGGTAGCCGTCTCCCTATGTCTATATCCTCACTTTAACGGCAAATGATTCATCTATCCACAAAATCCTCACCCTGCTTGTATTATTTTTTATTTGCCAAGAGAACTTTTTCCCACATGTCCAGATATGATTCTTTAGTAAATAGAGGTCTAAAGTTGGATTTGATTTTTGTGCCTTTTTCGGCACCGTCAAATAGTAAATCGACAACAGTCATCGACATAGCCTTTGCCGGAATTATATAAGCCATTTCCGGATCTACGATTTTAAATTCTCTGCTATGGGCAGCCCCCTGAAATCCGCCTATAGTTGGCTGTATTACCGGTATAATAGCACTCAGATCCCCTATATCGGTGGAACCTATCATGTCTATGCCTTTGACGATGTTTTTTTCCCCAACAAAATGTTTGATATTGTCTTCAAATATTTTACTCATAAAAAGATCCTGGTTTAAAGGTAAATAACCGGGGAACTCCTTGATTTCGACTTCTGCGCCTATAGCATAAGCACCTGCCTCTAATGCCCTGTTCACCTTCTTATTAGCAGCAATTACGGCATCTACGGTCTTTCCCCTCACATAGGTTTCCATCCTCACATCGGCAGGCACGATATTCACCAGGTCCCCGCCTTTTGTTATAATGGGATGTACCCTGATATGATCCTCATCTTTGAAGGTCTCTCTCAGGGCATGGATGCTCATAAGTGAAATCATAGCGGCATTTAATGCATTGATCCCTTCGTATGGCGCACCCCCGGCATGGGCCTCCTTACCTTTATAATGCACTGTTTTCCCTATAAACCCGCTGCTTCCGCCTTCCAGGAAAACTTTTTTGTCTGGTGTATTTGCCTGGGAATGCACCATCATGGCCATGTCGATGTCGTCAAAGGCACCCAATCTGATCAATTCTTGCTTTCCGCCAAAAAATTTTATCCTCCCCTGGCTCTGAAGTTTCTCTCGATACTCCAGTTCTACAAACTCCTCGGCAGGGACGGCCATGAATGCTACGTCACCATCCACTTCACTCATGGCACCTCCTGCCACAAGGCCGATGGCAGCTCCCAGCATTGAAGCAATCTGAGCATTATGGCCACATGAATGAGCCGCACCGGTAGCAGGGTCTGCATAAGGGTGGGCGGGACATATGACAGCATCCATCTCTCCTATTATGGCAACTTTTAGACTGTGGCTTTTCCCATAACTTTGAGCCTTAATTCCGGTTATGGCAAGGTTGTCGATAAACTTAAGACCCAATGAATCAAAAACTTCTCTTATAAATTTAGAAGTCTCCTCTTCTTTAAATCCTAGCTCCGGTCGTTTCAGAATATCTTCACCGATTTTTATAATCTCGCATCTGTTTTTATCAATGGTATCACAAACCGTTTTTTTAATCTGATCTCTGGTCATGGCTTTACCTTCCTTTTATACTAAAATCACCTATTGCTTTTCAAATACTTTCTCCTTTATCTTTTTCCCGGTGGGTGTCACCGCCAGACCTCCCCGGGCCGTCTCTTTCAGCTCGCCGGGCAGCGCACGGCCGACTTGTGCCATAGCCTTTATAACTTCGTCCGGAGGTATGACGCTTTTTATACCGGCTAAAGCCATATCTGCCGCCAGGAGCGCCTGGGCGGCTCCCATGCCGTTTCGCTTCACACAGGGTACCTCCACCAGGCCTGCCACCGGGTCGCATACCATCCCCATGACGGCTTTTAACGCAAAGGCTACGGCATGACCCACCTGCCGGGGACTTCCACCGGCCAGTTCCACTACTGCCGCCGTCGCCATGGCCGAGGCGCTGCCGCATTCCGCCTGGCAACCGCCTTCTGCCCCTGCCAATGTGGCATTTTTGGCGATTATCTCTCCCACGGCGGCCGCAGTGAAAAGGGCATCCACTACTTCTTCATCTCTTTTTTTGAGTTCCTCTGCCGCCGTAACGATCGCTCCTGGGATAATACCACAGGATCCTGCTGTAGGTGCAGCAACTATCTTTCCCATGGAAGCATTTACATTAGACACCGCCATGGCTCTGGCCGAGGCTTTTAAAATATTAAAGCCAGAAAGACCTTTTTTTGCGGCTTGCCATAACTTGTACCCTTCGCCTCCGGTGATGCCGCTTATGGAAGACACTTCCTTTGAAGTTCCACGATCTGCCGCCTGCTTCATGACTTCATAAAATTTCATCATCTTATCGGTAAGTTCCTTCTCAGATAGCCCCTGTTCTTTTGCTTTTTGCTCTTTTACGATGGTTGATATTTTCTGATTTTGTTTTTCGGCAAAGTTTATAAGCTCATCTATAGTATTTATAGCCAAATATATTTCCCTCCTCTCAAACTCAGTTAAAGGTCTACTAAAACGCGTTTTTATCCTTCTGTCTGTGCCGTTAAAAATATGTCACCAGAACTGACCCTTTGACGCGCCTGCACTTATGCAAGCCTGACCCCCTTAATTATGCAGGACTTATAATCATAGCCCTGTAGATTCCATTCAATTTCTCCAATTCCTCTTTTATCCCTTCCGGTAAGATTTCGTCGGCTTCTATAATCATAAGAGCCTTCTCTCCCCTGGACTCCCGGGATACCCTCATCTGGGCTATATTTATTTTTCTTCCCGAAAGGCATGTGGTTACTTTTGCAATCATACCGGGTATATCTTTATGGACGGTTATCACCGTATAGTATTCCCCGGAAAATTCCGTCTTGAAGCCATCAATAGAAAAAATTACCACCCTGCCGCCCCCCACCGAAGAGCCCAATACATTCGTAGTTTTGCTACTGCCCTCCAGATAAAATTCCGCGGTATTGGGATGAAGGTCGGGTCTTGCTCCACCGCTAACTAATTCAAATTCTATCCCCAGTTTTTCAGCCTCTTCAAAAGAGACCTTTATTCTTTCATCATCAGGCAAAAAACCCAGTATTCCAGCCACCAGAGCCTTATCGGTACCGTGACCCTTGCCGGTATCGGCAAAGGAGTTATACAGTATAATCCTGGCTTTTTTAGGTTCTTCCCCTAAAATGTTTCGGGCGAGATTTCCCAGCCTCACGGCTCCCGCCGTGTGAGAACTGGAAGGCCCTATCATCACAGGTCCGATGATATCAAAGATATTCAAAGATTTTCACCTCCACTTTTTCACACCGAAATTATACTCTATCCTTTAATCTAATCCTATATAGCTGCCTGGGCCTCCCGCGATATACCGGCTGCTCAATACCTATTCTTTCCGCAGCTTTGCCGGATAAAAGCTTATTCATTATTCTGTTGGCGGTCCTCAGGGTCACCCCAAGGCCTTCCTGGATGTCGGTAGCGGTGATTCTATCCCTCTGCAGTTTTTTTAACAGACTTTCAATTTGTGTAAGAGTAGAAATGCTTAAACCGGTTTTTTCGGCCCAATTCAGCAAATTTTTATCATCACTTTTTAAGGCAAAATTCAAGCTTTCCCCGTTCCCGATAGGGCCTATGACTTTTTTATCCTGATTGATTATATATGCATTGGAGCCAGGCTTTTTCTTTGACAAAAGCAATGCTTCCCGGGCATTTTCCTCGGCTTCCAAAGCGCTTTTCCCCATGCCTATTCCCATATTTACAGCCATGGACAGCTTTTTTTCTATATCATATATCATTGGGATCTCTTCATAAAAGTTGGTGTATTCCCGAAATATGCCCTTTGTTATTAAAATGATAAATTCATCCCCTTCGGCAGGAAATACAGAGGCGCGATAGTTTCCGGCATAATTCAGGAGCTCCTGATAAAGGGCAAGTTTTTTTTGGCGCATTTCCATGGACGATAGCCTTGGTCCGTTTATGTTGTAGTCTTTTATATCTATTATCTGTATTATTATTTGATTGTTCTCGGCTATGTGAGTAAAGCTTGCGGCCTCGATCAATTTAAAAGTTTCCCTCATGGTGTAAAGTGTAGGAACAACTCTGAACACCGGAACGTTTTCTTTTTTGAGCCTCTCATACACGGAGTTTATGGCTGTTATGGCGGCAACGGTCTTTCCGCTTTCATAAAGTGAGCGATGGAAGTTTATATATTGTTCCCGGGAAAACTGGGTTAAACCCCTCTCGTTTATATATAAATTTTCATCAGGCAGTTTGATTTCTCTGTACACTTCCCTCACTTCCTCAGAGTTCAAGGTATCTATACTTATCCGGGTTATATCTATTCCATTATGGACTTTCATGACAAATAGAACACGATATAAACTGGTACCTAAAATCGGATAATAAAATAATCTCTTTTTGGTGATGTTACTTTTTTGGGTCTCATAATATGGAAGAAATCCGGTAAAAAGAAATCCATCCACCAAAGAATTATTGTTTTTTATCAATTCCATGGTTTGTTCTTCATCTTTATAAAACAGTTTTATCGGTTCAACGCCTTTATATTGCTGTGCGATGACAAAACTTTGTTCCACCAAGTCCTCGGGACCGATTATCCCTACTTTAAACATCTTTGCCCTCCCCCATCAACGCTTAAAAACCATTAGATAATTGCCATCTTAATTTTAACAAAAATGATCCGAAGGTAAAAGCCTCCGGACCATTATAATAAAATTATATTCGAATCAACCTATAAGTAAAATAAGCTGCCGGATGGATAGAAATATAACCCAGCAAATCGTTGCAATAGAAATAGTATTCGTCAACCAATTATTTTTATATTTCCCTACTATTTTTTCGTCATTGGCTAAAAGCACCATTACTATTGTCATCAATGGGGCACCAAATATGGTCACGGCTTGAGCCATTACCAGCATTTGAACAGGATTAGCTTTTAAAAGGGATGCAAATAATGTTCCCAATACCATAATAACTGATGCCATTATTTTTGCCCATTTACTATTCATGGAATCTCCAATCCCAAGACCATCTGCCAGCAATGTCCCACCAACCATGGCATTACCTATGAATGATGAGAAAGATGCAGCCCATAGACCAAGAATGAAAAGCCATTTTGCACTGGCCCCCAGAAGAGGCTGAAGCTGTACCGCCATATCCATCGCGCTCTTAACTTTTATACCCCTGGGAAACAAAACCGTACCTGAAGTAACCATTATTACAACACTTATTGTGACTAATATTGCAATACCAACTAACGCATCAAAGATGGCGTCATTTATCTCTTTTTTATCCCAATTTTTCCCTTTAACAGAATATGCTTGAAAAGCTGCTGCAGCTATGCTGAATGTGGTCCCCGATATGGCGGTAATTAAGCCTACATTAGGAATACCTTTAGGGAGAACGCCGCTGAGAACCCTTCCTACATTCGGGTGAATCATAAATAAGTTGGCAAAAAAGGTAATAATCATTATTAATACCAGAAGCATCATAATCTTTTCCAGGATTTTATAGACGTTATCCGAGGACCATAAGAAATATAAAGCAACAACTGTAAACACTATTGCCCAGACCGATATACCTCCACCAAAAAGTGCACTCATGGAAAGTCCTACGCCTATATTATTGCCGGTTTGAAAGCCTGCACATATTAAAAAACCAGCAAGTCCCATTAATATTGATAAAATTGAACCGTATCTTTCTTTCACCAGTGTCAAGAGCGACTTCTCTCCCAAAACACCAATCAAAGCCCCTGTCCTGGTAAAAGTAGCCATCATGATGAATGCCGCCACATATACCCATAGGATACTATATTCCAAAGTAGCCCCGGCTTGAGTAGCTGTAGTAGCACTCCCCGGTCCGAAAACGATGGCTGCCGTTACTATGCCCGGCCCCAGAGCCGCTAGTAGTCTTAAAAATATATTTTTATTGCCTGTTTTCACATCGATTTGTTTCATTTTAAAATATACCCCCTTGTAAGATATATTTAGACATAAAGGGTTATACAAACCCGTATATTAACTTTCGAAGTGCCCCAGAGGGACCTAAAGAGAGCTTTTGGGAATTGACGTTTCAAAGGATTTCAGTCACTTCTGCATGATAAGGCCTTCACCCCTTTCCAAAAAATTTAAAGATGTCTTGTTTTCTATAAAATGTATAAATTTCCCGCCACTTAATAATACCATTTTCAGAATTAACGCCTTTTTTAGCTCTGAGCCATTCCATGACCGCCACAAGGCCATTTTCAGGATTAAAATAAAGTTCATGCAACACCTTTTGCACCCTCGTGCCAACCCTGGCCCTGTAATTTCTCTGGGGTAACTGGAAATAGGTGTGCATCTGGCCGTTGCAGCATCCCCTGAGACCGTATTCTATCATTAACTTACCGGAATTTATATTTCCTGTGGCAGATAAAGGAACATCTTTTACCGTAGTTTTATTTTGATACTCCCATTTTCTAAAAGCCGACAGCACCCTGAGGTTTCTGTCACTGAGGTCCCATCCGCCATAAGCTACGCCTTTCTTGCCTTCGAAGACCTTATTTGGATCAAAAAGGCGGTTGAAGGTTATGGCATAGTCGGCATCACATTCCTCCGAAGTGATACTCTTTAACATCTCTATCTGAAAATCATCATCATAAAGGGCGTTCATGAGTTTTAATCCCAGCACGATATCCCCCTTCTGACACCATTTCTTAATATTTCTAGGTACATTTATCAGCCAGTCTAATATATTTTGTCGGTCTGTGTTTATATCCGACCCCGACAGGGTAGGGCTAAAATCCTGTTCCAATGCCATAGGTACATTTCCCATAACCTTTTGCCATATTGAAAGTAAAGAATTGGTGGTAAATCGATATTCTTTTTCGTTATAAGCCTCACCGGGGTTCGGCAGATGGTATTTACACGAGGGTATGACAGGTATATTTGAGGTTTTACTCAGTGACAGCGCTTCTTCCATAAATTTAAGATAATCCTGGAAGCTCTTATCCCACCCCCTTCCTTTCCATGTAACGGTATAGCCCTTTTGGCCCTTTTTACTAAGGATCTCTTCTACCACCATTTTCGGGGCTTTTACCTTCCATTCGGCCATGTTAGAATGTTCAGATTCATCTTGGGCGATTACAGTCTTAAGCACTACAAACCCAATACCGCTTTCCAGATCGGCTTTAACCTGGTTTATATTGCAGGACAATTGGCCTGAGCTTTTTCCAAAAGGATTTTTTATGGTAAAGGGGCCATATTGGGCGGTCACATCTATTTTGTATTTTTCAAGGATATATTCCTCCACATGATCCGGAAGACCTTTATCTCCAAACCGTTCGTAATCTTTCAATATTTGTTCTTTTACTTTTTCATCTACATCAAGCTCATCCGGCAGCAGATAAATGGGATATTCCTTCATATTTTTTCTCCTTCCCCTAATATCAAAATCCTAATAAAGATGAAGTTCCTGAAGAATCTTTCTTATTTCTTCTTTATCCTGTTGTTTAAGCCCCGGTCCGTAAGGGTCATTTACCGCATCTTCGGGTATAATGCCCTGCAGTGACAAGATGTATAACATTCTTTCAATATAGCCTTCCATAGGGTCAATAAAAGTGCATTCTGCTAATTTATCAACATCCAGCATCAACTTAACAAAATCTTCATAATCCCTTCGGAAAAACGAGTCCATCATTTCCCACTGAAGTTTTTGACAGGCCGAACCAAGACCCACCAGTGCCCCGGCTGCACCTCGGGCAATGGTATATCCAAACATCCTGTCCTCACCGGTGATTAGCTTTATATGCGGGAATTTATCAAGAATAAGTTTTGATACATCCTGGTAAGTCACTATGGAATCCAATGTGGCCATTTTAATGCCTACGACATTTTCTATGGAAAACAATTGTTCAAGCACTTTTTGAGAGTATGAAATTCCCCCTGCTTCATCATATAGATAGAATAATATTATAGGAAGACCTATTTCCGCTATCTTTTTATGGTAATCAATTATTTTCTTGTCCATATATTCCTTACCACGATAATAAGTCGGAGGATATGCCAATATGGCATCTGCCCCTAAATCCTTTGCATGGATGCCCATTTCCAGGGTGTTTTTAATAAATTTTTCTTCGGTCAAATCTTTTACTGTGCGGGCTCCTACTCCGCATATAATTATCTTTTCCCTGGAAAGACCTGCTCTCCAGGATATAAAAATATATTCTCTTTGCTCTCGAGTTATAAGAAGACCTCTTCCGGTATGCGCCCATACAGCTACACCTGTTATTGGTTGTTTATCCATGTATTTTACGTATTGCTCCTGGGCTGTTTCATGGATCTTTCCGCTTCTATCAAAGGGAATAGGTACTGCCGGAAAAAAACTATGCTCCAGTTTTTCTCTTATCGTATCAATCTTCATGGCTTTACCTCCTATGCTGTTTCGGACCATATCTCATATATGGTTTTTCCAAACTTATGGTAATTATCCATATTTATTTCCCCGATGCCGGGGCCGTCGGGAACATATATTCTTCCTTGACTGTCCATATTTATCTCTATCAGGTCATGCCCCGGGCCATACCAGCGGCTGCTAGCTTCTACATCGGCGGGGTATTTAAAGCCGCTCAAGCTCGCCAGAGAAAGGATGCTCACGGCTCCAATGCCGCTTTCGGGCATGGTACCTCCCCAAACCGCTACATCGTTTTTTGACGCCAGGCTGTATATCTTCAAAGCTTCCAGGAGGCCTCCCACCCGCTGGATTTTTATGTTCCAAATCTTAGATACTCCAAGGCTTACAACCTGGTTTGCGATCCTATCGGATTTTAAGGATTCGTCAAAGCATAGGGGAGTCTTTATCTCCTTGCTCAACATATAGTGGTCTAGCAGGTCATCATGGTGAAGGGGCTGCTCCAGGAAAAGACAGTTGAAACTATCCATTTGCTTTAATACATTTAAGTGTTTGTGAAGGTCAAAAGATGCATTGGCATCCACCCAGAATGGAAAATCCTGATCCAGGACACTCCTGGCGGTTTCTATGGCTTTTAGATCCCATCCCGGCTTTATTTTGATCTTAACCCTCCGGTACCCTTCTTTTACATAATTTTCGACCCATTGGGCAAGGGTATCATAATTATTATCTTCGGGTATCCCTACAGAAACTCCTGATAAAATATAATCTTTACTTTTTAGATATTCTTCCGATGTATCCATTTGTTTTAATTTATAGATTATCAATTCCTTGAGCGATATGCCGTTTTTTTTGGCTACTAAATCCCAGCAGGCGGTCTCTATGCCGGCTCTGGCAAAATTATTGCCCCTGATGCCGTCACTCAAAACCCTATTTAATTCTTCTATGGAACCGAATTTTCTTCCTACGACTCGAGGCAAAAGCCACTCTATGAGCATGGCTTTTGCTGAAGAAATGGTCTCTGAAGAATAAAAAGGAGCTTCAAAGGGTGCCGACTCACCATAGGCGGTAATCCCTTCCTCGCCTATAACCTCCACTATCAAGGATTTCCTGCTGTAACTAATCCCGCCGCTTATTTGGAACGGAATAGCATAGGGAATATTTATTTCCACAATTTTTACGCCTTTGACGGTAAATGATTCATCTATCCGCAAAGTTCTCACCCTGTTATATTTATTTTTTATCTTTTAAAGACATGTCTTTATATAGTCTTATATTCTACATAAAATTAAATATCCCTGCTAAATTTAAAAAAAAAATATTAAAAAAGTAGCCGAAGCTACAAAAAATTTTAATTAAAGCACGAAGGTTTACATTTTCAGTGATTCAAGTTTTACCCTATCTTTATATTTTCTAAAAAGTATATTTGCGGCATTATTGGCTACAGCTTCTTTTACACCGCTCTTTTGGGCAAATTCATCCACCGCTCTCGCCCCTTCTTCGGGGTCTACCAATTTCCCGGGGCCGCCCACACATCCACCGATGCAGGCCATGCCCTCCACAAAATTTGCCTCCAGAGTGCCCAGCTCCACGGCATCCAGTATTTGTTTACATTCCTTTATACCGTTGCCATGGCGGGCATTGACTTTCGTATTTGGCCGAAGGCTTTTTATGCTGGTGATGATGGCTGTCGAAACGCCGCCGGTGTGACCGTAGATCCTTCCGTCATGGGACGCATCCGTCATCGGCATTTTAACTTCAAGCTTTTCCAGCTCTATCTTATATGCTTCAAAGATGGCCGAAAGCTCTTCAAATGTGAGTACACATTCCACCGCATCCTTTAATTCCGGAAGCTTTGCTTCGGTCTTTTTTGCAATACATGGCCCGATAAAGACAACTTTAGCATTTTCATCCTCGGCTTTTATAAACCGGGCGATGGCCACCATAGGTGAAACCGAGTCGGACACGAGGCCGGCTATCTTCGGCCTGTAGCCTTTAGCCATGCGCACAAAGGGAGGACAACAGCAGGAGGTTATCATGAATTTATCCCCCCGATCCATGCGGCGCAAAAATTCTTCCGCTTCCTTCACCGTAATCATATCGGCTCCCAGAGCAACTTCCAGCACATCATAAAAACCCAGCATTAAAAGCGCCGTCTTTATTTGCTCTTCACTTACATCCGGTCCGAATTGTCCTGCAAAGGCGGGCGCCAGCACGGCATAGACCCTTTTATGCTTTTTAATTAAATCTATGGTCTGGGCTATTTCGGTCTTGTCCGTAATGGCACCTTCGGGACATGCAATTATACAAAGACCGCAGGAAAGGCATTTATCAATATCTATGGCAGGTTTTCCCTTTTCATCCATTCTAATGGCTCCGGGTTCGCAAGACATATGGCAGCCGCAGTTTTCGTCTTTCCTGTCACAGGCCTTTTCTATAACGGATATGAAAGGAAAATCCACCTCTTTGGGAATTTCGCCTTTCTCGAAGGTGCCAAGAGCAGCCCTTACCCTGGCTTCGGCTTCTGCCCGGCTTATGTCCTCGCCAACGGAATCCATCACGGCACTGTAAACATCCTGAAGGTTGTCCAGCTTTTTTGCATGTTCCGCCACCAATCGATATATCTTTCTCCGGAGTTTTAACTTATCTTCCCGCATACTAACCTCCATTCCGCCGCTACCGCTGGCGGCACAAATAGTAATGAAAAAAATGGTGCGCGGTTTTCACCACTTTGTTATTATTAAACTGAGGGGAAGATACACTACAAAGCACGTTGAGGTGAGTCGTAGACTGCTCTTCTTAGCTTAAATCAGTATACTAGCAAAGGAGGTCGTGCAATGAAAGTTGTTTATCCTATCTGCTGTGGCGTCGATGTGCATAAGTCTTTTCTCGTCGCCACACTCATTACTTCTCAGGGGATAATTCCCCATTACTCTAAAAAGAGGTTTTCAACCTTCAACAATTCCATTCTCAAGTTCAAGCAGTGGCTGATTGATAACAACTGCTATGATGTGTGCATGGAATCCACCGGAAAGTATTGGGTCCCAATCTTTAACCTTTTGGAAGATACCGTCCATATCACCGTCGCCAATCCTAAATGGGTGAAGGCTGTAAAAGGAAACAAGGATGATACAAAGGATTCCAAGTGGATTGGCGATCTTTTCCGTCTTGGTTTAGTCCCGGGAAGTTATATCCCTGAAAAACCAATTCGTATTCTTCGTGAATACACTCGCTATCGATCTAAACTTGTTTCTTGTAGAACCAGTGAGAAGAACCGTTTCCAGAATGCTTTTACTGTCTGTAATGTAGCCCTTGATGCTGTCGTTTCCGACATGTTTGGCAAATCTGCCTCTTCAATCACGGACTACTTGATTTCTTCTGATACCTTCGACCCGGGATACTGTACTTCTCTTCTCCAGAAATCCTTAAAGAAAAAAGCGGATGCTGTGGTTGAATCCATCGAAGGATATCAGATGACTCAGGAACAAAAAGAGCGCATGGTAATGATTCGTTCCCATCTTGAATACATAACCAAATGTATTGTTGAACTGGATTTAAAGCTTGATAACATGGTCGAATCTTATGAAAGTGCCATCAGACTTCTTTGTACCCTTCCCGGAGTTGATAGGACATCTGCCATCACTATCATCTCCGAGATTGGTACCGATATGTCTCAATTTGCCAACTCCAAGCGTTTGTGCTGCTGGGCGGGTCTAACGCCAGGCAATAATGAATCTGCCGGTAAGAAGAAATCTGTCCGAATTACACGTGCCGGTGTCTACCTCAAACCTGCATTGGTACAAGTTGCCCATGCAGCCGTGAAATCGGATAAATCTTCTTACTACAGAATCAAGTACGAACGCATTTGTAAACGAAGAGGCAAGAAAAGAGCCATAATCGCTATCGCAAGGATGATACTCACCGCTATTTACAATATGTTTGTTACTGGCGAAGAGTGGAATCCAAGCGATTTGTATAAGATTGACATGCCACAGGAAATGCTGGAAAAACAGAAGGAGAAAGCAATTAAACAAGCTGTAAAACTTCTCATTTCCAATGGTGTAATAAAAGCTGCTGACATTTCTGTGGCGTAAACCTAAACTCAATAACCAAAGCTTAATTTTTTGTGGCCTTCAAAGGCCTTAGTTTAGTGCGCCCTTTTTTACCTTATGTTGTGTTATTTTTCAAGCTATTACCTCGCTTTAATAGATCTCCGATAAAATGTTAGCATAAAATTCCATAACAAACAAGTTTTTAACAACAAATAAAAAATCCGGGATTTCCCCGGTTAAATTATAAAAAACTATTTATTTTTATCCCTCTTGCTCAAATGTCAAATGTTGCCAACCATATTCGGGCACCATGAACTTTAATTCCTTCGCACCCGGATCCAATTTATTTAAAACTTCATTGTCTACATAGATTTTAATATCATCTTCCACAGTGAATTCCGTAAAACCTTCTTCATTTTCCGGCTTACCCGTCAAGCCTGACGGGGCATAAAAGGCGTTTCATCACCCGTGGATATTGAGCCGTTTTGTTATATACATATTTGAACCGTGTTCCCGGATATATTTTTTCAGCCACGAAGAAGTATCTGCTTTCATAATCATTCTCCCCCCTCGTTTCCTATCAACCGCCGCTCATGATGTGCACCACATCTATGTTATCATTATCTTTTATCGTATAAGTGGCATATTTATCCTTTGGTACTACCCGACCATTAACTATAACCGTTATCATTCGGAAGGTGTATTTCTTTTTTTTGAGAACATCTTCTACGGTCATTCCTTTTTCAAATTCCATATCTTCTTTGTTCACTTTTATCACAAAATCCACCCCCTGGTCCCTGTATATGGATTTTTCCGAGGAGCTACTTTACGGCGCTGAAATAAACAATATTTATTGATACTTGCTTATAAGCTCCACCACATCGGGAAAATCTATTCCGAGCCGCTTTACGGTTTCAAGAGTGGGAACTCCGTCTTTGGTCCAGCCTCTGCGCTCATAGACTGCATCACATAGCTTTTGATACTGGTCTTCCCTGTATTTGCGCAGCATTTTTATTTTCTCCTCAACAGTTTTGTCTTCAATATCAAACCCGAGTTCCTCAAGTTGCTTATCATATCTTTCAGCCCTTGATTCATATTCTTCTTTCGTCACAGGTCCCACAGAGCGATATGGAGGTTTGTCGTATTGACGGGTTCCAAACCCCATCTTCAAGTTGAAGATGCGCTGGAAGTTATATACCCTTTCAGATTGGAGTATAAGTTCTTCCTTGGTTATATTCTTACCGGTCACACCGTTGAAAATATCAACATAATTTCTGACATGTTCCGGAACCTTTGCAGGTTCATCGGTGAGGCCGTTATCTGCAGGCTCAATATCGTTCCACGGCAATTTGCAAAGACCATTTAAACCGAACCATGTGCGGAACATGGGGAAGTAGAAAAGTGCCTGGGCTTTATCTTCAAAGGTAGGAATTTGTTTGTTCACCATATCCATGAATATGAGCCATGCCTCATCATGCTGGGGGCCTTTGTTGGTAAGGGCATATCCTCCCTGTTGGGCTAGAGACTCCTTGCTCATGTATTGGGAATACTCAAGGCCTTTGACTTCCATGCCGATATCATTTATAAGATCAGGATCGGCACCATACTCCTCTATAAATATCTTTTTCATCCTGCGAACACCCTGGCCCGCAATTTTACCGAATCCATAGCCGTTTCCCATTTGATGGATAAGTTCCATGGCCGCTTCTTTATTGCCGAATTTTAGTTCCAGGCCGCCGGTAATCTCCTTGTTTATGATACCCCTCTCGAAACATTCCATGATAAAGGCAATCAAAGTGCCTGTAGATATGGTGTCCAAGCCATAAGTATCACAGTAGAAATTGGCTTCTATAACATACTCGGGGTCAAAAATACCGCAGTTGGAACCCAGGCCCGCGATGGTCTCATATTCCGCAGCATCAACGCAAACCTTCTGGCCTTTGTAAGGGCCGGTCTTTAGTTCGAAATGATCTACCGCCTTGGCACAGGCCATGGAGCAACCGTACCAGCATCCATCGGGCAGACCCTGGGTAAAGTAATTTTTCTTAAAAACATCCGAACTTAAGTTTACTGCATC
The DNA here is from genome assembly GCF_003691585.1 of Biomaibacter acetigenes. Taxonomy (GTDB): domain Bacteria; phylum Bacillota; class Thermosediminibacteria; order Thermosediminibacterales; family Tepidanaerobacteraceae; genus Biomaibacter; species Biomaibacter acetigenes. The sequence goes on along the minus strand of NZ_CP033169.1, from coordinate 996,558 downwards.
CGGGTGAGATCCATATTGATAGTTCATCACTGGTAAAAGGTCATAATCGTTCATAATCTCGGTCAGGTGGGCCGTCCCCACTTCTCTCATCCGGTTTTGCAGCTTATCAAGGTCGTGGATTTCCTTATGGAGTCTGAGGCCCGCGTTAACAATTTTCTGCTTGTCGGCGGGACCGTTGGTATCTCCCTTTACACCCGTGTATTTTACCACCAGAGCTTTAATCTTTTTGTCCCTGAAAACCGTACCTATACCGCCTCTTCCTGCCTGTTTCAATCTGGGCACACCGCGTTTTACATCAAAGAAGGAAAAGTTGAGCAATCCTATTAAAGTATTATCCGCACCGCGCCCTGCCGAGACTACCGCCACATTCCTTTTATCTTCTTCAGAATCAGCGTACATGGCTGTAAACTGTTCCGCTGCTAAATGAGAGTCTACAGCTTCTTCTGGAGCTTCCTCAATGGTCACATAACCGTTGTTTCCGTCAATATATATAATGACATCCTTTTCAGCCTTTCCCTGAATCTCCAGGGCATCCCATCCCGCAAACTTCAGGAGCGGCCCGAAATATCCTCCTACGTTTGAGTCTATAACGGTCCCTGTAAGAGGTGAAAGACTTACAACAAGGGACTTGCCCGCACCGGGGTACTGGGTGGTCCCGCCGATGGGGCCTGTAGAAATTATTATCTCATTTTCAGGGTCGTTCCATTTAGTTTCACTTGTAACGGCATTCCACAAATACCACAACCCGAACCCCCTGCCGCCGATGAAAATATCCTTCATCTGCTGGGTTACCGGTTTAGACTTTATTGTATTATCGGACAGGTTTATATAAAGAGTTCGATTGGTATAGCCCTTTTCGACTTTTCCCAGCTCGTAATCCATTCTTGTCAGAAGTCTATGAGCTTTTTTCATTTCGATTACGTTCTCTACCATTTTAACACCTCCGTATAATTTATTTTTCATCCATGTAGATGGCACCAGTGGGACATACCCTCGTGCATGCACCGCAGGCGATGCATTTTATGGGTTCGTTGATGTCCTGATGAGTAAACATGGCATTGTTTGGACAAAAGCCTACGCAGATGTAACATCCGACGCACTTTTTGTCTTCAAGCCTTACAGCCCCGTTCCTGGCCTGGTACAGCGCTTCCGTGTTACAAACCGGTATACATTCGCCACAATGGTTGCACACAAAGATCTCGTAACTTCCCGGTTTTTCAGCCTTTTCTTTGACTCTTATAGCCGATTTTTCCGGGTCTTCGACCTTGTAGAGAATTTTGGAACATGCTGTCATGCATTCTCCGCAGCCGTTACAGAGTTCCGGTTTTGTTTTCACAATTTTCATAAAAAGTCACCCCCAAAAAATTTGTATTTTCTCTTTTTGGTAATTTTAATATTTTTATAAGAGTTTTAACACGTTAAAAAGATAAAATCTAGGTTACTTAGTAGTCCGGTTAAATAACAAGATATAATATTACCCTTATATTTATATTATTATTCTATACATTTTCAGTTTTTCCTTCTAATATAAAAAATATTTTTAGAAGCAACTACATTTAGTGGAATAAAAAAGTGACAGGTTATACCTGTCACCCATGTTTTCTACTATCGGGTATTATAGTGTAAAACCATATTTATCCTTTTCAGCAGCACTTCCGTGAACAGGGCGTAAACCGGGACGTGTATGGCCTGCCCTATAATCCTTCCCGGAAGCGTGACAGACATTGGAATCTTGAAGAGCGTCTGCAGGAAATATGGCACAAGGATTATAGATGTAATTATCTGCCCGATACTGATTGCCAATAAAAGTTGCCAGAAAGAGGGAATTGATTTTTTAACCGGCGCAAGTATCATGGCGGGAATAATGCCGGTAAGGGCCGCTGTCAAAGTAAAATGAGGCATATATGGTCCCATGGGATTGATGTAATACCCCACTATATCGCCAACGGCACCCACAATGCCACCTGCTGCAGGACCCAACATGATTCCTGCAAGGATTACCGGAAAACCCCCAAAGCCAATCCTTATACCTTCCACACCGCCAATACTCAGCCTTATGCTGGCGACCCGTGTCAGCACAATATTAAGGCTTATCAGCAAGGCCATAAAGACCAGTTCCCGAGTAGTAATCCTTCTCATCTTAAGCCTCCTTCCACTATTATATTGGGTATGGCAGAACTGCCACACCAGTGGAAAAGGCTCATTGATGTGGCAGCGAACGCGGTGGCCCACCGCAAGTCTAGCTTACGCCAGGCTTTTCGTCCGGAGGCAACGTCCCATCCCCCGGCACTTGACGCGGGACACCTACTCTGCAAATTCGTTAATATTTTATCATTCTTTTTACATTTTTGCAAGATGGTGCCAGGCTCATTTATAAATTTTCAAGAACATGTTGAAAAATTCTATCGGCTAATTTCATTCCTTCATCTAATAACTTTTGGCCTTTACTTTCATATTCTCGGACAAAATCAGTATCCTTAATGCTGTTCAAATTTATCTTTACATTGAGCCAGCCACCCTGGAGAGCGGTCTTGAGGCACAATGCCCCCACCCCCAGGTCACTGACAGCGGCGGGGTTTGAGTTGCCCAGGGCCTTTTCATGAAGGCGTAGGGCTGAAACGCTTTTTTCCATTATGCTAAATGGAACCAGGGTGGCTTCTTTTAGAGCCTTTTGCATGGCTTTACTCCTTACGGCTTTTTGTTCTTCAGTATCTTTGGGCATCTTAAAAACCCCGGCCACCTGGTTAAAGGCTTCGGTGTCTTTATCAATCAACGAAATCAGGGTTTTCTGCAATTCTTCTCCTTCCCTCAATATCTCCTGCATAAGGGACTCTTTTCCCTGGAATTTCTGTTTGCCGAGAGTGAGGTTTGCCACCATGGAGGAAAGGGCATTCCCCACGGCTCCCACCAGGGCCGATGCGGCTCCACCTCCGGGGGCAGGTTCCTTTGAAGCCAGGATGGAAATGAAATCTTTGATATTATATTCGGAAAGTAACATAAAAGCCTCCTTCTGTATTTTTTAAACTATTGATTTGGGTGTAAACAGTCACTTCTGCCGGAGATGGCCCGGCACCGCAGCTCTCTGCCGCTCTAGAGTTTAGTTCTGCACTTCGTGGAGGCTCGCCGGCAATTCGGCGTGTACCTTGCTGCCGGCCAGCGGGCGTCCGTGCCCGCTGCCTCCACCGGGGCCCCACCGAAGGTGGGTGTTGTTCTAAACTCAAGAGCGGCGACGGCACAGCTTTTCGGTGCTTTTCGGCCATCTCCGACAGCGGACTTGGTTTCTACACCGAAATCAACCATTTAATCTTTATCCTAGAATAGACCCGTAATCCTTCCATCTTCATCGACATCTATCTTTTCGGCTGCAGGAACTTTGGGTAGGCCCGGCATGGTCATGATGGCACCCGTTAGGGCTATCACAAATCCTGCTCCTGCGAAAACCTTTATCTGCCTTACGGTAATCCTGAATCCCTCGGGTTTTCCAAGAAGCTTGGGGTCATCGGACAGGGAATACTGGGTTTTTGCCATACAGATGGGTAAATGGCTGTAACCCAGAGCTTCCAGATTTTCTATCTCCTTTTCCGCTTCCCGGGTAAAATCCACGCCTTCGGCTCCGTAGACATTTCTGGCTATGGTTTCAATTTTGTCTTTTAAGTTCATATCGAGGGGATATACGAATTTAAATTCATTTTGCCCTTTTTCAATCAATTTTAATACTTGTTCAGCCAGATCCAGGCCACCTTCGGAGCCTTTTGTAAAGACTTCGGAGACGGCTGCAGGTACATTCATAGCCTTGCATCCATCGAAGACCATATTGAGCTCATCTTCGGTATCGGTGGGGAAGCGGTTTATGGCCACCGCCACCTGAAGACCATACTGCTTGCTGATATTTTCAATATGTTTTATCATATTCGGTATTCCTTTTTCAAGGGCCTGTAGATTTTCTTTGAAAGCTCCTGTTTTGCTACCCCTCCGTGGTGTTTCAGCGCTCTTACGCTTGCCACCAGGACAGCAGCATCAGGCTTTAATCCTCCCAGACGGCACTTTATATCTACGAATTTTTCGGCACCCAGGTCCGCACCGAATCCTGCCTCAGTCACTACATAATCCGCCAGACTCAGTGCCAGTTTCGTGGCAATCAGGCTGTTGCAGCCGTGGGCTATGTTGGCAAAAGGTCCGCCATGGATGAAAGCGGGAGTATGTTCAAGGGTTTGAACAAGGTTTGGGTTTATGGCTTCTTTCAGCAGAACGGCCATAGCCCCTTCAGCCTTTAAATCCCCTGCCGTCACGGGTTTACCATCATATGTATAGGCCACAATTATTTTTGATAGGCGCTCCTTTAAATCCGGCAAGCTTTTGGCCAGGCAAAAAGCCGCCATGACTTCCGAAGCTACTGTTATATCAAACCCATCCTCCCTGGGAACCCCGTTGGCTTTTCCTCCCAGGCCATCCACGATAAATCGGAGCTGCCGGTCATTCATATCCATGCAGCGCCGCCAGGTAATCTTTCTGGGATCGATATTTAAAGTATTCCCCTGGTAAATGTGGTTGTCCAGCATGGCCGCCAATAGGTTGTTGGCAGCTCCTATAGCATGAAAATCCCCTGTAAAATGCAAATTTATATCCTCCATCGGTACCACCTGGGCATATCCGCCTCCGGCTGCACCGCCCTTTATTCCGAAGACAGGGCCAAGGGCCGGTTCCCTGAGCGCTATCACGACTTTCTTGCCAAGTTTTTTCAGAGCATCCCCCAGGCCTACCGTTGTTGTTGTCTTGCCCTCACCGGCCGGTGTAGGGGTGATGGCGGTAACAAGGATCAACTTTCCCTCCTTCTTGCCCTGTAATTTCTTCAATATCCTGTGGTCCACCTTTGCCTTATACTTACCGTAGAAGAAAATCTCTTCCTCCGAAAGGCCGATGGATTCGGCAATCTTTTTTATAGGTTCGAGTTTGGCTTCCTGGGCAATTTCAATATCAGTCTTCACGGAATAACCTCCTTACGTTCATGTAAAATAAATATTGTGTTATATTACCTGTCCGTCGTTGACCGTAAATTTTCCTTTTTTAATCACTGTTTTTACCAGGTTAACCCCAAAGTGGTAGATGATAAAGTCCAGGTCCGGGGCATTCCATATCACAATATCCGCCTGTTTGCCCGGCTCGATGCTACCGATGGTAGAAGCCATGTTTATGGCCGATGCGGCATTGAGGGTCACCGCAGTGAGAACCTCTTCCGGTATCATCCTGTATTTCATGCACGCAAGATTCATCACAAGCTGAAGGGATTCGGTAGGGCATGAACCGGGATTAAAATCGGTGGCCAGTGCTACCGGGATTCCCATTTCTATCATGGTCCTTGCCCGGGCAAAAGATTCGTTTAAAAAGAGCGATGTCCCCGGCAAAAGTACCGCTACTACACTCTTTTCCGCCATGGCGCAAAGCCCCTCATCGCCGGCGTGGATCAGGTGGTCGGCGGAAATGGCTCCCACTTCTGCCGCAAGGTTTGCTCCCCCCAGTGAAGTCATTTCATCGGCATGGACCTTCGGGATTAGGCCGTGATTTTTGCCGCACTCCAGAATCTTTCGAGATTCATCCACGCTGAATACCCCTTGCTCACAGAAAACGTCGCAAAACTCTGCAAGATGCTCGCCGGCCACTCTCGGTATCATTTGTTTATTTATTAATTCTACATACTCCCCTGTTTTTCCTTTATATTCTTCCGGCACAGCATGGGCGCCCAGAAAAGTGGGCACCAACTCCATCGGATGAATCTTATTTAACTCCCGGATAGCTTCCAGTGATTTTATTTCGTCTTCCACATTCAGCCCATACCCGCTCTTTACCTCGCAGGTGGTAGTGCCATGGGTCATCATCCTGTCCAGGGCAGTCCTGCCATTTTGTATCAGGTCTTCTAAACTTGCCCTGCGGGTATTTTTTACGGTATTTAAGATCCCCCCGCCCATCTTTAGGATCTCAAGATAGCTCATACCTTTGAGTTTGAGGGAAAGCTCCTTTTGCCGCCATCCAGAAAAGATAAGGTGAGTGTGCGGGTCCACCAGGCCAGGTGTCACAAGACTGCCACCAGCATCGACGATTTGGGTTTTATAGCAAAAATTTCTCTGCTTTTCAAGAGCCTTTAGCTGCTCTTCGGTCCCCACACCAGTTATGGTATCCCCCTGGACAGCAATGAAAGCATCTTCTATAAGCTTTATTTTGCCCTGCTCTTTGCCTTTCTTCGCACATTTTCCCTCAGGCGTGGCCAGCAGACCAATATTTTTTACTATCAGGTCAGGAAAATTATTCATGCTATTCACCTCAATATTGAAATTTTACAACAAATAATTTTCCAGCACCTGCTTTTTATCATCGAACCCTTCCAGCTGCAGGTAGAATTTTGCCACATCTATCAATGCATTCATGGGGGTGAGCCCCACGATTTCACTGCCCACAATGTGGACACCGTATCTCCTGGCTTCTGTGCGAATTAGCTCAAAAACTCTGTAAAGTGAAGTCTTCTCATAGTTGGTCATGTTTATAGAGACCTGCGCCAGGTTCCTGTCTTCCAGCATTACTCCTATGGCCTTTACACATTTAAGGCCTCCGCTGCTTTCCCGGATAATTTTGGCTATGTTCCTGGCAATATTTATGTCCGATGTGCTTAAATTTACATTGTACGCTATCAAAGGCATGCGGGCACCAACGGCAACAACACCGGCAGTAGGATGAATCTCGGCTTTTCCAAAATCCGGTGCCCATGCGGGGTCTTTTATTTTCTCGGCCATCCCCTCGAATTCCCCGCGCCTTATATCCGCCAGGTTCCTGCGCTCGGGCCTGGTGGCCGATTCTTCATACAAAAACACAGGAATGGAAAGCTCCCGGGCAATCCTTTCGCCCAGTTCCTTTGTCAGATTTACACACTCTTGCATCGTAATATTTTTAACAGGCACGAAAGGTATTACATCCACGGCACCCATGCGGGGATGTTCCCCCCTGTGTTTTGTCATATCTATGAGTTCCGCGGCCTTTTTGGCTCCTTTAAAAGCCGCCTCTTTAACGGATTCCGGAGCCCCTATGAATGTAAAAACGCTGCGGTTGTGGCTCTGGTCAGAAGAATAATTCAAAAGCTGAATATCATCCACCGATTTTATGGCTTCGGCGATAGCTTCAATAACTTCAGGCCTTCTGCCTTCGCTAAAGTTTGGGATACATTCTATAATTGAACTCATTTTCATTCCTCCAGTTAAAGCATTTTATTGTATTAAAGTAATCCCGGCGGGTGGCGGTGCCCGCCGGGTAGAAACTACTTGCTCGATTCTCCTAACCCCTTTTCCACAACTTCATCAATAAGCTTTTGGTCGGGAATATAAGGAATTGTTATATGGCCGAGGCCACGATAGTTTTTATTGAATTCCACAGCGGTCTCTATAGAATGCGGATTCCTTGCCCAGGACCTCCGGGCCACACCGCCCATGACATCCCAGAGCAGGGCAGATTTTATGATATTGTCGGTTTTCTGGCTTCCATCCAGCAACAGTCCGAAACCGCCGTTGATAGCCTTACCTATACCCACACCGCCCCCATTGTGCAGGGTCACAAGGGTCATGCCCCTGGCGGCATTGCCTGCAAAGCACTGGGTGGCCATATCTGCCATGACATTGCTTCCATCCTTGATATTTGCGGTTTCCCGGAAGGGTGAATCGGCACCGCTCACATCATGGTGGTCTCTTCCCAGCATTACCGGTCCGATTTCACCATTTCTCACCATTTCATTGAACTTAAGAGCTATCTTCACCCTTCCCTCGGCGTCCTGGTATAGAATCCTGGCCTGGGTTCCCACCACCAGGTTGTTCTTTTCGGCATCGCGGATCCAGATATAATTGTCGCGGTCCTGGCCCCGCCTGCTGGGATCGATGCATTCCATAGCTGCTTTATCGGTCTTTATGAGGTCCTCATGCTTTCCGCTCAGGCAGACCCATCTGAAAGGCCCATAACCGTAATCAAAGAGTTCCGGTCCCATTATATCCTCTACATAGGAAGGAAATATGAACCCGTCTTTTTCATCCACACCGTTTTTGGAAATTTCCTTAACACCTGCATCAAACACAGCCTTCATGAAGGAATTTCCGTAATCGAAGAAATAAGTGCCCCTGTCCACCAATATCTTAATCAATTCAAAGTGATGCCTCAAACTCTTATTCACAAGCTCCCGGAATTTTTCCCTGTCTTCGGCGAGCATTCTAGTCCTCTCTGCAAAGGTGAGCCCCTGAGGACAGTAGCCGCCGTCATAGGGCACATGGCAGGAAGTCTGGTCTGACAGCAGATCAACTTTTATGTTGTTTTTGACGAAATATTCAAGAAGGTCTACAATATTTCCATAATACGCTATGGAAATAGGTTCTTTTTTCTGTAAATACTCATGGGCAATCCTGAATACCTCTTCAAAATCGGAGGATACCTTGCTCACCCATCCCTGCATCTTGCGGGTCTTAATCCGTGAGTAATCCACCTCGGCTATGATGCCCACACCCCCGGCTATTTCCACAGCTTTAGCCTGGGCACCGCTCATGCCACCCAGGCCTGAAGACACAAACAGGTGGCCTCTCAAGTCCTTATCATGGGGTATACCCAGCTTCAACCTTCCGGCGTTTAAGAGGGTGTTGAAGGTGCCGTGGACAATGCCCTGGGGACCAATGTACATCCAACCTCCTGCCGTCATCTGCCCGTAGTTGGCCACACCCATTTCTTCAGCTATTTCCCAGTCATCCTGGTTATCGAACATGCCCACCATAAGGGCATTGGTGATAATTACCCTTGGGGCATCGGGCTTTGAAGGGAAAAGTCCTACGGGATGGCCCGACTCGATGACAAGGGTCTGATCTTCGGTAAGGACTTCAAGATATTTCTTTATCAATCTATACTGCATCCAGTTCTGGCACACGCTGCCCGTTTCCCCGTATGTCACCAGTTCATAGGGGTATAAGGCCACCTCAAAATCAAGGTTATTGTCTATCATGACCTGAAAAGCCTTGCCCGCAAGGCATTTGCCTTTATATTCGTCTACAGGTTTCCCGTAGATCCTGCCTTCGGGCCTGAACCTGTAAGCATAGATCCTTCCCCGGGTCAAAAGCTCGTTTAAAAACTCCGGAGCAAGTTTTTCATGATATTTCTCCGGCACATAGCGGAGTGCATTTTTTAAGGCAATTTTTGTCTGCTCTTTTGTTAAGCGGAAATCTCTGGCCGGCGCCCTCCTTATCCCTTCCACAAAATCCGGCATTTCCGGCAACTCATCGTCCAGTTTTACCGTCATAGCCTTTGATATGTCAAAATTGCTTAACATCCAAAAACTCCCTCCCCTTAATATATTTCAAACAAAAATAATCTGTTTTCTACCATCATATTCTATATTAAAATTAATTTAACCTTCGGAAAATATTCTATCCAGGCGGACTTTTTTGCTCACCTTGAATTTGCTGGGGGGCATTCCCACCAAGTTCTTAAAAACCCTGCCGAAATAGTTGGGGTCATAATATCCCACCTGCTTTCCTATATCTCCTACGTTCATGTCAGTGGTAAGAAGCAGCTTTTTGGCTTCATCTATGCGAAGCTTTGTAACATAGTCAATAAAGTTCATGCCGGTAAAGTTTTTGAAACCGTGGCTAAAGTAATAAGGGCTTATATGGACATGGTCAGACACTTCCTCCAGGGTAATGGGCCTGTTGAAATTATCTCGGATATAATTTAAAGCCTTTTCAAAGACTTCGAGGTTCATGCGCTTGCGGCCCTGGTAGACTTCCTGAATGATACCCTTTATGGCTTGTTGCATCAAACTTTGAAGGGCTGTCATTGTATCACTCTTTAAAATTCCTTCCACGCATTTGCCGCTCAACACCGCAAGATTTTCCTGGTCGGCCCCGGCCTCCACCGATACCCTCATTAGAGTGGTTATAATCTCTATGAGCCGGGTCTTCATTGTTAAAGGATTTATAGCCTTTTGCTGCAGGGTGTCTCCCATCAACTCCCGGAGTATGTTATAGGCTCCTTCCTCATCGCAGGCCAGCACCCGCACTGAGAGCTGGGATTCCACTTCCACGGAATAAAGTCCCAGATCTTCTGAAAAGGGGAGCGCATTGTCGATATGGATCACCTGGCTTTTGCCCAGGAAGAATTTATGATGGCAGGCTGAAAGGGCTTCTTTGTATGATATGTGCAGGTCCAGTATGTCTTTATACCGCCGACCTATACCTATTGAAACAGATATCCCGGTCTCCTTTTCCACCTGTTCTTTCAAACAAGCACCTGTGTTCATGCTGTATTCAACTTCTGATGCCTTATCTTTTTCTATCCAGAACAATACTGCAAGCAAGTTCTCTTCCATATTTACTACCAGTGCATCAAACTTTTCCGCAAATCTTTTCAAGCATTCGTACACTCTTATCCTTATTGCTTGCTTTTGGATTTCACTCTTGTTTACTGTATCCGAATAATAGTTGTCTATAGTTACCACCATGACTGTATTGGGTAAATGTTCTATATTTAATTTTTTTTGCAGTTCCCATATATCTTTTACGCTGGTGATATCGTTGAAAAGTAAGTCCCTGAGGAAACCTTTTCTGGCATAATCTCGTATAAAATCGTCCATCCCGCTCACCTCAACTTACCACTTTTGCGGGAAAATCTGGATCTTTAATTATTTCTCTTGCAGTTTCGTACCCGGCATCGGCATAACGTATGACGCCAAGAGCGGGATCTGCTTTCAAGACATGGTCCAGTCTTTTTTGCGCCTGTTCAGTACCATCGGCTATCACCGTCACCCCGGAGTGGATGGAATATCCAATACCCACTCCGCCTCCCTGATAGATTCCTACCAGTGTAGCCCCGGAGCTGCAGTTTAAAAGGGCATTTAGTACCGGCCAGTCTGCAATGGCGTCGCTACCGTCTTTCATGGCCTCGGTTTCCCTGAAGGGTGAGGCCACCGCCGCCGCATCCATATGGTCTCTTGTGATGGCTATGGGGGCTTTTAGCTTCCCTGACGTCACCATCTCATTTATGATCTTTCCGAAAACCGACCTCTCCTTATAATTGAGCCAGCATACCCGAGCCGGCAGCCCGTGGAACATAAATCTCCTTTCCACAAAATTCAGCCAGTCGTGAAGCCTTGTGTCTCCTTTAAAAAGCGACAGGATTACCTCATCGGTCTTGTAAATATCTTCAGGATCTCCCGACAATGCTACCCACCTGAAAGGCCCTCTCCCTTCACAAAAGAGCGGCCTGATGTACTCTGAAGCAAATCCCGGAAAACAAAAAGCATCTTCAATGCCTGCCTTTCGCCCCTGCTCTCTCAGGTTGTTGCCATAATCGAACACCACCGCTCCCATGTTCTTAAGTTCCACCATGGCCCTTACATGACGCCTTATGGTTTCCATAACCATTTTCTCATATCGTTCTGGTTCTTCCTCCGCCAGTAGGTGCGCTTCTCGGGGCGAAAGTCCCGATGGTATATAGCTTTCCAGATCATGGGCCGGTGTTTGATCCGTTACCACATCGGGAGTAATTTTATGGCTTACAAAATATCCATATACATCAGCCGCATTGCCGCACAATCCAATGGATACGGGTTCGCCTTTGGCTATGTATTCTCCTGCCATTTCAAGGGCTTCACCCAGGGAATCGGCCATAATATCAATCATGCTTGATATCAGTCGCTTTTTGACGATAGCCCTGTCTACATCGGCCACAATAGCCACACCTCCGTTGGCGGTAATGGCCAGTGGCTGGGCGCTGCCCATCTCCCCAAGGCCCGAGGTTAGCACCATCTTTCCTTTAAGAGTGCCTCCAAAGTGTCTTTTAGCCACCTGTCCAAAAGTCTCCCACGTGCCCTGCAGTATCCCCTGGGTTCCGATGTATGCCCAGGAACCGGCGGTTGATTGGCCAAAAGCCGTCAAACCCCTTTCTTCCAGCTTGTGGAAATATTCCCAGTTAGACCAGTGGGGCACCAGCAGCGCCCCGGCCATGATGACCCTGGGGGCATACTCGAAAGTCCTGAAAACCCCCACGGGTTTCCCTGATTGAATGAGCAGAGTCTCATCGTTTTCAAGATTCATCAAAGCATTTACGATGGCCTTTAAAGACTCTATATCCCTTGCCACTTTGCCCCGACCGCCATAGGCCACCAGTTCTTCCGGAGCCTTGGCAATATCCGGGTCAAGGCAATTGAGGAGGAGCCTCAAAAGCCCCTCCTGCTGCCAACTCTTACATGTAATTTCTTTTCCTGTGGGTGATTTAATAATTTCCATGCGATTCCTTTCCTTTGGTTATATTTTAAAACAATATCATCGCCAGTACACCGGCAAATATAATCGAGAGTATGGTCCTTTCTATCCATATTACCATTATCTCGCTTATGGTCAAGGGGATTTCGGTAGAAAGTATACACGGTATCGAAGCCGAGAAAAATAGTATTGCTGATACGGATACTACAGCTACCACGAACTTTGTCGCCAGAGGCGCGCTTACTGTTAATAGTGCAGGGAGGAACATTTCCGCTACCTCTACGGCAGAAGCTTTGGCCGCCAGGAAAGGTTCAGGAATGCGCAATAGTGCCGTAAAGGGATAATATATCCATCCTATCCAATCAAATATTGGTGTAAATTCTGCAAGCACAAGCCCAAGAAGTCCTATAGACATTATGGTCGGTAGTATTGATGTAGCCATCCTGAAACCATCTTTTATATTTTTTACGATATTATCCCAAATCCCTGGAGCTACATCGGCCACTTTTAGGGCTTCATCCCACGCCCTAGCTAAAAGGTTGCCTTTTTCCTCTTTTTCAGGAGAGGCTTCACCCACATATTCATTTGACTTGGCAGCCAGCGGCCACAAGCGGGCGGTAATGGCAGTTACTACGAATGTAATAACAAGAGTTGCCCAGAAATACATATTCCACATATCCATTATTTTAAGGGTCTTTGCTACTATTATCATAAAGGTTGCAGAAACCGTGGAAAATCCGGTAGCAATTATGGCCGCTTCTTTGATAGTATATTTACCTTCTTTGAACACTTTATTTGTTATCAATAAAGCTATCGAATAACTTCCAACGAAAGATGCAACGGCATCTACCGCAGATCTTCCAGGTGTTTTCCAAATAGTTCGCATTACTGGTCTTAAGAGGGTTCCCACAAATTCCATAAGGCCATAGCTAACCAAAAAAGCCAGGAATACGGACCCTATTGGTACTATCATACCCACCGGTACCACCAATTTATTGAAAAGAAACGGCCCCATATCCGGGTCCATCATCCATGCGGGCCCTATCTTTAAATATACCATAAAGGCTATAACAATGCCCGCAACCTTGAACACCGAAAATACCCTATCTACCGTGGATTTTTTCCAAGTCCCATTGAGCCATGGCATTACACCGCCGATGATTGTAACAATAAGACCGTAAAGTAGTGCGAGTCCAGGAAGAGCTTGCCTTAACCCTGTAACCACATGATCAAGAGGAATAGAAGAACTTCCATTAAGCTTGATAGGGATAAAGAACATAAAAAATCCGATAACACTGTAAACAACAAACTTCCACGCAGCTTTGGACCTATCCATATAAATCCCTCCAAATTTTATATTTTTTTAATAAAATAATGAACTGGATTATATATTAAATAAAAAATCTTGCAAATCCTTCATATAAAATAATATTAAAACAGCATATTTTTGCTAATATTATTTTTATTACTTGTCTATTTATATCAATATAGACCCCTCACAAGTTATCTTAACATCGCTAGATATAAAGTTTTTATCTCCTACTTCAACACCTATAGTACCTCCCGGCTGCATTACCCCGATTTTACCTCTTAAACCCATATATTTTTTTAGGTATACCCCCAATGCCATGCTCCCCGAACCACAACCTTTTTCAAAAACGTGGCTTTGGGTGGACCTAACATAGACATAAGGCTTTATCTCGTATTCACCTTTCCCCAGTTCAATGTACGGGACAATACCGATGGCATCAGATTCGATTTTTGATTTAATGAGATCCATAACTTTATCATAATCATTAAAATCGCGCCATGATTTAAATATAAAATGTGATATTCCCTTAAAATCTATGATACTCCCTTTTATCTTTTTCTTGTTAATTTCAATCTTTGCATCTTTAACCGAAATGGGAAAAGGCATCTCACATTCTGCGCTATAAACATAATTGGATTTTTCCTCCACATGACATCTTAAAGGGTCACTTGCACCTGACACATCTATAAAGAAATCATCTTTTTCATAAATTCCACTATATCTCACATAGACGGCTGCGCAAAGGCTGGCGTTGCCACAAAATTCACCTCCGGCCATCTCCATGCCCAAAACCGAATCTGCGTTTTTAGGCGGTACGATAAACCCCACCTGTTCGGCACATAAACTGTCATAGTTCATTACTTCCCTGGCAACTGCAATATAATATTCCTTTGGGCAATATTCTGTGATGAATACAGTGGTATTTTGGCAGGGACTCATTTTGATGAAATTTAGTTTCATAAGCTTCCTCCTTAAGTCTGTTATAAAAAAATTGTCCGGCAATTTTGCCAGGGTTATCTCAATTCACCTATCCATTCTTCTACGGCTCTAGCCAATTGCCCACTATCTACCAACTTTGCCAGGGTTTTAACATCCTCACTCAATACTCTGTCTTCTTCTATTTGGGGCACTTGTTTTCTCACCAATTCATATACGATCTGGGTCCCTTTGCCAAGTTTTGTAGAGCGACCCATCTTTGCTCTTCTCAAATCTATAGCCTGTGTTGCACATAAAAGCTCGATGGCCAGCACATTTTGGGTGTTCTCCACTATCTTCATGGCCTTTCTTGCCGCTATAGTACCCATGCTAACATGGTCTTCCTGGTTTGCCGAGGAAGGGATGGAATCAACGCTGGCCGGGTGTGCTAAAACCTTATTTTCCGATACCAACGATGCTGCGGTGTACTGGCTGATCATGAGGCCTGAGTTTAGGCCGCCGTTTCCGGTCAAAAAAGCGGGCAAGCCTTCATTTAAGTTGGGATTCACCAGACGCTCTATGCGACGCTCGGATATACTGGCTAGTTCTGAAACGGCTATACCCATATAATCCATATTTATGGCCACAGGTTCTCCATGGAAATTTCCGCCGGAAATTACTCTGCCATCATCGGGGAAAATAAGGGGATTATCAGTGGCGGAATTTATTTCAATTTCTATAACATTTTTCACATGGGAGAGGGCATCTTTCACTGCTCCATGGACCTGGGGCATGCAGCGCAAAACATAAGCATCCTGGACTTTAAACTCACCCTGTCTGGTAATAAATTCACTGCCTTCCAGCAACTTTTTTATGTTGGCGGCGCATAACTTTTGTCCGGAATGTGGCCTTACCGCCTGTACCTTTTCATCAAATGCGTCTATGATGCCGTTTAAAGCCTCAAGATTCAAAGCCCCACAAATATCGGCAGTTTTGGAAAGATTGACAGCTTTAGCCAGGGCCAAACTCCCCACTGCCGACATAGCCTGAGTGCCGTTGATGAGGGCAAGGCCTTCCTTAGCTTCCAGAGATATGGGCTTTATTCCTGCTATTTCCATCACCTTTTCCCCGGGCAAGACTTCTCCTTTATACACTGCTTCACCTTCACCGATCATTACAAGAACCATATGTGCCAAAGGAACAAGGTCGCCACTGGCTCCCAGTGACCCCTGACTTGGCACCCGGGGTATTACCCCTTTATTTAGCATATCCAGCAAAGTTTGCAATGTAGAAAGCCTTATACCCGAATACCCTTTGGCAAGAGCATTTATCCTTAAAAGCATCATAGCCCTCACCACTTCTTCAGGGAAATACTCACCGATTCCTACGGAATGGCTCCTAATAAGATTTAGCTGGAGCTTTCTGGTATCTTCCGGAGATATGACCACATTACAGAATTTCCCAAATCCTGTTGTCACACCGTAAACTATATCGTCTTTTTGTATGATTTGCTCCACATACTCCCTGGATTTTTGGATCTTTTGTATGGATTCGGGTGAAAGTTGTACCTTTTCTCCCATTACCGCAACTTTTACTATATCTTGAATAGTTAAGTTTTCTCCATTTACTATCATGTTGGTTAACCTCCCAATATTTTTCCATTTTCCGCATGAAATTAGTGGAAAGATTTTATTTTACATAGACTAGCCGGCAAAAACAGATATTTTTTTATTAATTAATATAGAGATACTGTGATGCTTTAACATCGTAAATGACCCTTAAAAGTGAATTAAGGGAAACCCTTTTCGATGTTCATTTCGAAACTCGAGTCTCAAATTTCGAAGGGGTTTCCCTTAAAACCTATTTAGTTGGTTTTGAAATTTTATATATGCAGTTTTATACCTCTGTACGGCATGGATTATTCTGATATAGAAATAAGCTACACGAATTTACTTCGTTATTCCATCAACCAGCTTTTTCTGGGTGGCTAGTGACACCACCACAAAGATCACCAGTGAAACCAGGGCAGCATATATTTCTGCCGGTGCGCCAAAAATATTGGCTTTAGAAAGTATTCCACAAAGGGCCACTATTGAACCACCTATAAGGGATGATAGGGCACCGGCCCTGGTAGCACCTTTCCATAAGACACCGCCAATCACGGGGATAAATACCCCGGCGGTATACATGGTATAGGAGTAAATAAGGGCATCGATTATCCCAGGCACCAGCAGAGCTATTATCAAAGACAATATGCCGATTAAAAAAGTAAAGTTTCTTGAAATATTAAGAAGTCTCTTTTCATCTTTTACTTCATCTAGCTTGAAAGTCTCTACCCAAAGGTCTTTTACTATATGAGAAGCGGCCGCAGTTAAAAGAGAATCGGCAGTAGACATGATGGCAGCTAATATTGCCGCCAGCACAATGCCGCCTATTACCGGATGCAGTAAGTTTTCCATAACCCATGGTACCGACATGCCGGCCTCATCAATATTTGAAAGGGCTCTGGCACCCATACCTATGATAGCTGGGAAGAAGCTCACGATGACAAGTACTATCCCACCCACGATTGAAGCATTTCTTGCAACTTTTGCGTCTTTTGCAGCAAAAAGCCTCTGGTAAAAATCCTGACCTATGAGGGTATACATAACAGTGGGAAGTAAAACCCACATAATGCTGGCTGTACCCATGCCCCAGATATTAAAGTAACCTGCTTCGGCACCTTTTGTCACAAGCATTGCAGAAAGCCCGCCAAATCCGCCGGTTTTTGCTAAAACCACGGCGCTGGCTATAATGACGCCAATTGCAGCAAGTATTATTTGAACGAAGTCTGTAATGGTAGCAGCCCATAATCCCCCCGAAGTAGTATAGACTATAAATACCAACGTGGCTATGATTGCTCCGGCATTACCTTTTATGCCGAGAATACCCAGTGCACCTTTTGCTGAAAGTACCTGGGCCGCAAGGATGCCAACAAGAGCTATCAATGAAAGTATTGCTCCGAGGACCCTAACTGTCTTGCCACCATATCTTTGTTCAAGATAATCAGGTACCGTGTATAGGGAGAGGTCTCTGAATTTACTGGCAGTCATAAATGCCAGGAGTAATAAACCTATGCCGCAGGATACGCCGTACCATGCACCGGATATACCATAATTAAAACCATATTCACCTCCACCCATAACTGCTCCTCCACCAAAGTGGGTGGCCGCCAGCGTTCCAGCCAGGAGCCATATTCCGAGTCTCCTGCCCGCTAGCAAGAAATCTGTCATGCCATTGATATAATATTTACTGCACCACCAACCGACAAATAACATTAAAGCCATGTAAAGAATAACAATAAACAGAATCATTCCCATCTTCCCCCTTAATTTAATTTATGTTTTTAATTTTTATTTTAAATTTTTTCTATATAATTATATATTTTCCTCTAAACTAAAACTTAAAAATTAGCATTATTTTGCTGTTGTATGAATTTTCTGTATTAATATGTTACCAATTTAATATAATAAAGCTGCTTACCGGAGAAAAAATAATTGACTTGCTGGATGGCAAATATACCTATCCAGAATTTGAAATGGAACCGAAAAAATGTTAAATGATCTGGGGAGAAATCTGTACAGAATTACTTCACGAACTTGATAAAAAAATATATGATAAAAAAAATATATAAAGAAAAAACAAGAAAAGGAAAACTGGATGGTGATTCAAAAAGACTTTCAAAGGACAGTGACAACAGAATTTGGAGATATCACATATAAGGAAAAACATAAAGCAATAGTGCAGCTAAAAAAGCAATGCCTACAATGTTCTTCCATAGGCGGTATCTTTATTCAACTGATCCATGACAGGCTATGACGGCATTTCCGGGATAATTTCGCTCAATATATCTTCTTCTTTCACATCCGGTGTATTATCAGATCCTCTTTTTGCATAATTTCTTATGAAATAAAACGCGAGCCCCACAGCGCACCATATAATGCCTGTTTTTATACCATCTTTCGGCAGCTGTGTCATCATTATTAGATAAGCGATGATGCTTATCATCGCACCTGCTATTCCGGCGGGGGCTTTGTATGGTCTGGATAAATTCGGATGTCTCCGCTACATACGGGCTTTATACTTTTCATGGAGTTTTGCAAAAATCGGCGATAATACTCCATCTCTAGCCATGCCGAATAAATATCTGGCCGGTGCACCAATGCTGGGATTTATTGGTAACAAGTCTCCACCATTAGAATTACTGCCCATGCTACCCCTCCTCACATATTTTTTAATCTCACATCGGCGGCAAGCTTATGCGCATATAAGCCTTCAAGATGTGCCAATCTCGATGCCACCGGCGCAATGGCTTTTACCCCTTCATCTGTCAAACGTTGATTTGTCGCGATCTTGATGAAAGTGCCCACCCATACTCCGCCGGTGTATCTTGCTGCTCTCATGGTAGGCAATATGTGATTGGTCCCGGAAACATAATCTCCAAAGACCTCCGCGGCTTTTTCTCCAATGAACAGTGAACCGTAATTTGTCAATTTAGGCACCACTTCGTCAGGGCTTTGCACCTGGAGTTCCAGGTGTTCTGGAGCAATTTCATTGGCCGTATCTATTGCCTCTTCCAGGGTATCAAAGACGGTAACCTGACCATTGTTGATCCATGCCTGACGGGCTATATCGGCCGTGGACAAATCGAAAAGAAAATCCTCTACCTGCTTTATAACAGCTTTACCTATGGCTTCATCGGTGCACAGCAATATGCCCCGGGCTTGCGGATCGTGTTCCGATTGGGCCAACAGGTCTGCGGCAATGTTTACAGGATTGGCGGTTTTATCAGCAATGACCACTACCTCACTGGGACCTGCTAAAAAATCTATGCCCACCTCACCGCTCACCTGACGCTTTGCCTCTGTTACGTATTGATTGCCCGGTCCTACGATCTTTTCCACGGGTGTGATGGTTTTTGTGCCATAGGTAAATGCCGCTATGGCTTGAACTCCCCCCATGACATATATCTCATCGGCTCCGGCTATACTCATGGCCACTAATGTGAAAGGGTTTATAGTCTTTGTATCTTTGGCCGGAGGTGAACAGGTTATGACCCTCTTAACACCGGCCACTTTTGCCGGAATTATGGACATCAATGCCGATGACGGCAATGGGTATCTTCCCCCCGGCACGTAACAAGCACATGATCTCACAGGAATAGTCCTGTGTCCTAAAAACACTCCTGGCATTATTTCTTTTTCTTCCAAAGACTTTATGGTTTCTTTTTGCCTTCTGGCAAATTCTTCTATGTTGTGGGCGGCAAAGCGCAGATCATTTATGATATCACTGCTTACCTCTTGAAAGGCCTTATCTATTTCTTCTTTAGTGACTATGTAATTTTCCCTGTCACATCCATCAAATAATATGTTGTATTCTCTTAAAGCTTTGTCGCCTTCCCTTTTAACTTTGTCTATGATTTCGGCAACTTTTTGTTGGATAGACTTATCCCTTTGGTCTTTGGTTATAGCGGGTTCTTTTAACTTAATCACTTTTGTGCACTCCTCTTTTTTATAATTTTAAATTACGAGGACTGTTTTCTTGCACCATGCACGTATATATAACACCTCCCAACTGCATTACAGTTATTTTATCTCTTAGGCCTATGTTTTTAAGATTTACCTCCACGTTTTCTGAACCGCATCCTTTTTTAAAAACGCTGCTTTGGGTAGATCTTACATAGACTTAAGGCTTTACATTTTTTGTCAGCACGATAAAGCTCACATGATCGGCACATCAACTGTCATATTTTGTTGCTTGTCCCACAAATGTAAAATAATATTCCTTTGGGTGATATTCTGTCGCAAGTACCATGGTATTTTGACAGGGATTCATTTTGATGAAATGTAACTGTCCCGAGGGCAATCCTGCTACTTATCATGGCAATATTATTTATTATAATAGTATTGATAATTAAAAAATGCAATATTACCCGTTTTACTTAATAATAAATTAACATGAGAAAGTAAACTTAAACATAGTAACTTTCACATTGACATATGAATAAGTTTAACCTATTATTATTTTGATTGGCAGTGTAATACATAATCATGATCAAAGATGCTGGGAAGGGGGTATTTTCATGAGTGATATACCGGTTATTTCTTTTGTAGCAAAGTCCGGAACAGGGAAGACCACTTTACTTGAAAAAGTCATAAAAGAGCTAAAAAAACGAGGCTTAAGAATTGCTATCATAAAACACGCCCATGAGTTTGAGATCGATAAACCGGGTAAGGATTCCTGGCGGCATGCAAAGGCTGGGGCAGATATAGTTGCCCTATCCTCTTTTGAAAAATTTGCCCTTATAGAAAAGCTCCAAAAAGAAATAACCCTGGATGAAATCGTCTCCAGGATATCCGGTGTAGATCTGATTTTAACAGAAGGGTACAAAAAAGAAAATAAGCCAAAGATCGAAGTCTTTAGATCGGAAGTTAGCAAGCAGCTTTTGTCAAAACCAGAGGAGCTCATTGCCATTGCCAGCGATGTAAGATTAGATGTGGGAGTGCCCTGTTATGATATAGACGACGCAGAAGGTATAGCAGCAGAAATTCAGCATTACATCGACAGGACCATAGATACATTATAATTATTGATTTTAAAAAGTCTTTTTGTGAAAGTGCTGTCCCTCAGTCTATTTTTTTTCTCATTTACCTTGGAAAAATTTTTATCATAGTTAATATCAGACCGTAGAAGAGCAGTATGGAAACAAAAATACCTGTCATTCCCATGCCCATAATCCGAAGGGTTTCAAAAAACACACTCATGTTCTCCACCTCCTACCATATTATTTTACAAGAGTTAAAATTAGACCGCCCGCTATGATGGACCCTATCTGGCCTGCCACATTGGCACCCACCGCCTGCATGAGCACAAAATTGGATGGATCTTCCTGCTGGGCCATCTTTTGAATGACCCTGGCTGACATAGGAAACGCAGAAATACCACATGCACCCACCATGGGATTTACCTTGTCTTTTAAAAATATGTTTAGTATTTTTGCAAAGATGACCCCGCCTGCGGTATCAAAAACGAAAGCCACCAGGCCCATGCCTATAATCATAAGAGTTGAAGCATTCAAAAACTGTTCCGCAGTCATGGTGGAGCCTATGGTAATACCCAGAAGAAGGGTAACAAGATTTGCGAGCTCGTTCTGAGCGGCCTTTGATAACCTTTCAAGCACACCTGATACTCGTATAAGATTTCCGAACATGAGGGAACCTATAAGAGCTACACTTATGGGTGCAAGAACTCCCGCAACTATGGTTGTAACTATTGGGAATAGGATCTCTACAGTGCTGGATATCTTTCTGCCAAAATTGGGTTTCATATGTATCTTTCTTTCTTCCGGTGTAGTCAAAATCCTTATGACCGGAGGCTGAATGATAGGGACAAGAGACATGTAAGAATACGCCGCCACCGAAATGGGTGCGAGTAAATGCCGTGCGAACCTGGTGGCCACATAGATGGATGTAGGACCATCGGCGGCGCCGATGATGCCGATGGATGCCGCCTCTTTAAGGTTGAACCCAAGCAAAGCCGCCATGGCCATAGTAAAAAATATGCCGAATTGAGCCGCTGCTCCGAAAAAAAGCATGAAAGGCTGTTGCAGCAACGGTTTAAAGTCGATCATAGCCCCTACTGCTATAAAAATGAGTATGGGGAAAAGTTCCGTCAAAATCCCGGCATGAAAAAGCAGACTTAAAAAGCCTTCTTTTCCCACTGCCGAAGAAAAAGGTATATTGGCGAGTATTGCTCCAAACCCTATGGGCAACAAAAGCATTGGCTCGTACTCTTTCTTGATGGCAAGATAGATCAATGCTCCGCCTATTATGAACATTATTACTTGATAAATACTTAGATTGTATAAGCCATAGAGCAGTTCCTCCAAGTTTTATACCTCCCAATTTTATTTGTATACATTGTACAGTATAATTTATTTTACGGCAAGTAAAAGTAAATCGGAATTTTATCTAAATATTATTGTTTTACCTGTATTTAGTCGATTTTTAACCGATTATTATCTTGAACTCTTTTTTCAGCTTTTAAAAAGCTCCGGATAAAAACCGGAGCTTTTATATGTTAATATGAATTTATTGCGGATATAATCCTGGGTATGACCTGCTTTTTCCTGGAGACCACCATGGGGAGGTAAAAGCTTTCCCCTTTTATTTCCACATCAAAAGC
This sequence comes from Biomaibacter acetigenes, assembly GCF_003691585.1. Lineage (GTDB taxonomy): Bacteria > Bacillota > Thermosediminibacteria > Thermosediminibacterales > Tepidanaerobacteraceae > Biomaibacter > Biomaibacter acetigenes. Next base: position 973,839 of record NZ_CP033169.1, on the reverse strand, counting down.
CCTGCTGAGCAGTTCTTTATGCTCACCCACGTATAAAAATTCCGAACCCTGCGTGATTATATCCGTAAGCATCAAGAATAGCAGGTCATAGTTCCTCTCAGCCTTAAGTTTTTCCATAAATTTTATCATCCGGCTCTTCAAAGATTCGGAGATTTTTTGAGATATATTTACCTGGCTGACACCTATTTTATATTTGCCTATATTAAAATCTTTAAAATCGGTGTAAAAAATTTCTTCTTCGCTCTTGCCTTCCAGCGATGTGCCCGCCTGGAACATGGCCGAAGAAAACTGCTCTATATCAATGCCGGCAATTTTCGCCAGCCTTTTTGCGGCATTGATGTCTTCTTGAGTGCATGTGGGGGATTTGAAAACAAGGGTATCAGACAATATGGCGGCACACATCAATCCCGCCATAGTTTTATCCGGAGTTATTCCTTTCTGCTCGTAAAGTCCAAATATTATCGTGGCAGTGCAGCCCACAGGACGGTTGATAAAAACAATGGGTTGGTCAGTCTCTATGCAGCCGATCCTGTGATGATCGATGATCTCCAGTATCATGGCCTCCTCAAGGCCTTTTACCGACTGGGACCTTTCGTTATGATCCACCAGGATAACATTTTTACGAGCATGATCAAGTATATGCCGTCTTGCCAGCATGCCTGCGGGTTTTTGGCTTTGGTCCAGAATTGGAAAATTCCTGTACTTGTGTTTCAACATAACCTCTTTGACATCATCTATTAAATCATTAGTGCTAAAGACAATAAGTCCATCGTTTTTCATAATGTAATGGACGGGAATGCTCTGATTGATGAGCTTAACAGTATCGAAAGTGTCATGGGGAACTTTTATTATATTAACACCCTTCTGCCCGGCCCTTTCAAAGACCAGTTCCGATACATCATGATTTCCGGTTATAACAAGAACCCTGGCACCATATTCCACTGCCAGAAGTTGAACATCTTCCCTGTTGCCCGTAATCAGCAAGTCGCCCTTTCTCAGCCGTTTTTTTACATCGCCAGCTTGCATGGCAGCCACCACAATATTTCCACTGAAAAAGTCATCATTCATGAGTATGGCTTTTCCATCCAGGGTCTTTAAAATATTTTGCATGGGCACTTTGAATTTTGAAAAATCCCCGGATGACTCCAAATATGCCTTAGCAATATCCCCCAGGGTTGCAAGACCTATAAATTTTCCGTTTTCATCGACAATATTGACAGTCCGCGCATTATGTTTCATCATGGTTTCCCATGTTTCCGATAGCGGTGAATCCTTTAAAATATTGATAGGTCTGTCAAAAGTAATGTCGGTTACCTGGGTGTAGACATTTTCAATGAGTTCCGGTTCTGGCACTTTAAAATAGTCCAGCACGAACTGTGTTTCCCTATTTATTGGCCCCAGCCTTCCGGATATAAAATTATACTCCTTTCTCAACATGCGTTTAAATTCAGCATAAACTATAGCCGAGCATATGGAATCCGTGTCGGGATTTTTATGTCCTATAACATATACGGTATTCATGAACTCTCCTCTTTTGTCAAAGTAAATCACCCTTAGCACTCCGGCTTCGCTTCAAGAATAAAATAAGCCATCAATAAAATAAGCCGTCGTATAAAAAATTATAACGTATCGAAGCAACAAGGGCAAGTCTTTGAAATATTATATATTGAAAGCGTAGAGGAGGGATTTAGCCATGGACTTTCAGTATGAATTTGGCAGCAGGATTTTACACCGGGGCATGCGGGGAAACGACGTAAGGGAGCTTCAGAGCAAGCTGCAAAGCCTGGGTTATAATGTGGGTCCTATAGACGGCATTTTTGGCCCTCTTACCGAAAAGGCTGTAATGCAGTTTCAAAAAGATAATAAATTAAAGGTAGACGGCATAGTAGGCCCGCAAACTTATGACATGCTCGAAAAACTGATTCCCTGAAAAAATCCGCTGCGAAAGCGGATTTCTTTCATAAATATATATAATAAACCGGAGCTTTAAGCCACCCCGGTTTACCATTTTATGTCAAAGAATGAGTTTATGGGTCCATAGGCCCACCCATCATCAATTCCCTTATCATGCGCATTTCTTCTCTTTCACGGGCTATCGCATTTCTGAGCATCCGCCTCATGCTCTCATTGGGTGCCGTCATCATCAAATTTTCCCAGAGAGCTAGTTCCTGTTCATCCAGTCTTAGAATCCTGTTGAGCCCCTCTCTCCAGTCCATCTTCATCCCTCCTTTTACTTCATTGTTTCCGGTTTACTTATCATCTTCCTTTTTATCTTCAGCCGTGTATGGAGCACCATACGACGGATGTTCATAGTCGTATTCATAATGTGGCTCAGCATATCCAGGTCTCATCATGAGCATCATATGCCAGTGCATGGCTTCCATTACTTCATCCATTATAAACCTCAACACACTGTGGGCTACCGGAGGCGGAGCTGTTCTCGCCACTTCGGCTAAAATCCGGATTTCTTCAAGATCTATTTCATAGGCCTTGTGAATGCCATGATACCAGTCCATCCGTGTTTTTCCCCCCTTCTTTCTGGTCTAATACAATATATGAATATCTTCCTTAAAATGTTATGTTTAAAACAAAAAAGAACTCCGGTTTTAAGGCCGGAGCTTTGAAATAATCTTTTTAAGTTTAGTTTAAGACGTAGGTTGGTTGTTTATGGTCTCCATAATCTTATCCATCATGCTGCTTCTCTCGTTGTCGTTAGATTTTTGCCATACCGTCTCAAAGAGGATCCCCATACCGGGAAGGGCCTCTTCTTCCCGGGTCTCAATGGTTTCGGTGATATAGCCCTCTACTTCTTCCCGAGTGCTGCCCGCCAGGTTCTTCAGTACCAGGCTTCGAATATCAAGTGCCGTCATCTTATCCCTACCTTTCATATATTCTTCTCTACTTATAATTCCCTTCTATACATATTTTATTTTATCCTCGAAAATACATTTTAAATCTTTCCAACTTCAAAGTCTAAAATCCGACCTCTGACTTCCGGTCTCCGGCCTCTGCTTTTTGCCCCAGATATGATTCCTGAATGGTAGGGTCTTTGATGAGATCCGCGGCCTTCCCGGCCTTGACTATCTTCCCCTGTTCCAGCACATAAGCCCTGTCGGCGGTGGAAAGGGCTTTATAGGCATTTTGCTCCACCAGAAGTATGGTCTTACCGATTTTTTTGATATCCTGTATGACGGTAAAGATGGTATCCACCAGAATGGGCGCAAGGCCCAGGGATGGCTCATCCAGAAGCATGAGCTCCGGATTGCTCATGAGACCCCTGCCCATGGCCAGCATCTGCTGTTCGCCTCCGGAAAGGGTTCCAGCCAGCTGTTTTTGCCTTTCCGCAAGCCTCGGGAAAAGTTCGTAAACTTTCTCCAGATCTTTTTTTATGTTTTTATCCTTTCGTAGATAGGCTCCTAACAGGAGATTATCTTTCACGGTAAGGTTTGCAAAAACCAGCCTTCCTTCCGGGACCTGGCAGATGCCCTTCATCACAATATGATGGGGCACCGGTCGCAGGAGGCTGCCTTTAAAAATAATCCTGCCTTCCCTGCTCCTTACAAGCCCGGATATGGTATTGAGCAGCGTGGATTTTCCGGCTCCGTTGGCTCCTATAATGGTCACTATCTCGCCTTTTTCCACCGAAATATCAATTCCCTTGAGGGCGTGAATGCCTCCGTAATACACATGAAGGTTTTCTACCTTAAGCACCCAGTTTCGCCCCCTCTCCCAGATAAGCCTGTATGACTTGCGGGTCCCGCTGCACTTTTTCAGGCGGACCCTCGGTGAGCTTCCTGCCGAAGTTGAGCACCATGATGTTTTCACATATTCCCATCACCAGGTCCATGTGGTGCTCTATTATGAAAATTGTACACTTAAATTTGTCCCTTATCTCCCGGATAAGGTTCATCAACTGGAGGGTTTCGTCGGGATTCATACCAGCTGCGGGCTCATCTAAAAGCAGCAGCTCCGGCTTTACCGCCAGGGCCCGGGCTATCTCCAGGCGGCGCTGCAGGCCATAGGGCAGGCTGTGGGCAGCATGGTCCCGCCACTTGGCGAGGCCCATTATTTCCATTAAATTCTCGGTATCCTGCCTTAAATCTTTTTCTTCTTTTTTAAATCTTCCCAGCCTCAATACCGATTCTATTAAATTATACCCGGCATTGTGGTGACATGCAGTCAGGATGTTGTCATATACCGATAGTTTTTTAAAGAGCCGGATGTTCTGGAAAGTACGGGTGATACCCATGCTTGCTATCCTATGAGGCTCAAGATTTTGAATGGGTATCCCTTTAAAAATAATTTCCCCCTCGGTAACTTTATAGATGCCTGTTATGAGATTAAATATGGTGGTTTTTCCCGCCCCGTTAGGGCCGATAAGACCCGAAATGGAACCTTTCTTCACCATAAAATTAACCTTTTCAACGGCGGTCAGACCGCCAAATGTTTTGGTCACATTTTTCATCTCGAGCATTTCCATTTTATACCTCCTAACCCTCGGCAGCTTTTCCGGGACGGTTTTTCAGCCTCAGCAGCCTCATAATACCTTTTAGAGTAATCTCTTTTCCACCCATAAGCCCTTCAGGCCTGCTTATCATTATGAAAATAACTGCCGCTCCGTAGGCTACCAGCCTCCACAACGCAAAAGCCCTCAATATTTCGGGCAGAGCTGTCAGGAATAGGGCCCCCAGCACACTGCCGGAAATGCTGCCTATACCGCCGAAGATTACTATGATGGTAAGTTCGGTGGATTTGTTCATGCTGAACATTTTGGGCTGCAAAAACCCCGTATAATATCCCACCATGCCGCCGGCTATGCCCGCATATACGGCGCTTATAAAGAGAGAAATCATCTTGTATTTAAAAGTATCTATCCCTATGGTTTTAGCGGCCAGTTCTTCCTCTCGAATGGCAATCATATTCCGCCCATGGCGGGAATTTATGAGATTTATGAGGATAAGAATTCCAACAACGTTTATTATAATCACATTCCACAAATCTATCTTAAGCGGAATCCCCGGCCACCCCCGCGCACCGCCGAAATACTGGACATTGTCCAGGATCAGGCGGATGGCTTCGCCAAATCCCAGGGTGGCGATGCAGAAATAGTCGCCTTTCAGGTTGAGGGTCAATTTACCGATAAAGAGGCTGAAAATCCCGGCAGCCAGTCCACCGATTAAAAGTGATGGAATAAGAGGCAACCCCAGTTTTATTCCCATTGCTGCCGCAGTATATGCCCCTATGGCCATGAAGCCCGCATGACCGAAGGAAAAAAGGCCCGTAAACCCCGTCAGGAGGGAAAGCCCCAGAACCGCCATGAGGTTTATGCCGGACAATATGAGGATGCCTTTGATGTAAAACCAGTCCATGCTATCCCTCCTATGCCTTTTCCTCCGTGGATTTACCCATCAGCCCTATGGGCCTGAACACCAGGATAAAGATGAGCAGGCTGAAGGAAATAAGGTCCCGGAACTGTGATGAAAAATATCCCGAAATCAGCGTCTCCAAAACGCCCAGGATCACCGAACCTATCACCGCCCCGGGAAGGCTTCCCAGGCCGCCGAAAACCGCCGCTATAAAGGATTTTATGGTTATAAATCCTATCTGAGGGTAAACTGTGTACTTCATACCAAAAAGCACTCCTGCAATGCCAGCTAGAAACCCGCCTATGGCAAAGACCGTAATGATTATGAGGTCTGTATTAATACCCATCAGAGCGCTGGCTCTAGGGTTGAAGGCGGTGGCCTGAATGGCTTTTCCCATTTTAGTAAAATCGATGAAATAAATTAATGCCGCAAGGCATATGGCAGAAATGACAAACATCATGGTATCGAGCCTGCCAATAAAGAGTGGGCCTAAACGGAAGGGTTCCCGGGAAAACACGGTGGGATAAGTCTTGAAAGTAGGGCCTATGGTGGCTATGACAAAGTTTTCTATGAACATGGAGGCCCCCATAGCCGATATGATGAAATATAAAAACGGCGCATTGCGCATCCTCAAGGGCTTATACGCCACTCTTTCCACCAGCACTGCCAGGATGGCCGCACAAATGGCAGCGCCAAGAAAAGCCATGGCAAAAGGCCAGTTAAACAACGTTAAAAAGAAAAAACCAAAATAAGCTCCCAGCATTATTATACCGCCATGGGCAAAATTGGAAAAGTTCATGATGCTGTATACCAGGGAATAACCAACGGCCATGAGAGCATATACACTGCCAATAGACAGACCGTTTATCATCTGCTGCAAAAATTGAATCAAGGGTATCGCTCCTTCACTACGTACATATTAAATGTTCGAAGTTAGAAGTTTGAAAACTTCTAACTTCGAACCTCAAATTATTTGCTTGGAGAATATTTTTGCTGGAATACGTACTTACCGTCAACTATCTTTATAATGGCGGCTTCTTTGCCCTCGGGGTTGTGGGTATCTTTGCCTATCTTTATATTGCCCGTAATACCCTGAATATTGGTGGTCTCCAGGGCATCGCGAATCGCCACCGGGTCGAAACTGTTGGCTCTCTTTACCGCGTCTACAAACATTAGAAACGCATCATGGGCCAGATAGCCGTTCAACTCCACTTTTCTATCATACTTTTTCATGTACCTGTTCTTGAAGTCCTGCACCGCTGGGTCGTCAAAGTCTACGTGATTTACGAAGTAGCTGCCGTTCACCGCATCCCTGGCCATCTCCAGAAGCACTTCAGAAGGCCAGCCGTCTCCGCCCATGAGAACGGCCTTGATGCCCAGTTCCCGGGCCTGATTGGCGCTAAGAGCCACTTCCTTAAAGAAATAGGGCATAAAAATGATATCGGGGTTGGCGGTTTTTATCTTGGAAAGCTGGGGCCGGAAGTCGGTATCCCCCGATTTGAAGGCTTCTTTTGCCACTATTTCTCCGCCCTTTTCGGTGAAGGTCTTGATGAAAAACTCGGTCAACCCCTGGGAATAATCATCGGCTACATCATAGAGCACCGCAGCTTTCTTGAATTTCAGCACATCGACGGCATATCCTGCCGCAACGGCGCCTTGATAGGGGTCTATAAAGCAAACCCGGAAGTTGAAGGGTTTTGTCTTTCCGTCGACCACAGTAACCTTGGGATTGGTGGCTACCGTCGCAATATCCGGGACCTTCATTTCCTCTAGCACCGTGGAAATGGGTATGGCCTGGCCGCTGGCATTGGGGCCTATAATAGCCACCACTTTATCCTGGCTGGTGAGACGTCTCACGGCATTCACCGCTTCCATGGCGTCGCCCCGGGTATCATATCCTATGGCCTCCAGCTTTTTGCCCAGAAGGCCACCTTGGGCATTAATTTCCTCCACCAGCATCTTAACTGTGTTAAATTCGCACTGGCCCCAAACAGCCTGGTCCCCTGTCAAAGAACCGATCCATCCGACTTTTACCACATCACCTGTAGTTTCCTGTTTGGCTTCTTCCTTGGGAGCCTCCTGGGCTTTTTGTTCCTCCTTGGCAGGTTCCTGCTTCTGGCCGCATCCAACAGCCACCATAGAAACTACCAGCACTAAAACTAAAAAGATCCCCCAGAATTTTCTCATAATGCACCTCCGATTTTTCTTGAAATATTAAACTTGGTATTAAATTATGTTTTTTCTGCCGGCTTTAACCCCCCTTTCATCTATTCTTGCTCTAGGTTTTACTGATAAAATCCGGATGCATAATCATACGTTAATTTTAATAATCATGCATATCTCTGTCAAGTATATTTTTTCTGGTAACTTCATCCGTAAAATTTATGCTGAATCTTTTTTATTTATTATATATTCTACACCTTTTTTCTAAATCCTGCTCTTTAAGCAAAATAAATCGTTCACCGACGGGTTCCTGAAGGAACCTCCACGTATATCGATATATATGGCCCTTTCAATTTCGCCTTTTCTATGGCCTATGAGATAATCCGTCATATTGGCGGTGGAGCAGGCGTGGTTAGGAATCACCTGCAGTTTATCTCCTACTTTGACTTTGGTGTCACCTATTATCTTTATTTTCCCTACTTCCTCTGAAAGATCAGTTATCAAAAGCTCCGGATGGTCTTTTATTAAGCCATACCCCTTTACCAGTGAGATGCCGTGGGCACCTTTATCAAGCCCCAGACATTTGCTGCCCACATCTATGATAAAAATATCTTCCCTGGGATGCGATATAATTGTGCCCAGCACGGCGAGAGCACACCTCGATTCCGGAACAACGCCTAAAGCCATCTGGATGTTGTCATAAAATACATAATTGCCCGGGCGGAGTGCTGTAATATTTTCATCTTTAGCGGCATATATCGCCGTTGGAGTGCTGCCGGTCGCCACAATGTTAATTCTGAATCCAGCTCTTTCCATATTTTCCCTTGCCTGCTTCATGGCTGTCATCTCTTCGTCGGCAACTTTTTTGACTTCCTCGGAGCTTGAGGCACCATATACATGGCCGGGATGGGTGCCTATACCGACTAGCTTTAGATACTCCAAAACCGATAAATTACTGGCCAGTTTCACCGCTTCTTCAGGCAAAACCCCAAAGCGGTGAAGGCCGCTGTCGATTATGATGAGATATTCCAGAGTCAGGCCATGGCACTTTGCCGCTTCATTTAAGGCTTTCGCCGCATCCATGCCATCCAGGCTGAGGATAATCCGCGACTTTTTAGCTGTATTAATTACCCTGGCAACGTTTTGTTCCCCGGCTGCCGGATATGCCAGCATAATGTTTTTAAACCCTTCTTGTGCAAGTTTTTCCGCCTCATCCAGAGTTCCTACCAGAAAACCTTTAGCTCCAGCCTCTTGTTGCATCCTGGCTATTTGAGTGCTCTTGTGGGTCTTTACCATGGGCCAGAGCTCTTTATTATTTTTTTTGCAAAGGCTGGCCATTTCTTTAATGTTAAATTCCAGAATATCCAGGTCTACCATAAAAACCGGTGTGGAAAGATTTTTTATATCCATACTATCCCTCCAGTAGGGTACTATTCATCTTGCTTGAGTCGGCGTAACTTTTCCTCAAACATATGATGAATAGTTACCCACAAAATATTTGAATCATTAAAAATAAAAATGGTATAATACTCCTATGAAAATGGGGTGAAAAAATGCTTACCATATACAAGACCTTTGAAGGTGAAGGGCTGAAAAATCTAAACAATATTTTCGAAAAGGGCTCCTGGATACATATTACCAATCCCACCGATGAAGAGGTGTCTTATACCGGCAATGTCTGCCAGGTACCCGCTGAAGTCATTAAATATGCCCTCGATGAGGAAGAAAGCTCCCGTATCGATTATGACGATAACTATGTACTGGTCATTATAAAAATTCCGGTTGTAAACAATGACATATACGATACCCTGCCGCTGGGGATTATCATCACCGAAGATTGCTTCGTAACGGTATGCCTTAATGACAATCCCATTATGGACGAGTTTATAAAAATCCGGCAGAGGGATTTTTATACCTACAAAAAAACAAGATTCCTTTTGCAGATACTCTTTAAAACCGCTGCCTATTATTTGAGGTACTTAAAACAAATCGACAAAAAAAGTGAGGAGATTGAGAGAAGACTTCACCAGTCCATGAAAAATGAAGAGCTCATCCAGCTCCTGAAGCTCGAAAAAAGCCTTGTTTATTTTACCACTTCTCTTAAGGCCAATGAGATAGTCATGGAAAAATTATTAAAATCCCGCCTCTTAAAAGGGCTACATGTGCCGGAAAACAGCGGCCTTATAAAGATGTACGAAGAGGATGAGGACTTGCTGGAAGATGTGATCACTGAGAATAAGCAGGCTATAGAAATGAGTGAGATTTATTCCAGTATCCTGAGCGGTACCATGGATGCTTATGCCTCGGTAATTTCCAACAATTTAAATATAGTGATGAAATTCCTCACTTCCATAACCATCGTTTTATCCATTCCAACCCTGATTGCCAGTTTATACGGTATGAATGTGCCCATCCCGTTCCAGCAGTCCCCCTTTGCATTTGCCGGTATTTTGATTGCGTCTTTTGTAATATCACTTGTGACGGTAATTGTGTTTATCAAGTGGAAGATGTTTTAAGGTACCAGATTCATGGATTTCATTTTATCGAGGCACATTCTGAGGGCTTCCTCCCATGGCGGCAGCTTGATGCCAAGGGTGGCTTCAAGAGCAAGGTTGTGCATGGCCACATACCGTTGTCTCACAGCGGGCCGGTTCATGTTCACATCCGAGGCCGGGATCAAATTGGAGTCATCCATGCCTAAATATTCAAGCACTGCCTTGTGGAATTCGTATCTTGAAGCTGAACCGGAATTTGAAACATGGTATATACCATAATATTCGGTGTCAATCAGCTTCGCAATGACATCGGCCACCATGTCCACATAAGTGGGCTGGCTGTACTGGTCGGCCCCAGCCACCACTTTTTCTCCATTTTTAATTTTGCCCACGTTTTTTTAAAATGATATTATCCTGAGGCTTGCCGGTATATCCAAACAGAAGCGGCAGGCGCACGATAAAATAATTTTTTATGAGGCTCATGGTAATTTGCTCTCCCATGAGCTTTGTCTGTCCGTAGACATTTACCGGGTTGGGCTTTTCATATTCATAATATGGCGCCCTCTTTTCCCCGTCAAACACCGACTCGGTGGATATGTACAGCATCTTTGCCCCGATTTTTTGGGCCGCCAGGGCTACATTCCTGACACCGATACAGTTTACAAGATACGCCATCCTCGGGTCCTTTTCAGCAGTATCCGGGTCCTTTATGGCAGCGGCATGAACTACCACATCCGGATTAAAATCATCTATTTTCCCAATAATATCCCCGGCATCGGTGATATCCCCGTCGGCTTTGCCTTTTAGCGCCCTTACTTCATGATTTTTTGGACGGCATTGCAGATGGCCTCTCCCAGAAGCCCCGATGCACCGGTAACTAAAACTCTCATAGTAAGTATCACCCTTCCCTTTACTGTGTCTTTTAATACCAGTATAACATAATTCAAAATTTTTATCCAACATTCGGTTCATAAAATAAGTCTTGGACCAGCAATCAAAATTTTGTTATAATAACATAAAATTGTTCCAAAAGGCTAATAGAGGGGGTAGTACCACATGAGGATTGTTTTTTCCAAACTGGTTGGTAACACTTCCAATTTTCCGCTACAATACAGATTTTTCCATATCATTGCCCTCATAGGTATTTCATGTCTTTTTCGGCAAGTATAACAAACTATCTATTAGATCTTGGGATCTTTACGGTAATTATCCCTTTTGGTTGCGGTATCATATCGATTTATCTTTATTATTTATCAATGTACAAAAAAAAGTACACACTTTCAGTATATTTAGCTCTCATCATGTTGACTTTTATATTTTTTCCTGCAATGTGGGTAATCAACGGCGGGACCTTCGGAAGCATCCCATATTATCTGATAGTATATTCCGCATTTATTGCTGTTTTACTAAAAGGTTTTAAAAGAGTGCTGGCCATTATTCTGTTTTTAGGAACCATCATGGCTCTTTTATATTTGAATACAAATTTCCCTGGTTTGTTCATGGATATGATTCAATCTTATCCAGATACTTAGATGTATTTTTCGGATTTATTATTGCCGTCATTTTCAATGCAGTGATTATGGCAGCGATAATAAACAACTACAACATGGAACATGAGCGGGTCATATTATATCTGAACGAAGTGGAAAAACAGAGAAAAGAAATAGAACAAAAAAATTACCTTCTCGAAAAAAACAACGAAGAGCTGAAAGAAGCAAAACAAAAAACAGAACAGCTGAACCTTAAGCTCAGGGAAATCTCTGTCACCGACAGCCTGACCGGTGCATATAACCGGAGGTATCTTTTAAAATGTCTGAATTCGCTAAGAAAATAGCTGAGAAATATGGCCAAACATTTTCTGTTATTCTCCTGGATATAGACCATTTCAAAGCAATCAACGATACTTTTGGACACGTTGCAGGTGACAAGGTTTTGAAAAAAGTATGCAGGACCATAAAGAACAACATTAGAGAAACGGATATATTCGGTCGTCTGGGCGGTGAGGAATTCATGGTGATTTTGCCCGAAACTCATAAAGAGCAAGCATTTGTTGTAGCCGAAAGAATAAGGCAGGATATTTCAAATATAACCTGGGCGGGTCAGGATATGAAAATAACCGTCAGCGGTGGTGTCTATCAATACAACAATGAAAAATTAATCGAGCTTTTAAAAAAAGTGGATAACTTCCTTTACCAGGCGAAAAACAGCGGAAGAAATAGAATAAAATCAGATATCTCCTGACGGACTTTTTCTGATATTCATCAATATATCCATTATTTCTTGCCGGTAGGATTCCAGAGAACCCACATAACCCCATCCTCTTACCGTCTGATATATGCCGTTGTAAACAATATCATGATAAGATCTTATCACATGTGGAATATTCCGCTCGGTCAATATGGAATCCAGAAGCACCGCTTCAATCTCATTTTCCAGAGTTGCTATTCTCGCATACTTATCCATAACGCGCTCCTTACCCTCAGTACTCCAACCAATCCGTAGGTACCACACTTAAATGCGGGCCTTTGCATAAAAACCCTATTAAAAGTATATTTCAACATCAATAATATTATATCCTTCATAAAATTTATTTTTCTGCCTCACATCCTTCAAAACTGCCAGCCCACCTGCAAAATATATTTCCCTTTATAATAAAGAAAGTCGTGGGGTTTAAACGATAAACATTAGATTAAATCAAAAAAACCTGGTATAATCTAATAACGGAAAGTTTTTGCATCCCCAGCAATCTTAAAAACCGGAGATGGATTATGACAGAAATAGAATTGGTAGCGCCAACACTTTTTGGAATAGAAGCTATAACAACCCGGGAGATAAAAAGGTTGGGATATACAGACACTTTTGTGGAAGACGGCAGGGTAACCTTTAAAGGCGATGAGACTGCCATATGCCGGGCGAACCTGTGGCTTCGGACCGCCGAGCGGATTTTAGTGAAAGTCGGTGAGTTCAATGCCACAACTTTTGATGAACTCTTTGAAGGCACTAAAGCATTGCCCTGGGATGAATGGTTGCCCGGAGATGCGGCATTCCCAGTAAAGGGTCATTCACTGAAATCAAAGCTTTTCAGCATACCCGATTGTCAGGCCATAGTGAAAAAGGCTGTTGTGGAAAAACTAAAGAAAAAATACAAAAAGAATTGGTTTGAGGAAAAAGGCCCCCTTTACCGCATTCAGTTTTCTCTCATGAAGGATAGGGTCACGCTGATGATAGACACCAGCGGAGAAGGACTGCACAAAAGGGGATACCGGGCCCTTTCCAACGAAGCTCCGTTAAGGGAAACTCTTGCATCCGCCATGGTGCAGCTATCCGGCTGGACATACGACAGGCCCCTTCTCGATCCCTTCTGCGGTTCCGGCACCATACCCATCGAAGCAGCACTTATAGGTGCCAATATAGCTCCGGGCATTGAGCGGGAGTTTACCGCTGAAAAATGGCCCAACATACCAAAAAAGCTCTGGTGGGATGTCAGAAAAGAAGCCCATGAATCTGCAGTAAAGGATGTAAAGCTTCAGATCTACGGTTCAGACATAGATGAAAAGGCAGTCAAACTTTCCAGGGATAATGCACGAAAGGCCGGTGTAGATCAATACATTACTTTTGAAAAAAAAGATGTGAGAAACATAATTCCTCGGGGCGACTATGGATGTATAGTATGCAATCCACCGTACGGGGAAAGACTGGGAGAATTAAAAGAAGTTGAAAAACTTTACAGGGATATGGGACATATATTTAAAAAGCTCGATACCTGGTCCTACTATATCCTTACATCTCATGAAGGCTTTGAAAGGGTCTTCGGCAGGAAGGCAGATAAAAACCGCAAGCTCTATAACGGCATGATAAAATGCTATTACTACCAATATTTTGGACCAAGGCCGAAGGGGAACGGTAATACCTAAACTTTTATCCAGCGGCTTTTCCTGCCCCTGCCCATTGAAGTAATCAATCCTTCTTTTTTAAGGTCCTGCAGCACCCTTTTAACGGTGCTTTCGGGGGCATCCGGAAATTTATCTTTAAGTTCCGCTGAAATAAATTCATTTCTAGATTCATCCAGGATGTATTCTCTAATATCATAATAAATGCCACCCTTAAAGTCCGGCGATGGTCCGCCGTATTCTTCAGCTATTTCGGCAACCCTGTCCGGCAGGGCGTCCCTTTCATGGGATTCAATAGCTTGAAAAAATCTCAAGGTCCATTCATTCGCCAGCTTCCTGTTGCCCGCAAAGACTATCTTGGTGCCCGGGTGCAGTGCAGAAAGCTCTGCCAGAACTTTAGCCGCATAGGTCGGAGTATAAACCGTCAGTTTTTTCGGATTTAAAAAATCAGAATAATTTGCCTCCACCACCATCGCCGAATGAGCGTACGCTTCCAGTTCTCCAAGTTTTTGGTGCAGTATGGCTATATCATTAAAGTTGCTTCTGAGGTTCTCGAAAGTTTTCCTTTCCACCACCGCCGCAATCCCATCATCTCTCAAGAGAGCGTAGTCACCTGCCGGGAGGGCTTTCCTTTCCACGACACATTCTTGAAATTTCCAGGGGTATTTTTCGTTGATGTCTATCAGGACATGGATCCGGGCATCTCCTCTGGCGGTAAGCTTCACCCTGGGCTTTCTCTCTTTTAATCCCTGCTGGGTTCTCCAGAATATCTGCTCGTATTCCCCTTCTTTTGTCTTATATTTCTTTTTTAAAAATAAAAATTCACACCTTTTGTTGGCAGGCCTATTCAGAACCATCGAAAAGCGCTTCCCATAGCGGTTTAAAGATATTATCGGGACTCTTTCGATTTCTTCCACCGGATCGGAATAATCCTCCGATTCCTTCAGGCAAAAAATTTGACTGCCGGCTCCCGGCCAGCGGTTTTGTACCCGAAGGCAGAGAACTTCTTTGCCGTCCTTTTGAATGGTAAGTCTATAAGGAAATTTGTCATTTTCGACGGATTCAAGAATCCATAATAGCGAACTCATCCCGTTCCCCTCGTCCTTGTCCTTATTTCCATTTTTCTATATTATATCGGTAAATGACAATTTCCACAATGTCGGATGAAACTTTAGGTGTCATTGCCCCGGGGACGGAGCGGGAATTGGCTGCGGGAAAATGGCCTTCCTGAAATCATGCATCGACATTATCATACCAGTAACTTGTACCTAAAAGTATATCAATAAGTTTTAACTGTTCTTCGACCTTTTCTCTATCCGCCGAATCGCTTTTTCTTGCTTCAAAGCCGTATCCGTCAAGTTCCCAGGAAAAAGATTTAAAATGGAAAATATCCTTTCTTCTTTTTATTTCAAAGACAATATTTTCTATTTCCGAATATCTGATATCATTGTTTTCTTTCCATTTTTTATAAGTTTCTAAATCAGCCAGGCCTTTAATAGATTCCGCTATTTTTAGACGGTATTCATTTTTTTCCAAACCGGCTTTATTAAGCTTTATAAAATTTTTATAATTCTTGCAAAACTGTCTATACATTATATTTCTCCTCAAAATCTTTAACGTTTTTAATAAAATGATACTTTACTCTAGGGCTAAAGTCTTTTCTATCAATAACCAGTTCAATCAGTTTTTTCAGTTTCTCTTTATCGGCACCGGCCATAAGTTTTTTTATATCTTCTTTATCTTTTTCCGAATATCTCCCCAATTTACTTACAATTATATCTTCTCTAGATAAAACGTACACAGAATCAAATCCGTCTATTTTAATTGCCCTTTTTTCAAATCCGGGCGCCACCGGCGTTACATATAGATCCAGCATGTCAAACCTATCCAGGATTTTGAACAATCTACCTGCTTTTGCCGGATAATTTATATCTATAAAATCAAAATCAACTGTTGCTCTTTCCAAGTATCCTGCTATGATACAACCTGCTCCGCCTATCAAGTAAATGGCAGGACATTCTATTCCCTTCAGACGGGCAAAATCCTCCATATCATGCAATAGCTCCAGTAAGATTTGTTTATTCTTATTTTCCAAGAGCAACACCCTTTTGCTTAAAAAGATTCTAAAATAAATAGATTTATTCAATTAGATTATATAGTTTTATATTGTTTCATTCAAGTTTTAAATGAAATTCAAAGCAGAGTATCCAATATGGTCATTAAAATAAAACCTGCAACCAGCGAAAATGTAGCTAATCGTTGATGGTCTCCGGAATGGGTTTCGGGTATAACTTCATCGCTGATGACAAACAGCATGGCACCTCCCGCAAAGGCCAGGGCATAGGGCAATATGGAAGAGGATATGCCCACCAGCCCCGCTCCCAATATCCCTCCCACAGGTTCCGCCAGGCCTGAAAGAAATGCTATCAATACGGCATAACCGACTTTATATTCAGCTGCTGCAAGAGCGGCTGCCACTGCAAGACCTTCAGGGATATTTTGCGCCCCAATGGCAAAAGCCAGAGAATAAGCGTGCTTTGAAAATCCTCCCACCCCCACCGCCAGACCTTCGGGAAAGTTATGTATGATTATGGTAAAAACAAACAGCCATATTTTCCTCAGGCGACCTATGCCCGGCCCCTCATGTCCCTTGACAAAATGGTCATGGGGAATGATTTTATCCATGCGATCCACAAATAAAACTCCCATTGTCATTCCGACAATCAGCGGAATTATGCCTCCCTCTTCTATGGAAGCCAGCACCAGACTGAACGCCGTAGCAGCCAGCATCACGCCCGCTGCAAACCCCAGGGATGCATCGATTATGCCGCCGGAAAATCTCTTTCTGATGAAAAGAAGCGGCAGAGCCCCCAAACCTGTTGCCATACCCGCCAGCATGCTTAATGTAATTCCAAGATAAATCGGTGGAAGATTTTTAAAAAGTTCTAACATAATATAAACCTCCTTCCCTGGTTCCTTACTTTTCTACATACAGTCGGTATTTTCCTGCTGACAGACTTAATAAAAATTTACATCCGCCGGCCTTTAGACTCTTATACAAGCTCTTTCGTAAATACATTAAAAGCATAAACAAAACACTCACCCTCCCCAGCTGGCTGAATGAAGCGGTAGCATGAACGCCAGCACTGGTTTAAAAGATTAATACGGTGGCGTTCCGGCGGTGAGGCCATCATTGGTCTATTAAAAAGAAAATATGGTCTTGATGTATGTCTATTCTGATGGTGAAAGTACCGGCGTATGGGTTAATCTATCCATTTTCATCCACAATGTCAGCAAGTTAGCAAAATTATGGCTCAAATCTGCTGAAAAATGGCAGGATAAGGAAAATAAATGAGTAAAGATTTAGTTATCAAGGTCCGGTAAAAAAGGGATAAGATTAAAAACTGCACTTTTCAAATGCTAACTAAATTAAGTACATAAAAAAGTGCGAATGAACGTGCTGTGAGATGGTTCATTCGCTTTCGGATCATCATTGAGATGCTTTAGGAAACGTGATAATCTCTCAAATTTATCCCCCAACTTTAACTAAAAATCCCCGGTTTTCGATATATCTTTTTATATCGTTAATTTTCTCTTTCGAAGGTGGGTTAATTTCATTTAATTTATAAGTCTGGCCAATCTGGTTATACTTTGATACTCCTAGTTGATGGTAAGGCAATAAATCTATCTCTTTTACTTTCTCGAGTGTCGAAACAAAATCTACTAACATCATAATATTATCTTTTGAATCATTCAAACTGGGTATCAGCGGTACCCTTATGATCATTTCCTTGCCCTTTTTAACAACTTTTGCGGCATTCTCTAATATTAATTGATTATCAACGCCGGTTAGTCTTTTATGTTCGGCGCTATCCAAATGTTTTAAATCATATAAGACTAAATCAACATATTCTAAAACCTCAGTAAAATATTCCCACTTACAATACCCGCAGGTTTCTATAGCGGTATTTATATTCAATTCTTTGCATTTTTTTAATATCTCTTTGGCAAAACCCCACTGTAGAAGCACTTCTCCACCGGAAAGAGTAACTCCCCCGTTCGAACGGTTATAAAAACTCTTGTCTTTAATAACCTCCGCAATGACTTCGTCAACACTCATTTTTTTCCCTATAATTACTCTTGCACCTGGATAGCAAACATCAGAGCATCTTCCACACATATCGCACAGTTTGTAATCAATTAAAAATCCTTTTTCCTTGTCAAAACGTATTGCCTTATTTGGACATATTTTAATGCATTCCAGACAACCTATACATTTACTTTGAATAAAACTCAATTGGGGATTTGTCAATTGGGACTCGGGGTTGCAGCACCAAAGACATCTCAGCGGGCAACCTTTCAGAAATACAACTGTTCTTATACCCGGACCGTCATGAATACTGTACCGCTGTATATCAAAGATTATTCCTTCATGTTTTTGAATTATACTCATGTTTAACCGTCCTTACTTAGCGATTTGAATGCAAACCTTCATCCTCTTTATAAAGATCTAAAGCGCCTATGGCCTGAAAGAATTGCCTTCGAGACCTTGGTGGGCACCCGGGGACAAAACACCCACCGTAAATTAGTTCACCTGCACAGTTTCCATAGTGGACATATAAACGCTTTTCTTTTTTGGGCTTTTTAATTTCTATGTCTTTCCCCAAGTATATGGTAATAGGTATGCCTAAACTTTCTAATTGCTCTTTATGCCTTATTAAAATATAATTAAGTGTAGACCGACACGCTTCGCACCCTCCACCGCATACAACATCAATATTATCATAAGGATAAGTTATATCAGGAAGGAATGATTTTTCGAAATTTATTATGCTATCACTTAAATTTTCTCCTCTTATTTTCAGTTTTTCAATATCCATTTCTCCTAAACCTTTGTCAGCCGCAAGTTTTATATGATTTATTTCTGATGGTTCATATCCTATTATTTTAGAACCAATTGCATCAACAGATACTCTGTTAAATCCTGCAATTATTATATTCGATTTTACCGGTTTTCCTAACAGTGGTGCACCGAGACCTTGTAATCCAATCAAACCATCGATGATAACCAACTCTGAACGAGATATCATGTTTATATCTGCAATAGAATAATCTAAAAAGGACCCCTTTTTTGACATCTCTGACGAAAGGGCCGGAAATATTCCTATATGATGTAAACATCTTTGCTTGTCATCATCTGTAGAAATCCCAACCGCCACATTTTTTAAGCTCAATGTAACTTTAGTCATGCTGTGAGTTTTCAGTACCGGAATATTTATCACCGTATCAACGTCTAAAATAGTTTTAGGTATTCTAACTTTCTTAAGGACATAACCGTCAATAAACCGTTCTACAATTTCATCTTTTTTCAAGTCTAGTAATTCTGCCCCTGCTTTTTCTGCCATTTCAAAATAACCGCAGGCTTTAAATGCTTCAAAAGTGTTGATTCCCCAATTGGAGCTTTCGGCAATTATGACTTTTTTAGCACCGGCTTCATAACACATTTTGGTTATTGTCCCCACAATTTCCGGAGACGTCGTGGCACCTGTGCTAGCATCTTTCCCTGCCAATACATTGGGTTTAATTAAAACAACGTTTCCGGGTGAAACAACTTGATTTATTCCCCCTAATAAATTAATTGTCTCTCTAACAACAGTTTTAATTGTTTCTTTATTTCTTTTCTTTTTAATTGCTACCAATGATGAATTCATTTACGACTGAACCTCCGATTATATCTTAATAATCGTATCAAACCACGATATATTATCAATATCTCAATTTTTAATATTTAAGCTATATACAGTATTAAATATAGTGAGGTATTATCTTTCAAATATGAACCTTCCAAGATAATACCTCACTAAGAATTTTTTATTTACCCAAAGTTATTTTAAAACATTCGTCCTATAAATTTAACTACATATCCAAACAATGTTCCCCATATACCGTATTCCATTTCACCCCAAGTCGTACCGCTATTGGCAAGAGGACCTGTCAACGGAATTAGCATTGCGTTTCCGAAGCTTATAAGTACCGCTGATACAACGGCGGCTAAAATAGCTCCTTTTTTACCACCCGTTGCATTTCCGAATACGGCGGCCGGACCACTGGCAAAAAAGTGCGGAACTACACCAGCTATTAATAGATATTTAAAATTCATTCCAGCCATAACAAACGTGAGAATTACACCTATTGGAAAACTGATCAGGAATCCCAATATCCATGCTGTTGGAGCATATGGCATAACTACGGGACAATCCAGGCCAGGAAGAGCGTCAGGAACGATTTTCTCTGAAAATCCCTTAAATGCAGGAACTATTTCGGCTATGAGCATTCTAACGCCTGATAGCAGTACAGTCACACCTGCTCCAAACTGTAACCCTTGCATAATGGCCCAGATTAACCAATTTTGACCACCGGCAACTTGTTTAGCCGCCGCAATAGGGCCCACTATTAACATTATTGCAACAAATATCAATATCATAGTAAAACCAGTAGATAAGGTAGTATCCCTAAAGAATGAAAGCCATTCGGGTAGTTTAATATTCTCAGTACTATCTTCCGGGTTACCTACATATTGTCCTAAAAATCCCCCTAAAAATGCTCCCAAATTTGTGGAATGAGCATAAGCTATAGGTGCGCCGCCTGTCACTTTTTTCATATAAGGTTGGACCAGAGCAATTGTTAATGGACAGTATATACCTAAAATAATTCCTCCTACGATAATTAAAGGAAAACCCGATAGATTTAAATGAACTTTTAAAAGAACTGTAATTAATAGTGCTGTGTATAAAAGATGATGACCGGTCAGATATATATATTTATATTTCGTAAAACGGGCTACTAAAATATTTACTAAAAACCCAACAACCATCACTAGGGCGCCTTCACTACCATATTGCATTAAGGCTACTGCACCTATGGCTTCATCATTCGGTACTACTCCCTTAAAGCCAAAAGCATTTTCCAATAATGGACCTATCGGAGATAAAACATTGACAATTGTAACTGCTCCTATAACTAGAATTAAAAATCCTACTACTGTTTTCATGGTCCCGGATATTATAGCATGAATTGGTTTTCTCTGAACGATCAATCCGAGACATGCAACTAGTCCCACAAGTATAGGCGGTTGACCTAATATTTGCGTTGCTAAAAATTTAAAAACATCCATACAATAACCTCCTCGTAATTTTATAATTTAAGGTTATTTTACGTGTGGTTCTAATTTTTGCTTCATCTCATTTATATCTGCAACATTTTTTATGGTTACATATTTTTTATTTGCGGCTTTAAATTGATTTTCCATGTCCGTCGTGATGATAAACATATCACAATCAATCGATGTAGCGCTACCAAGATCACTATGAATCACTTCTGCTTTAACACCTAATTGTTTAAGTGCATTTTCAGCAGTCATTTTTAACAGTAAACAGGTACCCAGGCCACATCCACATACCGTTACAAATTTCATTTACTTCACCTCCCTTCATTTGTTTCTACTACAACTGATATTCCATCCTGTTAATAATATCTTCTTGCACTGTAGGATCCAATGACACAAAAACAGCACTATAACCTGCAACTCTAATTACTAGATCTTTATACTTCTCAGGATTCCTTCTTGCTTCTTTAAGAACTTCAGAAGATATCATGTTAAACTGAACATGCCACCCATAACGATCAAAAAATGTTCTAATCAAAGCCATAAACTTTTCTATAGTTTCTTCGCTGTTTAACATGGTCTTGTTAAATCTCATATTTAAAAGCTGGCCACCGGTCATTAGCAATGTAGATAGCTTTGTCACAGACTTTATTACTGCGGTGGGACCATGTTTTTCTGTTCCATGAACAGGTGAAACTCCGTCATTAACAGGTTCTCCCGCTTTTCTTCCGTCAGGAGTTGCGCCTACTACTGCGCCTGAAGGAACATTGGCGGAAATTGTTACTGTAGCCGGAATGAAGATTCCTCCTATTGGTCCCCTGCCATAACGAGTATTTTTATAGTTTTCAATACCATTTACATAAATGTCAAAAGCCTCTTTAGTAATTAAATCTACACTGTCATCATCGTTGCCATATTTGGCCGCCCGGTTTATAAGCAATTCCTGTATTCTTTTACCTTCGATTCCTTCAAAATTGTTCTTTAAAGCTTTATCCAGATCTTCCAGCGAAATAACTTTCTTATCGAAAACTAATTCTTTGATAGCGGATAGAGAGTTGCCCACATTTGCTACGCCTACTTGACATCCGCTCATCATGTCATAAACCGCTCCACCTTCCATCAGGGTCTTACCTCTACCCAAACAATCTTGAACGAGTGCCGAACAAAAGACATCCGGGGCAAGTTCTTCCATGGCCAGGTCGTTAATGTTATCTGCAGTCACCTGCAACTCCATAAAAAACTTTAGTTGTTTTTCCCACGCCTTCATGACATCATCAAATGATTTAAAGTCTGTTAGATTTCCCTCACCTGGGCATAGTTGAATCCCCGTCCTGGGGTCTACACCATTATTTAAAGCAAGTTCCAATATTTTCAATAGGTTAAATTTACTCTTCCCATTAGCTCTATACCCCCATTTACCCGGAACCTGTACTTCGAGGCAACCCATTGTGGAATAATTCATGGCATCCTCTAATGTTACTCCCCGGTTCATTAAAGAAGGAATTATTACTTTATCATTAACTAGAGCTGGCATACCAAAACCTATTTTAATAACCTCTATACATTTTTTTAAAAAGTCTTTTGGCATGTTTTCATGGTATCTTACATAGAAATTGGGTTCTGATAATCTTATATCTGCCAACGCATCCAAGCAAAGATAAGAAAGTTCATTTGTAGCATCTCTGCCGTCTTTTGTCTGACCGCCGACTATCAAGTTTTGGTAAGTGGGATAACCTGATACAAATCGGGTATGAGACCAGGGCCTAATCTTATTTACAGAAAAAAGTTTTATATAAAAACATTCAATAAGCTCCAGTGCCTCTTCTTTTGTCAAAATACCTTTTTCTATATCTTTTTTATAATATGGATACATGTACTGGTCGAATCTCCCAAGAGAAATGGAGTGCCCGTTGCTTTCTATTTGTAGTATTAATTGAACAAACCATATAATTTGAATAGCTTCTTTAAAATTCCTGGGAGGATTCTCGGGAACCCAATTACATATTTCAGAAATCGCCTCTAATTCTTTTTTCCTTATTGGGTTAGTTTCTTCACACGCTAATTTTTGGGCTAGATTTGCATACCTTTTTCCAAACTGTATACCTGCGTTAAATGCAATAATTACAGCTTCATAAAAAGGTTTTTTTCTTAAATCTTCAGGGTCTGATAGATTTAGTGATTTCAATTTCTCCCGACTATCTTCAATAATACCTTTAAACCCTTTGTTAAGTGCCATTTCATAGTCTACTACTATATGTCCTTGTCCGGCTGTTACATTACCTTCCCAACCTAAGACTCCGATTTTTCTATCTTCTAGAACATCTTCAGTCTGTGTAGCAAGAACCCTATCTTTGACTGTTTTCCCTTTCCAATACTCCAAAATACGTAATAATTCTTTTTTGTCATCCTCTGAAATTTCAAACCTATCGCTAGGACGTTTATCAAAACTATCGATTTCTTCTACTATCCAATCCCATGAATATTCGGGGAAAATGGGAGCCGACCTGGGTTTGCTTGCTTGGTTACCTACTATCAACTCCCCTTCGGATATATATATTGACATGTTCAAAAGAATTTTCTCTAGTGCTTTGGCTCTTCTCATAACCATTGGTAACGACTCGGTCTCTTTATAAGATTCAGTTATTAATCTTGCACGTTCAATACATATTTTTGGTTTTATTGACACGACTTCATCTTTTAATCTCTTTATTCTCTCAGATAAAATTCTATTATCCATTAAAACCACCTCATTTCTATAAGGGTCATACAGCCTTTTGCTCACCTATTATTTGAATTGTATCTAAAATATTACGCATTTCTTTTGATTTTCTTATACTATCAAGTTTTATATCATCGTTTAATAAATTCATCAAATCCGACAGCGCTTTTAAATGTGTAGAGTTATCTACTGCTCCTAAACAAATCACCGTCTTAACTGGGTCATTGTCTATATTCCCAAACTCCACAGGCTCTTTCAATGTTATTAAACTCATGCAGACCTGTTTTACTCCATCTTCCGGGCGGGCATGGGGCATGGCAATGCCCGGGGCGATGACGATGTAGGGACCCATTTCCCTGACGGTCCTGACCATGGCATCCACGTAACGGGGTTCTACAAAACCGTTTTCTACTAATATCTCACCTCCTATCCTTACGGCCTCTTCCCAATCTTTTGCATCGACATTTAACTTTATGGTTTTTTCTGTCAATAAATCTTTTAACACCGGCTTGACAACTCCCTTCGACCTTTCATAAAGCGGTAAATTCAAATACTCTGCAAGAGCGCGGATAAGTTCTTTGCGAGATTTGATGGTACAGTATCTCTCTATAATTGCCAGGATTTCTTCTATAGAAGGCTTAAAACCCTGTTTTCTTTCAATGTTTTTCGGAGGATGAAGGTTTATATACCGGTTTATCTTTTCCACGTCCTCCGGCGGCAGTAGGGGGTTTACAATTATCTCCGGCATGCTGTCGCAGTAAGTGGGCACCGTGGATATTATGAGATCAATATTTTTATCTTCATTCAAAAATTTTTCTTTTACCTGATGGCTCGCTATGGTGCCAGCTATTTGAATATTGGAAAATTCTACCCTTAATCTTGATGACAGCAGCTTGGCCGTGCCTATGCCGGTGCCGCAGACCACCAGCGCCCTGTATATCCTGGCACCGGTGGATTTGCTCCTTTCCAGAGCCGCGCCGAAATGAATGGCGATGTATCCTGCTTCTTCATCGGGGATTCTTGTTCCTACATATTCTTCCAGTGCTTTCAATCCACCTTTTACCACATGAAATATGTGTTCATAATTTGTCTTGATTTCTTCGAGAATGGGATTTTTTAAAGGCAATCCGTGTTTTAAGCGGTATATGGTGGGCCCCAGGTGTTCCATCAAGCCCTTGTAAAGTTCGTCATCCGCTGAAAAATCGATCCCCAGTTTGCTCTGAATGACTTCTATGATTTTTGCGGTCAGAGTCTGGAGCACTGCCCAATTTTCTTTCATGTACATTTCTGAGGCCGCAACTTTGCCGCCAAGCAGGTGGATGGTAATATATCCTATCTCATCCGTCGGAATTTTCACATTATAACTTTCTTCCAATCTTTTAACCATACTTGACGCTACGGCGAATTCTTTTGTGAGACCGAGGCCCGACAGCTCTTCTCTCGGCATGGTAATATCTTTTCCCAACTGGATCCTCTTTAAAGCCAGTGCCAGGTGTATGACCAGCCCCGAGTAAGCTCCGTCGGAAAATATCGTCCCCAGTTGTTCTTCCGCCAGGCGCACAGCTTCTTCTATAGGGGCGATGTCCAGATCTTCAAACAATTTCTTTAGCTGACGGTCCACCGCCACACCTATACGCCGGTGAATGGGAGCTTTTATTATGTTGAGAGCCTTTTCCATTTCCACATTTTCGGTAAGGAGGTTTACGACAGCCCGGCGGAGATCTTTTTCGTTTCCCAGGACTTTTATGCCATACCTGGGCGAGGATTCAAGTTCCAGATTCTGGTCTATAAGCCATTCCTTCACCTTTTTCAGATCATTTATTACACTTCCACGACTGACGCTAAGCATTTCTGCCAGGTTCTCTATGGTCATATAATCCTTTGCCTGAAAAAGTTCGCTCAGGATGACCTTTTGCCTTTCTTCGGGAGACAGCACATAATTATAGCTGTCAATGCCCTCAAGTAAAGATAGGGCTTTTTCTTTTAATTCGAAAGAGCCGGGAAACTGCACACCGCAGTTTGGTTTTCTCGCCAATTGTGGCAAATTGTTGTCCATTAAAAAATTATCTATTCTGTCCAGGTCATAGCGGATAGTCCTGGGCGACACGTTAAATTGTTTCGCCAGCTCGGATATCTTAACAGGCTTATCGGCCGAAATTATGGTATTTAGAAGTTGTGCGCACCTTTCATCCATTTTCCATCGGCCCATCCTTTCTTCTTATATTAAATTATATACCCGTATTACTTTTATGAAAAGTCTAACATATTTCAAACCTATTGTGGCAAAATTAAATTATACTTCAGATGCTGTTGAATATTTACGTGACATTAACTTTAACACTATTGACGTCAAATATGATAAAATGGTTTTGAGCAAGAAAAAAGCACTAAGATTCCGATTCAAAACGAAAACGGGGGGTTTTTGTGAAAAGGATAGTTGAAATCGACTTTTTTCGGGGAATTGCCATATTTCTGATGATGATTTTTCATACGGTATTCAACTTGAATTATTTTTTAGGCATGAATATAGAATATGCTAAGGGCTTCTGGTACTATGAGGGAAAGCTTTCGGCCATAATGTTCATGGTTCTGGCCGGGATTAGTTCCAATTTCAGCAAAAGGACAACAAAAAGAGGGCTCAAGATCTTTGCCCTCGGCATGCTGCTTACAGCAATAACCTTCTTACTGGACAGAGAAATGTATATAAAGTTCGGTATACTTCATTTCATGGGTATAAGTTATTTGCTTTCGCCTTTATTAAAAAAAATAGATACGGGAATATCTTTTTTGCTAGGTATAACTATTATAATAATCGGAGATATTTTTTATGAGTTGACGGTTAATTCTCCTCAATTGTATCCCCTGGGGCTCATGAATAAAGATTTCGCATCCCTCGACTATTATCCTCTTTTCCCATATCTCGGCGTGTTCATATTCGGAATCATTTTTTATAGAATGGTGTATATGCGGGGAAAAAGAATTCTGCCCATGGATTTAAAACCCAATCTATTGTCAGAAATGGGCCGGTATTCCCTCGTCATCTATCTCTTCCATCAGCCGGTGATACTGGGATTATTGTATCTATCAAAATATCTTAACCTTTTTTAAGATTAATTGTAACTTTTGAGCGAAAAACTTTGCATCTTTTAATCCTTCCTCCTGGACTTTCTCCCAAGATATATCCTATCAGGGTCCACCTTCATACGAAGTATCATTAGCTCTTCCGAGGTAGGCGGCTCTAAGACCTTTGCTCTAGAAACATCCAGCTCCCAACCGGTGTTCTCTTTTACATATTCCGGGTCTATGTCGGGGTAAATCTCGGTCATGTATAGAATCCCCGTTTCAGGATCCGGCTTCATCTTGCAAAGGTCAGTTATGACCACCAGGTCCCCGCCCCGATAAAGGCCGTAATCGTACCGTGTCTCTCCTCTGGGACCCCTCATGCCTGAGGGAGTGGTGAGATATTCCACCTTTTCCGGCATACGGCGCTTTTCGTGCACCATCATGGCTATGATTTTGTCTGCCACCGATGCTATGCTGTTGGCTCCACCGCTGCCGGTGAGCCTCACTTCGGGGCCCTTCCCTGTCTCGGAGACCCCTGCGGGCCAGTATCCCCCTATGGAAGTAGAATTTAAATTGCCGTACTTGTCGCACTCGGCAGCCCCCAGCACCCCAAGGGTGCAGTAACCGCGGTTGGCTATGGTGCCGAAGGCATCGGCCAGGGTGGAAAGGGTCGAAGCCTGGTAGGCGGCTCGGGGGTCCGCCACCGAGAGGGGAATGTGTTCTATCTTCGGCCCCACGGTGCCGGCTTCAAGGATGATGGTCATGTCAGGCGCATGCATGTGCTGCGCCAGCATGGCCGCCATCAGCGGCAGGCCGGTCCCTACAAAGGCAAAGGACCCATCGGGCATCTCCCGGGCCGTGGCCACCGCCAGAAGCTCCATGTTGGTGTATTTATCTTCTTCAAGGCCGGTTTTTTCAAGGTAAGCTCTGTACTCGTCTACATCTATATTTAGCATAGATATCAACTCCTTCTAAAGTAAAATAGTAACCGCTCAACATCTTCTGCCGGCGCAACATTTTTTTAGCATAATG
The DNA here is from genome assembly GCF_003691585.1 of Biomaibacter acetigenes. GTDB lineage: Bacteria > Bacillota > Thermosediminibacteria > Thermosediminibacterales > Tepidanaerobacteraceae > Biomaibacter > Biomaibacter acetigenes. The sequence continues at coordinate 945,946 of NZ_CP033169.1, read as the reverse complement.
AAAATTCAATTTACGAACCGTCCCTGGTTTTACTTGAACCTATCTATCTCAGGATTATAATGGTACTCCGGCTTTGTTCTGAGGGAAAAGAGCTTTTCCATACCGACTCTATTATACAAATATTCCCAGTCATCGGTGGTATTTCCTACATGCTCCTGCCAGAACTCCCGTACCTTTTCCACAGGCTGGTGGTTTATCTCTTTTGCATATTGCTTGAACCAGGCATAATCATAATCGTAATAATTTGGAACGGCGCTGGGATATGCTCCGAAGGGCTGCTCTACTATAGCATGCACAAAGTGTGATGCAATCTGGTTGTGTTCCGGCACTGCCCGGAGTTCTTCCGGTGAGCATATTCTTTCACATTCCACTATGAGAACCCTTCCGCATAAAGACTGGTCGATATCGGGCCCGATGAGGCCTTCAATCCTGACGGTGCCGTCTATGGCCACCCGCTGAGCATGGATCACACACACCTCCGGCAGCAGCGGCGGTACCAGCAGAATTTTAACTCCTTCTTTGCCGGTATATTTGTCGGATTTTATTTTGCCGTCCCTGTAAGCGTTGGTCCTGTTGCCGCAGGTATCTTCCCCGGCATTAAACCTCCTGGGCCGAAAGCCGAAACCTTCAAAGGGATCGTCTATCACCTCATACTTTTTCGGCGGGATGCCCGGGTGTATGAATTCTCCCTTTTCGTTCCTGCCCCTGAGACCTGCTTTTCCAAAAGTGTCGTAATTCAATATATCGCTACCCAAATCGCCCATGCATGGCATAAAAGGCAGGCCATATTTCCCCGCCAGGGTCCTCTGGGCAAAGCTCCAGTTGCTATAGTCTTCCACCAATTCTATGTTCCCCATCTCAATCCCTTGCCTCATGGCATAAGCCACGGGCATACCGCCCTCCAGGCCCAGGTATGTAGTTTCCAGCCATTTGATGAGACCTGCCCCGGCTAGCATCTCCTCCACCAGGGTGCCACCGTTCATGGTCACAAAAAGGTCCCCTATGCCCTGTCTGACTATTTCCCGGGCAATGGCCATGGGTCGGCGGAGTATGGTAAACCCTCCAAAGGCTATGTGGGTCCCGGGTTTTATGAAACGATTGACAGCTTCTTGCGCAGTCATAACTTTTTTATTTATATCACTATTCAAGATTACACCTCCAACATTAAAAAGTTGCTTGATGACAAAGTTTAAGTTTGATGTTACTGCATTGTAGTTTTTATAATTTGCGTCAGATTTTCCAGTATGGCAAATATTTCTTCTTCCAGCTCGGCTAATTTCTTGCTTGTTTCTTTCATATAAATAAGGGAATTTTCAAGCTCCTTCTTAATAATGTCAGCTTCTTCTCCTGACAAGTTTATTTCCTTTAATCTATCCTCAAATTCCTTTGCCTTTTTAACGGCGTTTTGGGTCAACAGCTTGGGCTCATGGAGGCTGTTGACTTGCGCATTTAAAAGCCAGATAAAGTCCATCAATTTATCTATTTTCCCCATACCTTAACACCTCATTTTAAAATTATGGCTTACTGTGGGAATCGGCCGTGTCCCATTTTTCCGAGACCCTTTCCTTTATGCTTTCCCACATAAATCCAATTAGAATGGTAATAAAATTCATTGCTATCCCCAGAAAGAGCGGATCGATATTTTGGGGTAGAAGGTTTTTGCCTAAAAGCATGGAAAGCGGCCCTATCACCATGGAGAAGATGGCGAAATTTTTGTTTATCCTGCCCTTGAAGAAAAGTGCGGCACATAGCGGAATAAAAATCCCTGCGCCCCTGAGCCCCATGGACATGAAGTTCCAATTGAGTATCAGGGATTTAATGTTGCCAGCGATAAACACCAGGGTAAGGGCCAGCACAAAGACTATCATAAACCTCGTAAATTTTAGCTTCGAGGCATCGTCGGCCTCTTTATTTATATAACGGCTGTAAATGTCATTTGTGAATATGGTGCTGATACCCAGGGCCAGCCCGGCTCCCCCGCCCACGGTGGCTATGAGGAGGGCCGCCAGCACGATGCCTCCAAACCATGGGTTCAACGTTTTTAGCACGAAGTAAGGAAAGGCCAGGGCTGGATTTATATCAGGGAAATGTATCCTCATATATAACCCGATAAAAGTTCCAGCCACACCTATGGGCGGAATTACCGCGGCGCTTATTAACGTTCCGGCTTTCGCCTCTTTTAAACTCCTCCCCGAAATGACCGCCTGTATATAGGTTTGAGTCGATAGGACCCCTATTACCAGGGAAAAGCCCGCCGCAAAATCTATCCAGAATCCCCTGCCGAAAAGGCTGAAGTATGGAAAAGCGGGAAATACGGCTTTATAACCTGCAAGCCCTCCTCCACCCGAAAAGGCGATAACGCCTCCCACCAGCATGGAAAGATAAATGAGCAAAAGCTTGGCTATCCCCACAAGGCCCGTGCCCCATACGCCGCCAAATACCACATAGGCCGCCATCAATATGACTGAAACTATCGCAGCCGTAAGGGGCGATATATTCAACATGGCTGTCAAAAGGGCTACCGCAGAGAGCACCTGGGCTACAACGCTCAAAAAAATTCCCAGGGAAGCGAAGAGGCTGGATATGGGACCCGCTCCGGGTCCAAATTCTTCCGCCAGCATCTGGGGAACGGTGTGTTTATTCGTATTATAAAGGGGCTTTGCGAAGAACAATGCCAGAATCAGGCATCCAATCCCCGCGCCAAGATTGAACCACCAGGCCGAAAAACCGTATACGAAGGCCAGTTGAGCCGTTCCGATAGTAGAAGCTCCGCCCACCAGAGTTCCTATGATGGTGCCCGCCACTATCAGGGAACCGGCCCTGCGGCCGCCTACGGCAAAATCTGCGGAGCTTTTTATGTTCCTGCCGGAATATATCCCCACCAGGGTGATGCCTACCAGTGTAATAAAAATACCTACAATATGCGCTGCCGTCAAATCCAGCATTACAAGATGACCCCCTCATTATTATCGCTAAGTTTCCAATTATTATTAAAATCTTATAATTGTGAAATTATTCACTTTCTCTACATTTATAATACTACAACCTTTTAAAATAATCAATCGTAAAACCTTTATTGTAGTTTCACAAATTCTGATTTATGAGTATGAAAACAAAAAAACAAAGGGATGATTTTACCATCCCCTTTTCTCTTAACTTACATTCAGACTTTTCATTGCCTCTTTCTTACTGTAATAGTTTGTACCCCAGACCCCGAGCAAAATCATGATGCCTCCCACCACATTAAACCAGTAAAAGGGCTCATGGCCCAGTGTTACCCCCGCAATTATGGAAAATACCGTAGCAAGATTGGTAAACACCGATGACCTGGCGGCTTCCAGCTTCGAAAGCATGAAATTCAGCAAGAAATAGGCCACTACGGAAGAAAGAAATCCGAGATATACGATGGAAACCACGGCTTTCAAATTCCCCAGAGGCGCGAAATATTGCTGCAGATTGCCCTGGCTTATATGCTGCACCACAGAAATGCCATTAAATACTATGGCACCCACCCACATCATCACATAGGTGATTTCTACCGGGGAAAATTGTAAAGAGAGCTTCCGGGAAAGAACATTGTAAGTGCCTGCACAAACCACGGCTCCCAGCACCACAAAAGTGCCAATGAGGTTTTTGCCTATCTCCATGTTGCCCTTCATGGCAACGATAAAGACAACCCCCGCCACTGACAGCAGGATAAATCCCATCTGGGCTGGCGAAGGTTTTTCGTCCAGAAATGCTATCCCCAGCAAAGTGGTAACCACCGGCACCATGGCAATCATCATTCCCGTTTCCGACGAGGAAGTCATTTTTATACCGTTGGTTTCACAGATAAAATAAACCACCGGCTCGATGACAGAAAGCAGGAGCAGCATGCTGAGGTTCTTTCCTTTTAAATCTATTTTGACCAGGCCGGTCAGGCGTAATACCACAAATATAGCCACTGCCAGGCCAAATCGGAGCCCCAGCAGGTGAAAAGGAGCAAGAACATCCAGGCCTTCTTTTGTAAAAAGAAACGAAAATCCGAATATAAATGCCACCCCAAGCCCTGCCAATAAAGCTGAATTTTTAGCCATAATTATCCTCCCGTTTTAAACAGTTCCATAAACCTCTTTCTTTGTTAGAAAATTTTGATCATGGGTACCTTTAGCGAAAACACGTTCTTTACAGCCAGAGAATAAAATACACCTCAAGTATAACCTATATACTAAAAAATAGTCAATTGTTTTAAAATGCCCACCATGACCTGAAGGTTGATCTTCCATTTTTTGTTGAATTTTATCTTACCAGATGATATATTATCTTTAACGGTAATTCATATAAATTTATCTTGGAGGTTCGATTCATGAGGATTGGAATAATGAAATAAGGTTGGTAAATATCCAGGATGGAAATGTCATATCAAGGAACGTGGTAAAATGATAGTAACCGTCACGCCAAATCCGGCCTTTGACAGAACCGTGGTGCTGGATGAATTGAAACCCGGTCAGGTCAACCGGGCCAAGAGGACCAGGGTGGACCTGGGGGGTAAGGGGATCAACGTAGCCAAAAACGTGAAAGCCATTGGTGGGGAGGCGGTATGCCTCGGATTTATGGGTGAGAATGATGTTTTCGCCCTAATATATCTCAACAGCCTCGGCATTGGCCATGATTTTACAACCATCAGACACAACATCAGGGTCAATACCAAAATCATTGATGAACATAATTCTGCTTATACCGACATCAACGAACCCGGACCTGAAATAGCGCCTTCCGAGCAGCAAAATCTTAAACAAAAAATCAAGGTCTGGTCCCAAAAAGCCAATATCCTTGTGCTTTCAGGCAGTCTTCCCCCGGGAATAAATTATGATTTTTATAAAGAAGTCATTGAAGAAATCAAGTTTTTAGACATAAAAATAATCCTCGACGCGGACAAAGAAGCTTTGAAATCCGGGATAGATGCCAGACCCTATATGATTAAACCTAACATTCATGAACTATCGGAACTGGTGGGAAAAGAATTGGTCTTTCCCGATGAAATCATTAAGGCATCATTGAGGTTCATTCAAAAGGGTATTTCTATCGTGGCTGTGTCTATGGGAGACCGGGGAAGCATCACAGTCACGGCCGACGGAGCTTTCATTACCCCTGCTTTGAATGTAAAGGTAAGGGGGACGGTGGGAGCAGGTGACGCTATGGTGGCAGGCTTTGCCCTGGCGCTGGATCAAAGCCTCAGTCTCACCGATGCCGTAAAAATGGCAGCCGCCGCATCCTCCGCAGCCGTTACCCGGGAAGGGACAGAGCCTGTAGACTTTGATACATTCAAGGCATTGTTAAGTCAAGTAAAAATAGAAAAAGTGCCGCTGTGATTTATTTCCAGCCCGGGTTGCATAGGGGTAGGCAAGGGGACGGTTCTTCGGCACACACACAAAAGGCATGCTATGAAATAGCATGCCTCAGACTGTCGACAAAGTAGCTGTCGGCAGTCTTTTTTGTAAAAAGGGTATAAAAATGATCATTTTTATAGTAAAATTAAAGAAATAAAAACATACGGTGGGGCGATGAAATGTTAACGAAGAAAAGACGAGAAATAATAGAGCAGATAGAATTAGTAAGCATTGATAGCTTAGTACCTAAAGACCATCTCCTCAGGACAATAGAAGAAAGCATCAACTTTAACTTCATATATAACGAAGTAAAAGACCTATACAGCGAAAATACAGGCAGACCCAGCATTGATCCAGTGGTATTAATAAAACTGCTCATGCTCCAAGCACTGTATGGAATCCGCTCTATGCGCCAAACCATCAAAGAAGCAGAAGTCAATATGGCTTACCGCTGGTTTCTAGGATATGGGCTCCAAGAAAAAATACCTCACTTCTCGACTTTTGGAAAAAACTATGAACGGCGGTTTAAAGAAAGCGATCTATTTGAAAAGATATTCGAACGAATATTAAAAGAAGCCATAGAGTGCGGGTTTATCAAAGAAGACGCGGTATTTATCGATGCCACCCACATAAAAGCCAGTGCCAATAAGAATAAATACATAGAGAAAGTTGCAAAAAAGCAGGTACAAAAATACAAGAAAGAACTTTTAAAAGAAATCAACGCCGAAAGAGAAGCCAACGGCAAAGAACCGTTTGAAGAAGATGACGATGAAGCTAGCGGCAATGCCGAAGGAGGAAACAGCTCCACCAACGGAAAACGAGTAAAGATAAGCACCACCGATCCTGAAAGCGGCATATTCCAAAAAGGAGAAAAAGAGCGCTGCTTTGCCTACACGGCTTCTGTAGCCTGCGACCGCAACAACTTCATCCTTGGCTTCAAAATAGCACCTGGAAATGTACACGACAGCCAGGTATTCTCCGATCTTTTTCAAGAAGTAAACGATAAATTTCCCGAAATAAAAGCAGTAGTGGTTGATGCAGGCTACAAGACCCCCGGCATATGCAGAGAAATCATTGAAGCGGAAATACTTCCTGTCATGCCATATAAAAGGCCAATGACCAAAGATGGCTACTTTAAAAAGAGAGAATACGTATATGACGAATATTATGACTGCTACATATGCCCTAACAATCAAGTATTAAAATACAGCACCACCAACCGGTCAGGATACCGGGAATACAAGAGCGATCCACAAATATGCCGGGAATGCCCCATGCGTTTGAGATGCACACAGAGCAAGAACTACACGAAAGTGGTAACCCGGCACATATGGGAGCACTATGTGGAAATAGCAGAAGATATAAGGCACACCGAATTAGGCAAAGAATTATACAAGATGCGCTGCCAGACCATCGAGCGGGTATTTGCCGATGCCAAAGAAAAGCATGGTATGCGTTATACGAATCTAAGAGGCTTGAGCAAAGTAGGACATTATCTCACGCTTCTTTTCGCATGCATGAATTTAAAAAAGCTGGCCATGTGGAAGAGAAAACGTGGGATGTTTCCACCGGCAGCTCCTGCTTTGCATTCATTTTTCTTTATGATTTTAAAATTTTTTGCTTCAAATAAAAAACCGCTTTTAGGTTGTGCGTTCTAAAAGCGGTTTTTGTCTACAAGCTGAGGCATGCTATGAAATAGCATGCCTTATATCGTCTACCATATATCATTCCTTTGTCATATGTCATTCTTTATTTTTTGATTCCATATCTATCCAGACCGCGATCAATAAAATCAATCCTTTGACTACATATTGCCAGAAAGGCGGGGTGTTCAGCATGCTCATCCCGTTATCTATGCTGGCCATAACCAGAGCCCCTATTATTGCTCCGCCAACTGTTCCGACTCCGCCCATTAAACTTGCTCCACCGATTACACAGGCGGCGATGGCATCAAGCTCAGCATTCTGGCCTGCGGCCACCGATGCGGCATTTAGTCTGGAGGCCAGCAAAACTCCTGCTACTGCCGCCAGTAAGCCGTTTATGGCGAATAAAATTAGAGTAATCTTTTTAACATCAATACCGGAAAGTTTAGCTGCTTCAATATTTCCACCCAGAGCATAAACACGCCTTCCAAATACAGTTCTGCTTGCAATATATGAAAAAACTAAAGCTATTAAGGCCAATATAAACACCGGCAAGGGGATGCCCTGATATATATTCAAAACACCTACAAAAACAACAATTAAAAGTACTAATCCTACTATCTTAAGAATATCTATACTTAACGATGGTGTATCTAGACCGTATTTTATCTTAGATTTTCTGCCATTTAACACTCCATAAACAGTTGCAATGATTGCCAAAATACCTAAGATATATCCTATAGGCTTGGTAAGGTAGGCTTGGCCTACAAATTGAAAATCTGCGCTTAGCGGGGCAATCGTCAACCCTTTGCTTATGCCGATCAATATTCCTCGAAAAAGTAACATGCCGGCTAGAGTAACTATAAAAGACGGCACCTTTTTATATGCAACCCACCATCCGTTCCATATCCCTAAAAGAAGACCTATCAACAATGTAATTAATATCGATAAAATCCCGTCTACATTTAACCATACATTCAAGATGGCAGCAATACCTCCCAACAGTCCGAGCAAAGAACCGACAGAAAGGTCAATTTGTCCTGCAATGATTACAAATACCATTCCTGTAGCCAATATTGCGGTGGATGACATCTGCCTTAATAAATTAGAAAAGTTTCTTGGAGTCAAAAAATCTCCTTTTGTAGTTATAAAAAATATGACCCATATCGACAATAATGCAATTATCATCGTATATGTCTTTAAGTCAAAGTTAAATCCTCTTTTTTTATTTATCTCCTTATTTTCTGAATCCGCCATTATTTAGTACCTCCCAAAGCTTTGTCCATAATCATTTCCTGGGTTATATTATTGTTTTCAAATTCTCCTGTGATTTTGCCCTCATGCATAACCAATATTCTGTCGCTAATACCCAAGATTTCCGGCAACTCGGATGATACCATGATGATTGAAATCCCCTCTTTTACCAGTTCATTCATCAATTTATAGATCTCATATTTCGCGCCGACGTCTATTCCCCGCGTAGGTTCATCCAGCATTAATATTTGAGGTCTTCGCAAAAGGTTTTTAGCCAGCACTACTTTCTGTTGATTTCCCCCACTTAAGCTCTTAACTAACATATCAAAATATGCCACTTTAATTTTTAGCTCTTTTATATAACTTTTTACATCCAATATCTCTTTATTTAAATCTATTGAGTCAAATCTACCACGATAATTTTCTATATTCGATATGGTAATATTTTGTCTCACCGTCATAGTGCCGATGAGACCATGCCTTTTCCTATCCTCAGGTACCATGGCGATCCCATGCCTCAATGCATCATCTGGAGTTTTTATATTTATTTTATTGCCTTGCAAATATATCTCCCCATCATATTTACCGCCATAAGACCCAAAAATACTTGAAACTAATTCCGTCCTCCCGGCACCGATTAAACCAAAAATGCCGAGGATTTCACCTTTTTTCAGGCTGAAGTTGACATCTTTTACCACCCTTTTATTTGGATTATTTACTTCATATGCATTAAAATTCTTTACACTAAAAATAGTGTCCCCTATGGTGTGCAGCTCTTTGGGAAATAAATCGGACAATTCTCTCCCCACCATCATTTTTATAATTTTATCCTGGGTTAAATTGTTTAAAGCATCCGAACCTATGGTTTTGCCATCTCTTATTACCGTTACCGTATCTGCTATCTCCATCACTTCATTCAGCTTATGAGATATATAGATGCAGGTAACCCCCCTGGATTTTAATTGTTTTAAAATATTCATAAGAATGGCTACTTCCGAATCTGTCAAGGAAGCTGTGGGCTCATCCAGGATTAGCAAACTTGCATTTTTGGACAAAGCCTTGGCGATCTCCACCAACTGTTGTTGTCCTATGCCCAGATTTTTTATCTTTGTATAAGGATTAATATTTAAGTGCAGTTCCTTAAGTAATCCTTTTGTTTTCGAATATAACTCGTTGAAGTCGACTATACCGTTTTTACTTGGCTCATTTCCAATAAAAATATTTTCACTGACGGAAAGCTCGTTAACCAGTGCTAATTCTTGATGTATTATTGCAATACCGGCTTTTTCTGAATCTTTTATGCCGTGCATTGCAAGTTCTTGCCCATTATATATGATTTGCCCGGTATATGTGCCGTAAGGATATATACCGCTTAATATTTTCATTAGTGTAGACTTTCCGGCACCGTTTTCGCCACAAAGTGCATGTATTTCCCCTTTTTTTACTCTAAAGTTTACCTTGTCCAGTGCCTTTACTCCTGAAAATTCTTTGGTTATATCTTTCATTTCCAGAATAAAATCGTTCACAAAATTCCCGCCCTTTTGATAATTTTTATAAAGGGGAATGAAAGCTCATTCCCCTTTAAAAAGTTCATTGCTTTGGCCACTGGTCTTTTGGAACATTCTTATATACATCTTCCAGCTTCTGGAAGCCGTCTTTAATAACTGTATCTACAATATTTGTCTTGTCTACGGCAATTGGCTTTAACAAAATAGAGGGTACATCTATCTTGCCGTTGTTTACCTTGCCGTTCGCATCGATTTTCTCACCTTTTGCCATGGCCACGGCAACTTCGGCGGCTTTTGTCGCGAGGTCCTTTATAGGTTTATAAACCGTCATGGTCTGCTTACCTTCAACAATCCTCTGGCATGCGGCAAGATCTGCATCTTGACCTGATATGGCCACTTTACCGTCAAGCTTTTGTGCCGCTAGTGCCTGTATTGCTCCACCGGCTGTGCTATCGTTAGAAGCCACCACCGCGTCAATTTTATTTTTGTTGGCCGTCAATGCATTTTCCATGATCTTTAGCGCTTCTTCAGGTAGCCAGTCTTTTGCCCACTGGTCTCCCACGACTTTGATATCACCTTTATCAATCAAAGGTTGTAAAATGTTCATCTGACCTTTTCTAAAAAGTTTAGCATTATTGTCCGTTGGTGAACCACCCATTAAGAAATAGTTTCCTTTGGGAACTTGTTTAACGATGGATTCTGCCTGTAATTCTCCCACTTTAACATTATCAAAGGATATATAATAGTCAACATCGGAATTGGTTATTAGTCTATCGTAGGCCAATACTTTTACTCCAGCTTTATGAGCTTCTTCCACTATAGGTGCCATAGCATCCCCATTGTGAGGAATGACCACCAGGACATTTATTCCCTGGGATAGTAGATTTTCGGCCTGGGAAAATTGTGTCTGATCATCGCCATTGGCCGATTGAACAAGAACCTCAGCACCTAATTCATTAGCTTTTTGGGTAAAAATGTCTCTATCGTGCTGCCATCTCTCTAAGCGTAAATCGTCCATGCTTAAACCTATCTTTATCTTTCCGGAACTGTTTGCAGCCGCGTTTGAAGCATTTGAACCATTGGATTGACCATTTGATGATTGGTCCTTTGACGGTGTTGTAGTGGCACATCCTGCCATAAGAAAAATCATAACTATAGCCATAAAAGTAGCAATTAATAATTTTGCAGAAATTTTCCTTTTCAATTTTAACCCTCCCTAAATTTTTATTGGTTTGAGTACAAAAGTGTTTTTTACTATCTCGCCCTATGAAGGTAATTTAAAAACCACCCCCTAAATATTCGGTGATGCAAATACCCTTGACATTACCAGGGTCACGGCCCCCATGGCGCAGGCGTGCATGTTCAGATGTGAAGGAGCTATGGTCACTTCGGAGTACTTTGTTATGAAAGATCGTTTAGATACTTCCTCGGTGATTTCTTGCATGACGATATCTCCTGCCAGGGATATGGTGTTCCCGATAATTACGAGGTCAGGGTTAAAGGTGTTTATGATGCCAGCCACACCGATGCCCAGGTGTTTTCCCACCAGTCTGAAAGCTGAAACAGCAAGGTCATCTCCTGCTTTTGCGGCATCCACTATATCAAATATGGTCAATGTATCGATATTTTCTCGATTTATGTCAGAATCAGACGTGTATCTGCTTACCTGGTCTCTGAGATACTTGAACAGTGCCTTTTCCGAAGCATATTCCTCCCAGCATCCCGTATTATCACAGGAGCAAGGCTTACCGTTCATGTCTATGGTCATGTGGCCCATTTCACCGGCAAGGCCTGAAGAACCTCTGTAAAGCTCATCATTTATGATGATCCCCGTACCCACACCTATACCGGCGCTGACATACACAAAGTTTGTAGCCTTTTTACCTAAGCCGAACCATTTTTCTCCTATGGCGCCGGTATTGGCTTCGTTATCGATAAATACCGGAATATTGAGTTTTTCTTCAATGATATCTTTTAAATTCACATTTTCCCACTTGAGGTTGGGGGCCATGAGAACAAGTCCCTTTTCATAGTTCACAATGCCCGGCACCCCTATGCCGATGCCCAGGATGCCTTTTAAAGTATCGGGAGCGTTCTCTTTTGCCTTTCCTATCATATTAATCAGTAAGTCTATATTTTTCTCCGGAGGATCCTGTGGATCAATAGGAATTCTCTTTTCCCAGATTATTTTCCCCAGAAGGTCGGTTAAAACCGTCAGAATGTAATTTACTCCCAGGTCTACACCTATGATGCTGCCGCCATTTTTATTAATAGCGAGGATTACAGGCTTTCTACCGCCTTTGGAAGTCCCTATGCCTTTTTCGACTATCAAACCTTCCGTTATAAGCTCATCTACCAGAGCTGAAACGGTGGAACGGTTAAGGCCGGTCTTTTTGGCTATATCCGCCCGGGAGATGTGCTCCTTTTTGCGGATATAGTTTAGTACCAACGATTTATTGATTTGTTTTACAAGGATTTGATCTGCTGTTATCATTTAATACTCCCATTTCTTTTTTATAAATGTAATTTTTAACTTAGCTAAAAAACTGTATTAAAATTAACTGGCGCGTCATGTTGCCTTATATCATATCCCTGTCAATTTATTGAAAGTATCCTTCAATGTTAAATATAAACCTTTGTATATTTGATACATTTCCTCATATTTTCTACTATTTTCTGCTAACGGCTCCATGCTGTCGGTCACCTTTATTAATTCATCGCAGGCATCTTCCACGGATCCGTATTCTCCTATACCTACAGCTGCCAGTATGGCCGCACCGTAAGCGGGCCCTTCAGTGGCGTTTATCATATTCACTTTGGCCCCGAAGATATCTGCCAGCACCTGGCGCCAGAGTTTACTTTTGGCTCCGCCGCCGGTTACCCTCACTTCATCTATGGGTATCTTCAGGTCTTTTATTATCTCCAGAGAATCCCTAAGGCCGAAAGAGACACCTTCTATGATGGACCTGGTCATGGCCCCCCTGTCGTGAGTTATATTGAGACCTATGAAGCAACCTCTGGCATCGGGGTCGCTGTAAGGGGTCCTTTCACCCATAAGGTATGGAAGGAAAATAAGGCCATGGCTGCCGCTATCCACTTTATCCGCTTCATCCAGCAATATATCAAATCCCTTTTCTCCCAGACCCTTATTTACATCTTCCACCCACCATTTAAGGCAGGATGCCGCCGAAAGCATGACACCCATCACATGCCACTTACCGTTGGCATGGCAGAAGGAATGGAGCCGGTTATGCTCATCTACACTGTATGCGTCTTGGCCGGCAAACACTACGCCGGATGTACCCAGGGCCACCGACATTATCCCGCTTTTTACGGCACCGGTGCCCACGGCACCTGCGGCCTGGTCTCCGCCGCCCCCCACCACAGGAGTGCCGGGTTTAAGGCCTGTTTCTTCGGCGGCCTTTGAATTTACTTTGCCTGTTATTTCGTAAGACTCAAAGCATCGGGGTAGGGCTTCTTCGGGAAGTTCGAGAAACTCCAGCATCTCTTTTGACCATGTCCTTTTTTCCACATCGAACATGAGAGTTCCGGAAGCATCGGATACTTCGGTAGCAAATTCTCCTGTGAGCTTAAACCTTATATAATCCTTGGGTAAGAGCACATGGGTAATCCTTTCGAAAATCCCGGGATTGTGGTTTTTTATCCAGAGGATCTTGGGTGCGGTAAAGCCTGGCAATGCTTTGTTGCCGGTATACTTTGTAAGATTTGCCTGATTGAGCTTCCGGGTGATGTAATCGCATTCCCCTGCGGTCCTCTGGTCACACCATAGTATGGCCGGCATCAAGACATTGTTGTCTTTATCCATTACCACCGAGCCGTGCATCTGGCCGGAAAGGCCGATACCTTTCACGTCTTCACCCTTGACCCCCATTTTTGAAAGGATCTCCTTGATGCCTTCACTGGTAGATTGCCACCAGTCCTCGGGATTTTGCTCGGCCCAGTTTTGCCGGGGATAGTATATGGGGTAGTCTTTTGAAACACTCCCTAATACTTTCCCGTCTTTATCCATGATGATTATCTTTACCGAAGAAGTCCCCAGGTCAATGCCTAAAAATGCCACTTTTACACCTCCCATCACAATTCTTTTAATTTATTAGTTTTGATCTATTGAGAGCCACTTTTGCTAATTGATTTCTCACATTCCCCTGGCTCCCATAGCCTTAAATACTTCCCTGCAGGCCTTTACTGCATCTTTCTTACTCTTGGCTTTTGCAAGCTCTTCACTATCAATTTTCTTTGCCAGTTCCCATATGAACTCCCAGTTTAATACACTCTGCTTTACAGCTTCCACCTGGTCTTCGGTGTATGGGAACAGGTCATAGCCTATTCTCTCACCATTCTTGCCGTAGCCTATGAGCTGCAGTTCTTTGGCAAGTTCCAGTGTCTGCATGAAGCACAATGCTCCCACCATGTTGTCGTCATCGAAGAGGCCCCAGCCGCTGTTGGCATGGTGATGGCCCATCTTACCTTCTATGAAGAGCAACCTTGCATACTCGGCCAGATTCTCACCGTTCATGATGAGGTGCTGCCAGTCCATGTTGACCTTGAGGTTGGTGGTATCGATACCCTTTTCTTTTACCTTATTTATCACAAAAAGCGCCATACCGATGTTCCTCATGGCTATCTTCATGGCAGGTTCGCTGTTCTTGTGCTCCAGAAAAATCGTTACATTCTTTTTATTGGCATGTTCTGTCAAAGTGGCAATGGCATTTATAAAATTGTTCCACATGTCTTCATAGTTTGTCTGGAACGGATAATTGTAACCTTCTCCGCCGGGCCAAATGATGAAATTAGCTCCCAGGGATGATGCCAGGTCAATGCCCGCTTTTGCCACATCTATGGCTTCCTGGCGTAGAGTAGGGTCTGGGTTTATGAAAGAACCTAACGCATATCTTTCATTTACATGGTGCCCAAGGGCTATACAATAAATGTCCTTTCCTGCACTTTTCAAAATATTTGTGATGGAATCAACATTTTTCTCATTTATTTCATTCGGATAATGGTACTCGTAACCGTCTACATAATCCTCCAATCCTTTTACCGCTCTTTCGGTCTTGGCCTCCATGGATTCATCTCTGGCATCGACGTGATAGCCTCCTGGAACAAACCTGGTAGCATTAGCACCAAAAGCCCAAATACCCACACTGTTTTTAATTTCTCTTTGCAATGCAATTCCTCCTCTTGTTTGTTTATCCAACCAACAATCTTTAATAATGTAATTCTATATATTTTTTAAAAATCCTGCTTTATTTAGAAAAAAATTTTTAGGGCAAAAAATTAAATAAAAAATAACCCTAATATAGGGTTTACATTATCGTTTTAATGGTATTACTTTTCAGGATTATTTATAAGTTTGTGCCATGTTTTCTCCTAGTGTTTTTTTCTTGCATTTATCGCACAGGGGCTCGATGATTTCGGTCCCTTCGGCCGCTATTTTTTTTCTTATGTATTCAAAGTGTTCCCGGGTTGTGATATATTCGCCGCACTTTACGCATTTCATTAGTTCAAAGGTTTTATTCCATAGATGCCGCTTTCCGCCTTCATCCAGGACCTTTATGGCCGAAGTGGGGCACACATAGGCACAGACCCCACACCCTATGCAAACATCTGAAGCTTCATCAAAAGGTGTAGATACTTTTTTGGTGATGCCCCGATTTACGGTGGAAATGGCATATATGCCCATTTCCTCACAGGCCCGGACACACAAGCCGCACAGGATGCAATTTTCATTGTCATCCGTTTTAAAGCGGGTTTCCGGTGGGATGTTATATTCCTGCCTCAATTTATCTATATATTCATTCTTGGGAGCCCTGGCGGAAAGCAACCTTATAAGAGTCTTTCTTATACCCCGGATTTTCTCGGAGTTTGTTACCACCTCTATTTCCCCTGTTACGGGAAAAATGCAGGAGGTAACCACTTTTTTTCTCCCTTTTTCTATTACCTCCACTATGCAAAGCCTGCAGTTTCCCTGGCCCGGCAGGGCATCCGAATGGCAGAGGGTAGGAATATGGATGTTGTTTCTTTTGGCTATATCGAGGATATATTCTCCCTTATGGGCTTGGCATTTTATTCCGTCTATAGTGATTACCATAATTAATTTCCTCCTGGATTAAATTGTCGGCAACGCAAAGGTCTTTATAATTTGCGCATTATACCGGCCAGGATTTTCACGGCACCAAACCTGCAGGCATTCATACAGCTTCCGCATTTGATACATTTTAAAAGATTTATGAAATAACCCTCCAGCTTTTCCTCAATGGCTTCCGACGGACAATTCTTTTTACATAGGCCGCAGGATTTACACAGGGTTTTATCAATATAATAGGTAGTCAGGTTTTTACAGACGCCTGCAGGACATGTTTTGTCTTCTATATGGGCCAGGTATTCATCTTTGAAATATTTTATAGTGGTAAGTACCGGGTTAGGGGCGGTTTTGCCCAGGCCGCATAGGGAGGCTTCCCTTACCGTTTCGCCCAGTTCGGCCAGCAACTCAATATCCCCCTGTCTACCCCTGCCCTCACAGATATCATTCAATATCTCCAGCATCCGCCTTATGCCTTCCCGGCATGGCACGCACTTGCCGCAGGATTCCTCCGAAAGAAAGTTGAGATAATACCGAGCCACATCCACCATGCAGGTCCTATCATCCATGACTATCATGCCACCGGATCCCATCATGGAACCGGCTTCATCCAGGGTATCAAAGTCTACTTTTAAATCCAGCAGGCTTTCGGGGATGCATCCTCCCGAGGGACCTCCGGTCTGGACCGCTTTGAATTTTCTGCCTCCGGCTATGCCACCGCCGATGTCGAAGATTATCCGTCGCAGCGTCACCCCCATGGGCACTTCGATGAGTCCGGTGTTCCTGACCTTGCCCACCAGTGAAAACACCTTGGTCCCTTTGCTCCTTTCAGTACCTATGGAGCAAAACCAGTCGGCGCCTTTATTTATAATCACCGGCACATTGGCCCAGGTTTCTACATTGTTGAGCACCGTCGGCTTTCCCCAGAGTCCCTTTTCTACGGAGCGGATATACTTGGCCCGCGGCTCTCCTACCTTACCTTCAATGGACGCCATGAGGGCGGTGGATTCCCCACACACAAAGGCTCCTCCGCCCCGGACAATCTGTATGTCAAAATCGAACCCGGAGCCCAATATATTTTTGCCCAGAAATCCTTCCCGGCGGGCCTGTTCCAGAGCCTTTGTCATGTTTTGGATTGCCAGAAAATACTCGTCCCGTATATACATAAAACCTTCATGAGAACCTACGGCATAGGCGCCGATTATCATGCCCTCTATGACACTATGAGGGTCCCCTTCCATAATGCTCCTGTCCATAAATGCCCCGGGGTCTCCTTCATCTCCGTTGCATATGACATATTTGGGGTAATTTCCCGTTCTTGCGCACTGTCTCCATTTGCGTCCGGTAGGAAACCCGGCTCCTCCCCGGCCTCGAAGACCTGACTTTTCTATCTCCGATAAAACATCTTCTGAAGTTTTCTGAGATAGAACTATCTTCAGTGCCCGGTAGCCGTCTCTTTCTATGTAATCATCCAGGCTTTCGGGGTCTATCTCCCCCACATTCCGGAGGGCAACCTTCAGCTGACTTTTATAAAATTCTGCTTCTTCACGGGCCCTCACCTTTCGACCCTGAACGGGGTCTTTATATAGAAGCCTTTCCACCACTCGGTTTTCCATGAGGGTTTTCTCTATTATTTCCGTAACATCCGAGACTTTAACCTTTGTGTAAAAAATACTGTCAGGCTCTATCCTCACCAGTGGGCCCATCTCGCAGAGTCCCTGACACCCCGTGGCTTTAACGGCGGGTGAGACCATGGTTTCCAGGTCGGTTTTTATACCGGGGTGTAGGGTATCGGTAACACATGCGTTTTCAGTTTCAACCGCGCTCCTCAAGTCCACATCCAGCCCGGATATTAAAATTTTTGTTTTAAATTCCTCATATACATCCATACCTTGATTGGACAGGCATCCGGGGCCGCAGCATATCAGCACGGTCCTTTTAACATTCCGGTTCATCCTAACGCCTCCTGCATTAAGTAAATAAATCCCGGCTCTTCCTCTTGTTTATTGCAAAATGTTCTTTGCCGGGATACATGCAATCAGATAATACGTCCTTTTTTAATTTTCAGGTCCGCCGTATTCCGAAAGAATGCCACCGACCATAGAAGGTATCACTTTACCGTAAAATTTATCATTTATCACCATCACCGGCGATGCGGCACAGGAACCCAGACAATTTACCGTTTCCAGGGAGAATTTGCCATCTCCAGTGGTTTCACCGGAATCTATATTTAAAACCTTCCTGATTTCATCTATAATACTCTGAGATGACTTTATGTGGCATGCGGTGCCATCACACACTTTTATGACATATTCCCCTTTTGGCTTTAAGCTCAAAGCCCTGTAAAAGGTCGCCATACTATAAAGCTTGCTCAAGGGAATATCCAGATAATCCCTTACCATGTCCAGGGATTTTCGGGGCAGATAATTGTAATGCCTCTGGATATCCTGCAGGATGGCCAAGAGGTGCCGTTGTTCCCGAGGGTATTTTTTCAAAATGGTATTGGTGTAAGTGTAATCATGTAAGACCATAGGATTATCCTCCTGCCATAACGGGAAATATGGAAATCTCGTCATCTTCCGAAAGGGTGGTTTCAGCGCCTCCTGTAAAGGCAGCGTTTCGGCCATTTATTAAAATTATGACTTCCCTGCCGATATCGTCATTATCAAAGACTCTACTTTTAAGGTTTTTACCATAGATATCACAGAGTTTATGTAATAGTTGTTTTAGATTTGTGGGACCCTGCATCGATGTTTCTTTTGCTCCTGTTATGTCCCGTATATAACCGAAAAACATTACCTTCATGTCGCTGCCTCCCGTATGATTTAGTAGGTTGACAGGGGGACGGTTCTTCCGTCTTGAATGAAAAATAGCGTTCGAATAATGTACCAAGATAACCGTCCCCGTGAAACACTTCTATATGGAAAGTTCCGACAACTTTTCTTCGGTGGGAATGCCTTCTTCACTCCATCCCCTCACCTGGTAATATTCCGGAAGCATCTTGTCAAGTTCGACCACTTTACCTTTAGCAGGACCTGAAGGCAGAGGCTCCTTTAAAAGCCTTGGCGGCAGCGTATCGTCGGCAGCAGTAAATCCTGCACCTATGTTGAACAACCTTTCCAGGTTCCAGATTCTTTCTCCGGCTTTTAAAATTTCTTCATCTGAAAGTTCCAACCCCACGGCAAGCCTTAGCATGGAGGATATATCAGGAAGGCCTATGGCAAAGGTGGTGAAAAGGCATATACCGGTAGAATCTA